>JAYWBB010000012.1:0-8028 GCA_043781855.1 Nevskia sp. | reverse complement strand
AGCGTGCCGGCGAGAGCCTGCCGAATCGCCTCGACATTGGAGACGAAGTTGCGATGCGTCAGCATGACCCCCTTGGGGATGCCGGTGGTGCCGGAGGTGTAGATGATCGTCGCGAGTTCGTCGCCGCGGCGCCGCGATTCGCCAGCCATCGGCGGCGTGTTGGCGACGATGTCTTCCCATTGCGCGAAATCATCCCGCAGCGACAGCACGCAGCCGAAGCGCAGGACACCGTCGGGAATGCCGGCGCGCAGCGCCGCGTAGTCATCGAGCTTGCCGACGAAGACCGCCTTCGCCTCGCTGTGTTCGAGAATCTGCCGCACGGAATTGGCGGTCAGCGTCGGATAGAGCGGCACGCTGACATAGCCGGCCATCCAGATCGCGTAGTCGGCCATGATCCAGTGCGCGCAATTCTTCGAGAGGATGGCGATGGTCGAACCCGGAACCCAGCCGGCCGCGTCGCCGTGCGCTTTCAGCCAGCCGGCAATCCGCCGCGCCTCGCCGACCGCCGCACTCCAGGTCCAGGTCTTGACGACGCCGTTCCCCATCGGCTGCGTCAGATAGGGGCGACCCCCGCGCGCCTTCTCCCAGTGATAGATGCGGGCAAGCGGCAGATTTTCCGCAGCAATCGACGCCATGTTTCCCCCGGCTCGGCAAGAGCGGTTTGTGTAAGGAATATTGTTGTAGCGTCAGCTTAGCCGAGTCGGTAGGGTCTGCCGAGACATCCGACAAAACGACGGCCATCACCATGACCCAGGCGGTCACTCCCAACGTCGCCTCGCCGTTCTATACCGAGGATCACGAGGCTTTCCGCGCGCAGGTGCGGCGCTTCGTCGAGCGCGAATGCGCACCGAACATCGAGGCTTGGGAGGCGGCGGGTGAATTGCCGCGCGAATTACATCGCAAAGCCGCCGAAGTCGGGCTGATCGGCATGGGTTTTCCCGAGGCGTATGGCGGTATCGAAGTGCGGGACCTGTTTTTCAGCGTCGTCGGCATCGAGGAACTGGCGCGCACCGGCAGCGGTGGCCTGATCGCGAGCCTGCTGAGCCATGGCATTGCGAGCCCGCCGCTCGTTCATGCCGGCACGCATGAGCAGAAGGAGAAATTCCTGCGGCCGGTACTCGCGGGGGAGAAGATCGCCGCACTGGCGATCACCGAGCCCGGCGGCGGCTCGGATGTTGCGAACCTGCGGACGAGTGCGCGGCGCGACGGCGATCACTACCTCGTCAACGGCTCGAAGACCTTCATCACCTCCGGCATGCGGGCCGACCTGCTGACCGTCGCGGTGCGCACCGGCGCACCCGGTCTCGCTGGCGTTTCGCTCCTGGTCATCGAATCCGGCACGCGGGGCGTCACGCGCTCGCCGCTCGCGAAGATGGGCTGATGGTGTTCGGATACCGCGACACTCTATTTCGACAACGTCCGGGTGCCGGTCGCGAACCGCATCGGCGCCGAGAACGCCGACTTCATGGCGATCGTGATGAACTTCAACAATGAGCGGATCATGCTCGCGGCACAGGCGTGGGCCTCCGCGCAAGTCTGCTACGAGGAGTCGCTCGCGTATGCGCGCGAGCGCCAGACCTTCGGCAAGCCGCTGATCGCGCGCCAGGTGATCCGCCACAAGCTGGTCGACATGAAGACCGCGATTGACGCCGTGAAAGCCCAGCTCGACATCCTCTGCTGGCGCATCTCGAAAATGCAATTGCCGGTCGCCGAGGTCTGCCTGCTGAAGAACCTTGCGACCTCGACGCTGGAACGGGTTGCCGGCGAGGCCGTGCAGATCTTCGGCGGCGCCGGCTATCTGCGCGGCGCTAAAGTCGAGCGCATCTTCCGCGAAACGAAAGTGCTTTCGATCGGCGGCGGCGCATCGGAGGTCATGAAAGATCTCGCGGCGAAACAGCTCGGCTACTAACCCACCCTCCACGAAAAAGGCGCCGGAGCTTTCGCACCGGCGCCTTGCCTGCTGCATGCACCGCTGACGCTTACTTCTTCTTGCGCTTCAACTTCGGCTCGCTGTTGCCGGCTGCGGCTTTCGACTTCTCGGTCGATTCCTTGGTCAGCACCTTGACCGTCGCCGGCTTGTTCAGCACGACGAACTCGACGCGGCGGTTCTCGGCGCGGCCTTCCTCGGTATCGTTGCCGGCGATCGGTGCTGCTTCGCCGAAGCCCTTCGAGACCAGATTCGTGCCGCTTACGCCATTGGTGACCAGGTAGGTCCGCACAGCTGCTGCACGCTTGCGAGACAGGGCCAGGTTGTAGGCGTCCGAACCCTTCGAGTCGGTGTACCCGTCAATCTGAACGTTCAGCGACGGCTGGCCGATCAACGCCTTGGCGACTTCGTTCAGCGTTTCCTGCGCCGGTGCCGTCAGGCGATCAGAGTTGAACTCGAAGTTCACTGCGCGAAGAACCACGGTCTGCTCGATGATGCAGCCATCGACATCGACCTTGAAGCCCTTCGGCGTGCCGGGGCACTTGTCGAGGTCGTCGTTGACGCCATCACCGTCGGTATCGACCGGCGGCGGGGGCGGCGGCGGGACGTAGGCAGCCACCGGCGGCGGGGGCGGCGAGGGCGGAGGCGACGTCGCCGCCGGCTTTTCACCACCGAACGAATACCGGACACCGAGCAGCGCCGAGTTCGCGCGGTAGCGCGCGCGCACGTTGTTGCCGCCGGCGCCATTGAAATCGCCGGGGCGGGTTTCGACGAAGCGATAATCGATGGATGTGCTCAGATGCGGGGTCACATCGAAGCCGACACCGGCGCCGCCTTGATAGGCGAAAACGGTATCGAAATCCCTGATTTGTTGCACACCCGCCACCTTGAGATCGCGAATGCCGACACGCGCCGCGCCAACGCCGCCACCAATATAAGGATGCACGACGTGAAACAGGCCGGTCGGTCGCTTGAAGTCGTACCAGAGGTTGCCGAAGCCGGTGTAAGCGTTGTCGTAGCCGCTGACATCGGTCGTGGCGCCAAGCGGTGAGATCAGCTTGCGGACGTCATTGCGACGGTAGTCGAGTTCAAGCTCCGGACGGAAGCCGTACTTCGATGCGTAGCCGAACGTCAGGCCGCCGACAAAGCCCGAGTCGAACTTGTCGCTGAGGCCAGGGCTAGGACTGGTGCGGAGATTCTGCGAATTCTGATAGTTGTATCCACCTTCGATGCCGAGGTATCCACCGTCACCAGCAAAAGCGATCGCCGGCAGGGACCCTAGCAAAGACATCACGGCGACCGAACGCAACGGGCGGGATATCTGCTGTTTCATTATTTTGATTCCTTCTATCTGGGGTTTGAAACACTCCCACGGATACCGCCGGGCGGGCGGTGCCAGAGGGCACTCTGCGGCCCATATCGAGATGGACTGCATCGCTCAGACCGCAGTGCAACAACGAAGGTTCAAAAAAGTTACTTCAGTCAGTTCAGCGTGTTCGGTTTGATACCTCAGGCTGCGAAAGCACTTAAACGTCTGGCTTGAGTTGAAACAGCAGCTGACGTCCCTTGACCTGCTCGCCGGCTGCAACACTGACCGCTTCGACCGTTCCCGCCACCGGCGCCGCCAGCTGGAATTCCATCTTCATCGCCTCGAGCACGGCCAGCGTCTGGCCTTTGACAACCACATCACCCGCCTTGACGTGCACCGCCACGATCTTGCCGTCGCTGTGCGCGGTGATGCGGCCATCGGAACCGGCGGCAGTGGTTTCGGCCGGCGCGTAGGTGCGATCGACGAAGGCCTCCGTCGACCCCTCCGCCGTCAGCCAGAGCGTGTCGCCGTCGCGCGCGTAGCGTGCGCTGCCCTGCACGTCGCCGATTCGATAACGGAAGCTGCCGCGTTGCGCCGCACTGACATCGAGTTCGAGCGTCGCGTCGCCGACTGCCGCCCGGAAGCGATGACCATCGAGTGCCAGCACCTCAAGCTCGTATTCGGTTTCGCGCCAACGCAGCCGGAAATCGGCCGGCGAATCGTGCGAGCTGTGCCAGCCCAGCATCTCCGCGGCGAGACCGTGCGCACCGGCAAGGCGCAAGGCGTCGTCGAGGTATAGCGCAACCGCCGCGAGCAGTACCTGCAGAGCCGCAGGCTTGGCGCTCGCGATCGTCTCCTGCGGAAAGTGCTGGCCGACGAACGCAGTGCTGAATTCGCCGGATGCGAAAACGTCGGTCGCGAGAATTGCGCCGAGATAATCCTTGTTCGAGACAACACCGAGCAGCGAGGTGTCGGCCAGCGCCTTCATGAGCCGAGTGCGCGCGGTTTCGCGATCCTCGCCCCAGGCGATGATCTTGGCCTGCATCGAATCGTAGAACGGGCTGATTTGCCGTCCGCTTTCAAGATAGGTATCGACGCGGATGCCCTCGCCGGCCGGCGCCGTCCATTGCAGTACATCGCCGGTCTGCGGCAGATAATTCTGACGCGGGTCTTCGGCACAGAGGCGCACTTCGATCGCGTGCCCGAAGCGATTGTCGAGAATTTCCTCCTGCGACATTGGCAGCCGCTCGCCCTGCGCGATGCGCAGCTGCCAGGCAACGAGATCGACACCGTAGACCATCTCCGTGACCGGATGCTCCACCTGCAAGCGCGTGTTCATCTCGAGGAAATAAAACTGTCCGTCGGCTCCGAGCAGGAACTCCACCGTGCCGGCGCCGACGTAAGCCACCGCCTTCGCCGCCGCGACCGCCGCCGCCCCCATCTTCAGTCGCAGCGCATCGTCGACTGCCGGTGACGGCGCTTCTTCGACGACCTTCTGGTTGCGGCGCTGGATCGAGCAGTCGCGCTCGCCGAAGTGGACGACATTGCCGTGCCGGTCGCCGAAAATCTGGATCTCGACATGACGCGCATCGACTACGGCCTTCTCGATCAGGAGCTGGCCGCTGCCGAAGGCATTGCTCGCCTCCGAGCGCGCCGAGCGGATGTTCTCGCCCAACTTCGCTTTATCGAATACCAGGCGCATGCCGCGTCCGCCGCCACCGGCCGCCGCCTTGACCATGACCGGAAGACCTACTTTTTTCGATTCCGCGATCAGCGTCTCGTCGGCCTGATCGTCGCCCTGATAGCCCGGCACGCAAGGCACGCCCGCCGCGATCATGCGGATTTTCGAAGCACTCTTGTTGCCCATCGCCTCGATCGACGCGGGATCGGGGCCGATGAAGACCAGGCCGGCGGCCTGAACGGCGGTGGCGAAGTCGGCGCGCTCGGACAGGAAGCCGTAGCCCGGGTGGATGGCCTGCGCCCCGCAGATTTTCGCGGCGGCGAGGATGTTCTCGATGACGAGATACGATTCCTTCGCCGAAGCCGGACCGATGCGCACGGCTTCGTCGGCGAGCCTGACGTGCAGCGCGTCGGCATCGGCGTCGCTATAGACCGCGACGGTCCGGTAGCCCTGCTCCTTTGCGCCGCGAATCACGCGCACCGCGATCTCGCCGCGATTGGCGACGAGCACTTTACTGAAACGCTTCATCAAAGGCCTGCTCCATCCATAACCGGTTGCGATCTGTGGTCGGCGCCTGGAATCATCCCGGCTGCGCCTTGCACCCGGAGAAAAGCACGATCCCGTTTTCGGAGGCGGTAGCCACGCCATCGACGATGCGCAGGCCGACGTTGTCGCCCTGATACAGGCTGCCCTGCTCGACGTTGGCCGGCCGCAGCGTGTGCACCAGACTATTGATCGACACGCGGGCCGAGCCATCATCGAAGTCATGGACCTCGAGTTTCAGTTTGGGGCCGCAGACAAAATTGCGGATGCCGGTTTCCTTCGCATCACCGGACGGCGCTGCAGTTGCGGGGGCGGGCGCAGGCGCGGACGGCGTGACCGCTGCCGGCGCGACGACTGTCTTCGGCGCCTCCGCAGGGGCCGCAGTCTCGGGCGCCTTCTTTTCCGAACAGGCCGTGACAAGGAGCGAGGAAATCACCAGGCAGTAAAGTTTCAAGCGGCTCATCTTGGGGTCGTCCATTGGGGTAGGCGTTTCTGCATGAAGGCAGCGATGCCCTCAGGCGCTTCAGTACCACGAACAGCGGCAGCAAATTTTCGGGCGGCGGCGTCGAGCACGAAATCCGGGTCGTTTCGCGCGACGTCGAGAATGATTTCCTTGGTCATGGCATTGGCGCCGGGCGCGCAGTTCAGCACCTGTTTCAAGGTCTTTTCGAGGCGCGTCGCCAGTTCGGCTTCGTCAATGAAGCTCTCGTGGACGACGCCGAGTCGCAAGGCTTCCACGCCATCGAACTGTGCCCCGGTGAGGCAGAGCCGGCGTGCCGCCGTGAGGCCGATGCGTTCGACCACGAAGGGCGCGATCTGTGCTGGCGGCAGACCGCGCGTGGTTTCCGGCAGGCCGAATTTCGCGTCGACTTTCGCGAACGCGATATCGGACACGCAGGCCAGCCCGAAGCCGCCGCCGAGCACTGCGCCCTCGCAGATGGCGATCACCACCTGCGGCGCACGGCTCACCTGCCGCAGCATTTCGCCAAGGACACGCGAGTTTTCGACGACCGGATCGACCCCGTCCACCGGCTTCTGCAAACCGCCCGCCAGCATTTCCTTCATATCGCCGCCGGCGCAGAAATGCCCGCCAGCGCCACGCAGCACGATCGCGCGGACCTCGCGCGAATCGCGTACCGCAGCGAAGACAGACAAAAGTTCCCGCACCAGTTCGCGCGTCATGGCGTTGCGCGCTGCAGGTCGATTCAGGGTCACGCGCAGGACGCCACCAGAGAAAGCCGTCAGCAGGCTTCCGGTTTCCGGAAAATTCACGATTCCAGTCATCCAGCGGTCATCCCGCCTTCCGCTTGCCGCCGTAACCGAGCCGCTTGGAGATGATGCTGAGCATCACTTCATCGGCGCCGCCGCCAATGGAGTGCAGACGCAGATCGCGGTAGAACTGCGCAACGCTCGACTCCCACATGTAACCCTGTCCACCCCAGAACTGGAGACAGGAATCGGTGACTTCGCGCGCCAGCCGTCCACTTTTGAGCTTGGCCATCGACGCGAGCAGAGAGGCGTCGCGCCCGGCCAGCATTTCATCCGTCGCCCGATAGGTCAGCGCACGCAATGCCTCCACTTCGGTTTTCAGTTCCGAAAGCCGGAAGTGGACATATTGATTGTCGAGCACGCTCTGGCCGAAAGCCTGGCGGTTCCGTGTGTAGTCGACGGTATCGTCGATCACGCGCTCCATCGCCGCAATGATGCTCACCGACAGGAACACCCGCTCCTCCTGGAACTGCTGCATCTGGTACGCGAAGCCCTTGCCTTCCGCGCCGATCAGGTTGCGCGCCGGCACTTTCACGTCGTCGAAAAAGATCAGCGCCGTATCGCTGGCGCGCTGGCCAAGCTTGTCGAGCTTCTGTTTACGGTCGACACCCTTGGCATCGAGCGGGATGACAATCAGCGATTTGCTGCCGTGACGATCAACACCGGGGTCGCCGGTGTTGACCAGCGTACAGGCCCAGTCGGCCTGCGCGCCGTTGGTGATCCACATCTTCGAGCCGGAGATCACGTAGTCGTCGCCGACGCGGCGCGCCGTAGTCTTGATGGCGGCGACATCCGAACCCGCGCCCGGCTCGCTGACCGCAATCGCCGCGACCATGTCGCCAGCCACTGCCGGTTTCAGATAGGTCTCTTTCACGTAATCCGAGCCGAAACGTGCGAGCGCCGGAGTCGCCATATCGGTCTGCACGCCGATCGCCATCGGCAGCGAGCCGCTCGCGCAGAAACCCAGCGCTTCCGCGAACGCGACCTGGTAGGAGTAATCGAGCCCGAGCCCGCCGACACTCTCGGGCTTGTTGATGCCGAGCAGGCCGAGGTCGCCCATTTTCTTGAGCACCTCGTGCGCCGGCCAGAAACCCTCTTTTTCCCAGACCTTGAGGTTGGGATTGATCTCGGTCTCGACGAACTTCTTCGTGGTGTCGTAGATCGATTGATGTTCGTGCGTGAATTGCATGACGCCTCCTGCTTCTGAAGATTGATTCTTGTCTCCCCTCTCCCTTCGAGAGAAGGGAGAGGGGTGAGGGACTTTCAAGCTGTGATCGCTCTCAAGTTGAGAGTCTCTCA
>JAYWBB010000011.1:0-54610 GCA_043781855.1 Nevskia sp. | reverse complement strand
GCCCGACGAAAAAATCCTCTACGTAAACTGCAGCCGTGAACGGGTGATTCGCGCCTATGACGTGAACGCAGACGGCACGGTCGGCAAAGCGCGCATTTTCCATCAGTACACCGGCCCGGAACGCGGCGTGCCCGACGGCATGAAATGTGATGTTGCCGGCAACGTGTGGTGTACCGCGCCCGGCGGCATCTGGGTACACGATCCCTCGGGAAAACCCATCGTCCGCATCAAAACGCCGGGGCATCACGCCACCAACATCGCGTTTGGCGGCGATGACTGGAAATCGCTGTACATAATCGGCCCGACGCCGCCCGGCACCGGCGTGATCCACGCGGCCCGCTGCTTCGCGACTTCGAACTCGACATCGCCGCAAAGCTTGCCGGTGTCGAGCCGGTTGATGCCGATATCGATCACGATGGCGCCTCCACGGACCCAGGCGCCCTTGACCATGTTCGGGATACCGACGCCGACGACGAGAATTTCGGCGCGCGCGACTTCGTCCGCGAGATCGCGTGTGCGACTGTGCGTGATGGTCGGCGTGGCGCCCGCCAGCAGCAGTTCCAGCATCATCGGCCGGCCGACGTGGTTGCTCGCGCCGACGACCAGCGCGCGTTTTCCGGCCAGGTTCACGCCGGTGCTCAGCAGCAGTTCCATGCAGCCGTAGGGCGTGCACGGCCGCAGGGTTGGCAGCTTCTGCGCGAGGCGACCGAGGTTGTAAGGATGGAACCCGTCGACATCCTTGTCCGGACGAATGCCCTCGATGACTTCGCGGCTGTCGAGATGTTTCGGCAGCGGGAACTGCACGAGGATGCCGTCGACCGTGTCGTCGGCGTTGAGCCGGTCGATCGCCGCCATCAGCGTCTGCTGCGTGATGTCGGCCTCGAACTGGATCGGCACCGAATTCACGCCGACCTCGACACAGCTGCGGCGCTTGTTGCGCACATAGATCTCGGAGGCCGGATCGGTGCCGACCAGCACCGTTGCAAGGGTCGGTGCAGGGAGGCCGCCGGCAATGCGCGCGGCGACGGCTTGGCCCACGCGGGCCTGGACGATAGCGGCTACGGCTTTGCCGTCGATGATCTGGGCGGTCAAGCGTCGGTATTTCCGGAGCAGGGATTCACCCTATTTTCGCACGTTGTGCTGCGGCTACGATGCCGCGCGAAGCGTTCCCGTAGAATCCGGCGACTTCGTCCGCGCGATTCGCATGCCCAAGCTGCAAGTCAATCAACTCGCCGTCGTCCGTGGCGACCGTACTGTCGTCACCGGGCTGAGCTTCGCAATCGGGGCGGGCGAAGTGCTGCACCTGCAAGGGCGCAACGGCGCCGGCAAGACCTCCGTACTCGAAGTGCTGTGCGGCCTGCGCCAGCCCGAGTCCGGCACGGTCGAAGGCCGGCCCGAAGCGGCGCAGCGGCATTGGCTAGGCCACAAGAATGGACTGAACCCAGCGCTGTCGCCGCTGGAGAATCTCGAGTGCTGGGGCGGCCTCAACGGCCTGCACATCGCAGCACCGAAAGAGGCGCTGGCACAGGCCGGGCTGAAAGCGCAGGCACAGCGTCACTGCGGATTGTTGTCGACCGGCCAGCGGCGGCGCGCGGCACTCGCACGACTGGTGGCGGTGCAAAGGCCGTGGTGGTTTCTCGACGAGCCGTTGGCCGGGCTCGATGCCGAAGGACTCGCCGTATTCGCGCAGCTTCTCTCAGCGCATGTCGCCGACGGCGGCGCGGCGGTCGTCACCAGCCACCAGTCTTTGCCCGGCGAAGTTCCTCAGCTGCGTGTGCTGCGGCTCCACGCATGAGTACGATGACAGCGGTCTCGACGGTCTTCCGGCGCGAGCTGCGCATTGCACTGCGCCGGCCCGCCGAATGGACTCAGCCGCTGGTGTTCTATGGCATCGTGGCGTTGCTGTTTCCGCTCGGTGTGGCGCCGCAGGATCCGGCGTTGACGACCTTCGCGCCGGCCATCGTCTGGGTCGGTGCACTGCTCGCTGCACTGCTCGGCGTCGAGCGCCTGTTCCGTGGCGACCTCGACGATGGCTGGCTCGAACAACTCCTGATGGCCGATGCGCCCCTGGCCCTGCTGATCGGCGCCAAGTTCGCGGCGCACTGGCTGCTGACCGCAGCCCCGCTGGTGCTTGCAGCCCCGTTGTTAGGCTACGGTTTGGGCCTCGCCGACGAACCGGTGCGAGTTCTCACGCTGAGTTTGCTGCTCGGCACGCCGACCCTGATGTTCACGGGTGGCTTCGCGGCGGCGCTCACGGTGGGCGCTCCGCGCGCCGGCATTCTCCTGCCGATCCTCGTGTTGCCGTTGATGACGCCGGCGGTGATCTTCGGCGGCGGTGCCGTGCGTGCGGCGGCGGCCGGCTTGCCATCCGATGCACCACTTTATTTTCTGGGCGCACTGCTGATGCTGTCGATCACGCTGTTGCCACTCGCTGCGGCCGGGGCGCTACGTAACGCAGTCGATTAGCCTGCGCTCACCGGGACGAGGGGTCGCAGCGTCCGCGCAAGCATCTTGATTTGTGAGACGTCCTGCGTCGCATCGCGGATCAGGCCGATCAATCGCTGTCCGACCGGCGTCAATTGCACCGGGTGACCACTACGCTGGAACAGTTCGACGCCGAGCTGTGTCTCGAGGCTGCGGATTTGCAGGCTCAAGGTCGGCTGCGAAACGTTGCAGCGTTCCGCAGCGCGACTGAAATGCCCAAGATCGGCGACTGCGATGACGTATTCGAGCGTTCTCAAATTCACGTCGCTTCCCTTTCTGTTGACCAATCGACAACATTGATTGTCAGCGCGCGCGCCGCTGGGGTAAAGACAAAAATTTCTTTGAGGAGGATAGTGCTGCGGTATCGACTCTCGATGCGCAGGCCATTGGAATAAACAATTGGGAATGACCGATCCGGCGGCATAAATTCGGTGCAACAAATTTAAAGTCGGGGGATGACCCCGCGCATCGTCGCGATGAAGAGGAGAAGACTCATGACGTTCGGACGGACGCTGACGGGCGTGCTGTTGATGCAGCTTTTTTGCGTGGCGCAGGCGGGTCCGCCGGCACTGGGCCTGCCACCCTTGCCGATTCCGGCAGACAACCCGCAGTCGGCGGTTAAGGTGAAACTCGGCGACAAACTGTTCAAGGACAAGCGCTTCAGCATGACCGGCGAGGTGAGCTGTGCGACCTGCCACGACCCGGACAAGGCCTTCACTGACAGTCCGCTGAAAACGTCGGAGGGCATCCACAAACTGCGCGGCACACGCAATGCGCCGACGATCATCAACGCCGCGTTTTTCGAGCGCATGTTCTGGGATGGGCGCGAACCGACGCTGGAGCGGCAGGCGACACAACCCCTGATCAACCCGATCGAAATGGGATTGCCCGAAAATTACGCGCCGCTGCTTGCGCTGGTGCGCAACGATCCGGAATACCAGACGCTGTTCAAGGACGCGTTCGGTGTCAGCGGCAACGCGGTTGGCTTGTTGCAGGTCAGCCAGGCGATGGCGGCGTTCGAGCGCACGATCATCTCCGGCAACTCGCCGTTCGATCACTGGTATTTCGCCGGCGAGAAGACCGCAATCAGCGAGTCGGCGCAACGCGGCTACAAGGTCTACATCGGCCAGGGACGTTGTGTCTCCTGCCACGTGATCTCCCAGAACGATGCCTTGTTCACCGACAACCGCTTCCACAATATCAACGTCGGCTTCCAGAGGATCGGCGACGACGCGCGGCGGTTCGCCGTGGCGTTTTCGTCGAGCAAGCAGCGCGGCGTGAAAGTCGACGAGGCGGTGCTGGCCGATGCAAAGTCGTCCGAACTCGGACGCTTCGCGGTCAACGATGCCTGGACCGATCTCGGCGCGTTCAAGACGCCGACGCTGCGCAACGTCGAGCGCACCGCGCCTTACATGCACGACGGCAGCCTCGCGAAGCTCGAAGACGTGGTCGAGTTCTACAACAAGGGCGGCAAGGTCAAGGACGAAGACCCGGTCAACGATTACCAGAGCGGCGGCATCCGGCCGCTGAAACTCGACGACAAGCAGAAGGCCGATCTGGTCGAATTCCTGAAGACGCTGACCAGTCCCGAATTTGCGGTGCAGCAAAGGGCAGACAACCAATGAACCCGATGAATCGTCGTGGCTTTCTGAAAGGCGCCGGGAAGGTGCTCGCTGGCACTACGCTGCCGGTCAGCCTGATCGAACTGGCGTATGCCGACAGCACCCAGAACTTCACGTTCGCGTACATCTCCGACTCGCACATCCAGCAGATCAAGGGCACGCAGTTTGTGCGCAACTGGGACCGCGGCCTGATCCGCGCGGTGGCCGAGTGCAATCTACTGGAGCCGCGCCCGGACTTCGTGATCTTTGGCGGCGACATTGCGCAGCTCGGGAAAAAAGAAGAGATCGACCACGGGCTGGAGATTCTGTCCGGCCTGCGCGAGAAGAAATATTTCGTGATGGGCGAGCACGATTACTACCTCGACCTCGGCGAATACTGGTCGAGCCAGCTCGGCCCCCAGCATTACAGCTTCGATCACAAGGGCGTGCACTTCGTCGTGCTGAATTCGATCCTGACGACCGACGAATGGACCTTCAAACGCTGGCCTTCGCCCGAAGAGCGCATGAACCAGATGGCCGGCCTCGACAACCCTAACGGCTCGCCATTCATGGTCGGCGACAAGCAGCGTGCCTGGCTGAAAGCCGATCTGGCCAAGGTGAGCCACGACACGCCGCTGGTCGTGATGTCGCATTCGCCGTTGCAGAAAATTTTCAAGAACTGGAATTTCTGGACCGACGATGCCGAACTGGTGCAGGCGCTGCTGCAGCCGTTCAAGAAGGTCAACGTGATTTACGGCCACGTGCACCAGATCCAGTACAACCAGATCGGCAACATCAGCTTCAACTCGGCGATGGCCACCGCCTGGCCCTGGCCGTATCCGGCGGACTACGCGCAGGCGCCGTCGTATCTGCCCAAGCTCACCGTCAAGATGAACCGCGCCGATCCGTTCTTCGAGCGCGATGCCACCGGCTGGCAGTTCATCGATATCGCCAGCGGCAAGCCCGCCGTGCACTACACGCTGCCGGAGAACGAGAGTCGCGTGGTTGCTTACGACGCGAAGGCCGGGAGGCCCCTTGATCTCAACTATCAGCTGCCGACGAAGCAGACTCCGCCGCAGACACACTACTGAATCCGGGAACGATCCGATGAAACTGAAAGAAGTCTTGCTGGCAGCGGGCGCTGCGGCGTTTTTCATCCTTGCGATGCCGGTTCCGGCGCAGGCCGATCCGTTCACCAAGGCCGATCTCGCGCGTTGGGACGAGGGCTATCTCAGCGTGGTCAAGCAGGGCCGTGACCTGTTCACTGACTCGAAGCTCGGCACCAACGGCGTGGTTTGCGCGCAATGCCATCCCAACGCTGCAAACACCCATCCCGAAACCTATCCGAAGTATCAGAAGCAGGTCGGGCGCGTGGTGCAGCTCTGGGAAGTTGCGAACTGGTGCATCGAGAATCCGCTCGAGGGCAAGGCGCTGACGGCGGACGATCCGAAAATGGTGGCGCTCATCACCTACATCACGCACGAGCGTCGTGGAGTCGCACTGTCGCCGGGCAAGCACTGATCGCCGCCTGCCGCGCGGTCGCGGCCAACGGGAGTACCGCTGAAGGGAATTTTGTCTGCGGTCCGCAAGTCTGACTTGGCATGGCCTGAGGTAAACTTGCGCCACCGACGCAAGATTTTCACCCTCATCGGTTTCGCCGTTCCAGACACGCCTCCGCCCCCATGTGGACCTGGTTTCACCAACTGGCCTCGCCGCCGACCTTCTACCGTTTCGCGGATGTCGTTGTGCCGTGGCTGCTCGGCCTGTCGCTGCTCCTGATCGGCGTCGGCGTTTATGGCGGGCTGTTCGTCGCGCCGGCCGATTACCAGCAGGGCGATGCCTTCCGCATCATTTATGTTCACGTGCCGGCGGCGGCACTCAGTTTGTCGATCTACACGATCATGGCGATCGCCGGCGGCGTCGCACTGATCTGGCGCATGAAGCTGGCGGAAATCGCGGTGGTGTCGGCTGCACCCATCGGCGCCAGCTTCACCGCCTTGGCACTGGTCACCGGCATGCTCTGGGGCAAGCCGACCTGGGGCGCGTACTGGGTCTGGGATGCGCGGCTGACTTCGGAACTCGTGCTGCTGTTCCTCTATCTCGGCATCCTCGGCCTCAATCAGGCCTATACCGATGCCCGCACCGCCGCACGCGCCTGCGCCTGGCTGGCGCTGGTCGGCGTGGTCAACGTGCCGATCGTGCATTACTCGGTGCAATGGTGGAATTCGCTGCATCAGGGGTCAACCATTCTCAGCGTGCAGGGTATCGCCGATCCGAAGATCGCCAAGCCGATGCTCTGGCCACTGCTGTGTTCGCTTGCCGGTTTCTATTTGTTCTTTGGCGCAAACTGGCTGCGGCGCATGCAGAATGAGGTGCTTTGGCGCGAGAAGACTGCGCGGTGGGTGAAAGAGCGTTTTGCGGCCGCATGATCCGATGAATCCGAAATACGCCTTCTTCATCTGGACCAGTTACGCGCTGACCGCCGCCGTCGTCCTGTGGAATCTTTTCGCTCCGCGGCGGCGCCGAAGCGAATTGCAGCGGCGGCTGTCGGAAGGCACAGACGAGACGGAACCGAACGGATGACCAAGCGGCAAAAACGCGTTCTTGCAGTCGCTACGCTCGTGACCGGCGTCGGCATCGCCGCCGGGCTTGGCTTCACCGCGTTCCGCAAGAACATGATGTATTTCTACACGCCGAGCGACCTCATCGCCGGTGCCGTGCCGGCCGGTGCGAACCTGCAACTCGGCGGGCTGGTCGAGAAGGGCAGCCTGGTGCGCGGTGAAGGTCTGAAGATCGCGTTCAGCGTCGCCGATTGCGCGCAGCGCGTGTCGGTGCGCTACGACGGCGTGGTGCCGGACCTGTTCCGCGAAGGGCAGGGTGTGGTCGCCACCGGCCACATGGGCGAGGGCGGCGTCTTCGTCGCCACGCGCATCCTCGCCAAGCACGACGAAAACTACATGCCACCGCAGGTTGCGGAGGCGCTGAAGGGCAAGGATGGGAAGCATTCCTGTGCGCCTTTCAAGTCGGTGGCGAATGCGGGGTGAGTGGTCTTCTGCTCCAAATCAATTGGCGTGTCACGTCAGGCAAATAAATGACTTCACCACGTGTTCTAACTCTAACGCTATACCTTGAACCGATCGACCGGGAATCGTTCCTGCACTTCGCTGAAGCCCGCGTTGGGCGGGATAGCCGATAGTCATTTAGGGTGGGCAGGCTTCATCTGCCCACCGTTTTGATCGGACCGCGTGGGCAGGTGAAGCCTGCCCACCCTACGCTATTCAAGTAGGAGATTTGCCAATGCGTTACATGGTCGTTATCGAACAAAGCCCCGAAAGCTTCGGTGCTTATGTACCCGATCTCCCTGGCTGTGTCGCGGCTGCCGAGACGAAGGAAGAAGTGCTGGAGTTGATTCAAGAGGCGATTGAATTTCATCTTGAAGCCGCGTAGGCGTATCCCGCCACCTTGGATACAAATGCAATGCTTGATCGTGTCGCCGGGGTAACTTCAATGGCGGGATACACGGTGAAGCCGCTATCCGCCCTACGTTTTGAATTGTGGAACTTTAAATGATCCCCGAACTCGGCCACTTTGCCCTCATCCTCGCGCTCGGCATCGCCGCGTTGCAGATGGTCGTGCCTCTGATTGGCTGGCGGCGGCGCGACGCGCGTCTGCTCGCCTTCGCCGGTTCTGCGGCGCAGGGGCAGTTCCTGTGCGTGGTACTGGCCTATGCCTGCCTGACGTGCAGCTTCATCGTCAAGGATTTTTCGGTCGCCTATGTCGCCGAGAACGCGCATACGCAGCTGCCACTGATCTACCGCATCTCGGCGGTCTGGGGCGCGCATGAGGGCTCTTTGCTCTTGTGGACGCTGATGCTGTCGGGCTGGACCTTCGCGGTCTCGGTTTTCAATCGGCGGCTGCCGGCCGAGCTCGGTGCGCTGGTGATCGCGGTGCTCGGCGCGATCAGCGTTGGCTTCCTGCTGTTCCTGCTGATGACCTCGAACCCGTTTACACGCCTGTTCCCGGTGCCGCTGGAAGGCCGTGACCTCAATCCGCTACTGCAGGACCCGGGGCTGGCGATCCATCCGCCGACCTTGTACATGGGCTACGTCGGCTTCAGCGTCGCGTTCGCATTTTCGATCGCCGCACTGCTGACCGGCAAGTTCGACGCGGCCTGGGCGCGCTGGACACGGCCGTGGACGACAGCCGCGTGGATGTTCCTGACGCTTGGCATCACACTCGGTTCGTGGTGGGCTTACAACGAACTCGGCTGGGGCGGCTGGTGGTTCTGGGATCCGGTCGAGAATGCCTCGTTCATGCCCTGGCTCGCGGGCACCGCGCTGATCCACTCGCTGGCAGTGACCGAGAAGCGCGGCATCCTGAAAAGCTGGACCGCGCTGCTGGCGATTCTTGCGTTCTCGCTGTCGCTGCTCGGCACCTTCCTCGTGCGTTCGGGCGTGCTCGTCTCGGTGCATGCGTTCGCGACCGACCCGGCGCGCGGCCTGTTCATCCTGGCCTTCATGGCAGTCGTCGTCGGTGGTGCGCTGAGCTTGTTCGCCTGGCGCGCACCGAAGCTCAGCGTTGACGCCGAGCTGAACCTTTTTTCGCGCGAAGGACTGCTGCTGTTCAACAACGTGTTTCTCGTCGCGGCGGCCGGAGCAATTCTGCTCGGTACGCTCTTCCCGCTCGTGCTCGACGCGCTGAAGCTCGGCAAAATCTCGGTGGGTCCGCCGTACTTCAACCTCGTATTTTTGCCGATGATGGTGCCGCTGTTCGTGCTGGTCGGCTTCGGTGCGGTCGTACCATGGAAGCGCGGTCGCATCGGCGAGACCTGGCAGCGTCTGAAGATTCCCGCAGTGGTCGCGGTGGCCGTCGCCATCGTGCTGCCGTTGGCGCTGCATGGTCGCGCCACGCTGTTGGCTGTCGCGGGCAGCTTGCTCGGCGGCTGGACGATTTTCGCCGCAGTTCAGGATGTCTGGCGCCGCATCCGCGCCAAACCGGCATTCCTGAGCGGCCTCGCCTCGGTACCGCGCGCGGTCTGGGGCATGACGCTGGCGCATGTCGGCCTCGGTGTCTGGGCGCTGGGTGTTGCCTTCGTCACGAGCTACGGCTTCGAGCAGGACGTGCGACTGCTGCCGAAAGCCGCGGCGGCTGTGGGCGCCTACACCTTCGGCTTCGAAGGCGCGCAGGAAACCAAGGGCGCGAACTTCATCGCGCAGAAAGGCACGGTCACGGTCGAGCGCGGCGGCGAACCGGTCGCGACGCTGTATCCGGAGAAGCGCTTCTATCCGTCGCAGCGCAACGTGCTGACCGAGTCTGCAGTCGACGCCGGCCTCACGCGCGATCTCTACGTCTCGCTCGGCGAAGCCTTTGATGATGGCTCGTGGTCCCTGCGCATCTACGTCAAGCCGATGATCCGCCTGGTCTGGCTCGGCGGCGTACTCATGTTCTTCGGCGGCGGCCTTGCCGCGAGCGATAGGCGTTATCGGCTGGCCCGTGCGGCCGAACGCAGCGCCGTGATCGACGCCGGGACCGCCGCCGCCTGACCATGCGTTTCGCCATTCCCCTGATCGTCCTCGTCGGGTTGCTCGTGCTGTTCGTCGTCGGCCTGCAGCACGATCCGCGCGAGCTGCCGAGTCCACTGATCGGCAAGAGTGCGCCAGGGTTTGAGCTGCCTGTGCTGCCATTTCCGAAGACCGCCGAGCCGCCGCTGCGCCTGACCGCAGCCGATCTGAAGGGCAGGCCGCTGCTGGTCAATTTCTTCGCGAGCTGGTGCGCCGGCTGCCAGGTCGAGCATCCGTTCCTGATGCAGCTGGCACAGGGCGGCAAGGTGCAGATCGTCGGTGTCGATTACAAGGACGCCGAGGCCGATGTCCGTGCCTGGCTTGGTCAAAAGGGCAATCCCTATGCGCCGATCCTGTCCGATCTCGACGGCCGTGTCGGCATCGACTGGGGTGTCTACGGCGTGCCGGAAACCTTCGTGCTCGATGCCGATGGCGTCATCGTCTACAAGCACATCGGGGCGATGACCGAGGAAGCCTGGGAAACCAAGATCAAGCCGCTGCTCGGTGGTGCTTCGTGATCCGCGCGGTGCTCGCCGCAGTCGTTTTCGGGTTGCTGGCGCTCGCCGTATCCGCGCAGGTCGAAACCGAGAAGGTGCCGATCCCGCTCGACGCCGCGCAGGACGCGCGTTTCCACGCGCTGCTGCCCGATCTGCGCTGCCTGGTCTGCCAGAACGAATCCTTGGCGGATTCGACCGCGCCGCTGGCGCAGGACCTGAAATATGAAGTGCGCGGCCTGGTCGCACAGGGCAAGAGCGACGCCGAGATAAAGAAATACCTGACCGACCGCTATGGCGATTTCGTGCTGTTCAAGCCGCCGTTCGATGCGCGCACGGCGCTGCTCTGGCTGGGTCCGTTCCTGCTCGCGCTGATCGGCGTGATCGTGCTGATGGTTCACGTGCGCCGCTCGCATCGAACCAAGCGGGTGACTGTGCCGGCCGATGCAGCGGCGCTGCGCAAACTGCTCGACGAACAGCCATGAATCCCGACGTTTCGACTGGCCTGCTGATGGCCGTGACGCTGCTCGCCGCTGCCGCACTCGCAACGCGGCCCTGGTGGCGCGGCAGTCGTGGCAGGCCGCAAGACCGCAAGGCGGCGAATGTCGCGGCGTATCGTCTCCGTGTTGCCGAGCTCGAAGCGGAGATGGCGTCAGGCCTGATTCCGCCCGACGAGGCGGCGGCCCTGCGCAGTGAACTCGATGCCCGCGTGCTGGCCGATGCCGGCGAGTCGGGCGCCGAGCCGGCCGAGCGGCATGAACGCCGACTGCTGGCCGCAGTGATCGTCGCGGTCCTGCTGGCGCTGTTCGCGGTCGGCTGGTACTCGGGCAGCGGTAGCTGGCGCGTACAGCACGAAATCGCGAAAGGGCCGGATGTGCCAAAGCCGACCGTCGATCCGCAGATTGCCGTAATGGTCGACAAGCTCGCCGGCAAACTCCGCGAGCAGCCGGGCGATCCCGGGGGCTGGTCGATGCTCGGGCGCTCCTATTTCGTGATGCAGCGCTACGCCGAAGCCGCGCAGGCTTACGGCGAGGCCAACACGCGCGGCACCGAACCGAATGTGGAATGGCTGACCGACGAGGGCGAAGCGCTGGCGTTTGCCGACAATCGTGAAGTCGACGCCCGTTCCGGAGCGTTGTTCGAGCGCGCTTTGAAACTCGCGCCCGGCTACGGCAAGGCGCTCTGGTACGGCGGTCTTGGCGCTGCGCAGCGCGGCGACTTCGCGATAGCGCGCGCGCGTTGGCAGCTTCTATTGCAGGCGAAAGATCTGCCAGACGCGATGCGGACTGCTTTAGAGGAGCGCATGAAGACGCTCGATGAAGCGATCGCCGGTGCCGGCGCTGCGCCGGGCGATCAGCCTCCGGCTCAAGGCACCGCCGCGCCAGCCGGCCCGGGCTTGCGCGTCGCCGTCAGCCTGGCGCCGGAACTCGCATCGCGCGTTCCGGCGGGCGCGACGCTATTCGTGTTTGCGAAGGCCGAATCCGGTCCGCAGATTCCGCTGGCGGTGCAGCGTCTGCCGGGGGCGAAACTGCCGATCGAGGTGACGCTCGACGACAGCATGGCGATGGCGCCGGCGCTGCGGCTCTCGCAGTTCGAACGCTATATCGTCACTGCGCGGCTCAGCGCCGGCGGCAGTGCGCTGGCGCAATCGGGCGATCTCGAAGGCAAGATCGCAGCAAGTCACGCGCAGGCTGGCGGTGCCGCGCTGGAACTGCGGATCGACCACAGGGTGCCGTGATCCGGCCTGTCGTCGATCATCAAAAAATACAGTGACCCGAGTAAACTCCGCGGGCCCGAGGTCACGTCCGCCGGGCACGACCGGATGCCGATGACGACAAGCACCTCCCGAATTTTCGAACTGCCGGCGCTGCCGCCGGTGCTGCCAGCGTTCGCCCGTGCCGCATTTTCGGCCACGCGCCGCAGCAGCGGCCCGGTGTCGATTCCAGAGTGGAGCGCCCACGTTGCCGGCATCAGCTTCGACCGAAAACACCTCGCCGACTACAACGCGCTCTGCGGCTTCAGGCGCCGCGAGGCCGTGCCGCTGACTTATCCGCAGGCGCTGGCGACGCCGCTATTTCTGTACCTGATGACGCAGCCTGGTTTCCCGATCTCGCTGATGGGGCTGGTGCACGTGCGCAACGCGGTCGAGCAGCGGCGCGAAATTGCCGCCGACGAAACGCTCGATCTGCTGATCCGCCTGGCCGGCAGTCGCGAGGTGCGCACCGGGCTTGAAATCGACCTGTTGATCGAACTACGCGAAACCAACGACGACGTGCTCTGGCGCGCGACGATGACGGTACTCAAGCGTCGCAAAATGACCGAAGGCGGCAAGGCTCCGGCGCCGGAAGAATCGCCGCTGGCGCAATATCTGAGCCTGGACGCGCCAGCCGATATCGGCCGTCGCTACGCGCGGCTCTCGCAGGACTACAACCCGATCCATCTGTTCGCCGCGACCGCGAAACTGTTCGGTTTCCCGCGTGCGATCGCGCACGGGCTGTGGTCGGCGGCACGGACGCTGGCGCTGCTCGAAGGCCGCCTCGGCGTTACGCCGAGAATTTACGACGTGCAGTTCAGGCAACCGCTGCTGCTGCCCGGCCGCGCAGCGCTGCGCTTCACGCAGGAACCAACGCGGATCGACTTTGCCCTGCTCGATGCGCGCGGTGGAAAAGTCCATCTGAACGGCACGCTGCGTTAAACTAGTCGCCTTACCGATTCACCCCTGAAAAGACGCTGTTTCGCGCTTCCAACGAACAATAATCCGGGACCCGCCATGCGCATCAGAAAAGCCGTTTTCCCGGTCGCCGGCCTCGGCACCCGCTTCCTGCCGGCGACCAAGGCCAGCGCCAAGGAAATGCTGCCGGTGGTCGACAAGCCCCTGATCCAGTACGCCGTGCAGGAGGCGATCAGCGCCGGCGCGGAAGAGCTGATCTTCATCACCGGCCGCTCGAAGAATTCGATCATGGATCACTTCGACAAGGCTTACGAGCTCGAAGCCGAGCTGGCGTCGCGCGGCAAGGGCAAGCTGCTCGAAACCGTGCAGGAAATCCTGCCCCCCGGCATCACCTGCATCTTCATCCGCCAGGCCGAAGCACTGGGCCTGGGTCACGCGGTGTTGTGCGCCTGGCCGGCGGTGGGCGACGAAGACTTCTCGGTGATTCTCGCGGACGATCTCATCGATGGGCGCCTGCGCCCCTGCCTCGCGCAGATGCAGCGCGTCTATCAGGAGTACGGCACCAGTGTCATTGCCGTCGAGCGCGTGCCGAAGGCAGACATCGGCGGCTACGGTTGCGTCGAGGTGCAGCCCGTTGGCCCGGGACTCGGCGAAATCCGCCGCATCGTCGAGAAGCCGAAGCCTGCCGACGCGCCGAGCGATCTCGCCGTGGTCGGCCGCTACATCCTGACGCCGCGCATTTTCAAGCTGCTGGAGCGCACGGCGAAAGGCGCGGGTGGTGAAATCCAGCTGACCGATGCGATCAGCATGATGATCCAGGAGCAAACCGTGCTCGCCTACGAATTCGAGGGCACGCGCTACGACTGCGGCTCGAAACTCGGCTATCTGAAGGCCAACGTCGAGTACGCGCTGAAGCATCCGGAACTCGCCGACGAGTTCCGCCAGTATCTCGGCGGGCTGACCGCCGACTGGCCCCATCCGAAATCGATCGAATCGGCCGCCAAGGCCGCGAAGAAGTAAGCGCAGGCGAGGAAAAGCATGAGCGGAAGCAAGTATCAGAGTCTGATCGAGTCGTCTTCGATCCAGGGCGCCAATGTCAGCTACATCGAGAATCTGTACGAGCTGTATCTCGATGATCCCGGCGCGGTCGACGAAGCCTGGCGTTCCTATTTTCGCGGTGTCCAGGGACCGGGCGGTCTGCGTGAACAGGCGCATGGCCCGGTGCGTACGAAGTTCGAGAAGCTCGCGCGCGAGCCGAAGGTCGCGGTGGCCTCGGCGACGCAAAACACCGGCGATCTGGTCTCGGCCGACAAGCAGGCGGCCGTGCTGCGGCTGGTCAACTACTACCGCGTCCGCGGTCATCAGGTCGCGAAGCTCGACCCGCTCGGCCTCGCGCCGGTGCCGCCGATTCCCGATCTCGATCCGGCCTTTCACGGCCTCACTGATACCGACATGGACACGGTGTTCAACACCGGCACGCTGGCTGCGGCCGACCGGCTGCCGCTGCGCGAGATCATCCGCATCCTGAAGGCGGTCTACACCGACACGCTCGGCGCCGAATACATGTACGTCACGGAAACGGCGCAGAAGCGCTGGGTCCAGAAGCGGCTCGAAAGCGATCCGTTCCGCTCGCGGCTGCTGCCGGAGCAACGCCGCGAGATCATGAAGCAGCTGGTTGCCGCCGAAGGCATCGAGCGTTACCTGCACAACAAGTACGTCGGCCAGAAGCGCTTTTCGCTCGAAGGCGGCGAGTCGCTGATTCCGGCGCTCGATGAAGTCATGCGCGTCGCCGCCAACGCCGATGCCGAGGAGATCGTCATCGGCATGGCGCATCGCGGCCGCCTGAACGTGCTGATCAACATCCTCGGCAAGTCGCCGAAGGATTTGTTCGCGGAGTTCGAGGGCAAGTATTCGGCGGAGAGCCTTTCGCGCGCCGGCGACGTCAAATACCACATGGGCTTCTCGACCGATGTCGAGGTCGCCGGCAAGCACCTGCACCTCGTGCTGGCATTCAATCCCTCGCATCTGGAGATCGTCAATCCGGTGGTCGAGGGTTCGGTCAAGGCGCGGCAGACGCGGCGTCAGGACGAGCGCGGCGAGAAAGTGCTGCCGGTGCTGATCCACGGCGACGCAGCTTTTGCCGGCCAGGGCGTGGTCATGGAGACCTTGCAGCTTTCGCAGGCCAAGGGCTATGGCACCGGCGGCACGATCCACATCATCGTCAACAATCAGATCGGCTTCACCACGCCGAATCCGATCGAGGCGCGCGAAGGGCATGAGTCGCGCACCAGCCGCTACTGCACCGATCTGGCAAAAATGCTCGAAGCGCCGGTGTTTCACATCAACGGCGACGACCCCGACGCGGTCGTGTTCGCAACGCGTCTCGCGATGGATTTCCGCAACGCCTTCCACAAGGATGTCATCGTCGACATCTGCTGTTACCGCCGCCTCGGCCACAACGAGGCCGACGAACCGAGCGTGACCAGCCCGGTCATGTACGAAACCATCCGGAAACTGCCGACGACGCTGACGCTCTATGGCCAGCGCCTGGTACAGGACGGCACGATTCCGGAGGGCGAGCCGGAGAAGCTGGTCCGCGCCTATCGCGATGCGCTCGATCGCGGCGAGAACATCGCGCGCACCACGCTCGGGCTGGTCGGCAACAAGCACACGGTCAACTGGGCAAACTACTCGAAAGGCGACTGGGCCACGCCGGCCGAAACCGCGATCAGCCGCGAGATGGTCCAGAGTCTTTCGGCCCGGCTGCTGAAGCTGCCGGAAGGTTTCTCGCTGCATCCACGCGTCGCCAAGATCATGGACGACCGCGCAAAGATGGCGGCCGGCGAACTGCCGATGGACTGGGGCTTCGCCGAGATCACCGCCTACGCGGCGCTGGTCAACGAGGGCTTCGCGATCCGCCTCTCGGGGCAGGACGTGCGCCGCGGCACTTTCTTCCATCGCCACGCGACACTGCACGACGTCAAGAACGGCAACAGCATCACGCCGCTGCGCCACCTCGATGCCGATAAAGATAAATTCATCGTCAGCGATACGCTGCTCAGCGAGGAAGGCGTGCTCGGCTTCGAGTACGGCTACTCGACTACCGACCCGGACTGCCTGGTGATCTGGGAAGCGCAATTCGGCGATTTCGCCAACGGCGCGCAGGTCGTTATCGACCAGTTCATCGCCAGCGGCAACGAAAAGTGGGGCCGGCTCTGCGGCCTGACCATGTTCCTGCCGCACGGCTTCGAGGGGCAGGGCCCCGAGCATTCGTCGGCGCGTCTCGAACGCTACCTGCAACTGTGCGCGGCCAACAACCTGCAGGTCTGTATCCCGTCGACCCCGGCGCAGTTCTTTCACATGATCCGCCGGCAGATGAAACGCTCCCTGCGCATGCCGCTGATCGTGATGACGCCAAAATCGCTCTTGCGTCACAAGCTGTCGGTCTCACCCCTCGAAGACTTGAGCAAGGGCAGCTTCCAGTACGTGATCGCGGAGACCGAGAAGCTCGACAAGAAGAAGGTCAAGCGCATCGTGTTCTGCTCGGGCAAAGTCTATTTCGACCTGTTCGAGGCGCGTGCGAAAGCGGGGATCGATGACGTTGCGATCATCCGCATCGAGCAGCTCTATCCGTTCCCGCGCTTCGAGTATGAGGCGGCGATCGCCGCGTATCCGAAAGCCAAGGACGTCGTCTGGTGCCAGGAAGAGCCTGAAAACCAGGGCGCCTGGTATCAGGTCAAGCATCGCTTGCGGGCCTATCTCGCGGCAGACCACCAACTGTTCTATGCCACGCGAAAGGGCAGTGCCTCGACCGCGGTCGGCTATCTCAAGGTCCACGTCAAGGAACAGGAAGAGCTCTGCAATGCCGCGCTCACCGCCGGCATCCCGCTGCAGGGCGGCGCGTAGCGCGCGCTCACCGACGCCTTGTCGCCAACAAAACACATCGAACGAAAACTCCGGAGTCGTCATGAGCATCGAGATCAAAGTCCCCAACCTGCCGGAGTCGGTGTCCGAGGCCACGGTGTCGATTTGGCACATGCAAGCCGGCGACAAAGTGGCGCGCGAGCAGAATCTGGTCGATCTCGAAACCGACAAGGTCATGCTCGAAGTGCCGTCGGTGGCGGACGGCGTACTGGTTGAAATCCGCGTGCAGGCCGGCGCCACGGTCAAGGCTGGCGACGTGATCGGCGTCGTCGAAGAAGGTTCGGGCGCCGCTGCGGCGCCGGCAAAAGTTCCGGCGTCGATCGCTGCGAAATCGGAAGCGGCGCCAACCGCCGAGAAGACCGCCGACGATGACGGCCAGAGCCCGTCAGTGCGCAAGCTGCTGTCGGATCTGGGACTCTCGGCGGCGCCGATCAACGGCAGCGGCAAGGGCGGGCGTTTGAGCAAGGAAGACGTGCAGGCTTACGCCGACCAGCAGAAGGCGGCTCCGAAACCCGAGGCACCGAAGGCTGTTGCTGCGGTGGCGGTGGCGGTCGCGCCGCGTCCGGCCGCTGGTGCGCGCATCGAGCAGCGTGTGCCGATGACGCGTATCCGTGCGCGCATCGCCGAGCGTCTGGTCGAAGCGCAGGCCACGGCAGCGATGCTGACCACGTTCAACGAGGTCGATCTCAAGGCCATCTCCGAAATCCGCGGGAAGTACAAGGAGCCTTTCGAGAAGGCGCATGGCGTCAAGCTCGGCTTCATGAGCTTCTTCGTGCGCGCCGCAATCGAAGCACTGAAGAAATATCCGGCGGTCAACGCGTCGATCGACGGCAATGACGTCGTTTACCACGGCTTCTACGACGTCGGTGTCGCGGTCTCGACCGAGCGCGGCCTCGTCGTGCCGATCGTGCGGGACGCCGACGCACTCTCGCTCGGCGACATCGAGAAGGCGATCGGTGCGCTGGGCCTGAAGGCGCGCAATAACAAGCTGACGATGGAAGACCTCACCGGCGGCACGTTCTCGATCACCAATGGCGGCGTCTTCGGCTCGATGATGTCGACACCGATCCTGAATCCGCCGCAGGCCGCGATCCTCGGCATGCACGGCATCTTCGATCGGCCCGTTGTGGTTGCCGGCGAGATCGCGATCCGGCCGATGATGTATCTCGCGCTGACCTACGACCACCGCCTGATCGACGGCCGCGAAGCCGTTTTGTTCCTGCGCCACGTCAAGGACTGCCTCGAAGACCCGGCGCGGCTGCTGCTGTCGCTTTGAGGAAAAGCGTTTCTCTCTGCGTGATCGGTTTTTTGCGAGGGCCCGCCGGCGCGGGCCTTCTTTATGTGGAGACTCGATGAAATCCGTCTGCGTGTTCTGCGGCTCCGGACTCGGCGCCAATCCGGCCTATGCCGAGGCCGCGCGCGAAACCGGACGTCGGCTCGGCGAACGCGGACTGCGGACGGTCTACGGCGGTGGTCGCGCGGGCCTCATGGGGCTTGTCGCCGATGCCGCGCTTGCAGCAGGCGGTGAAGTCATCGGCGTGATTCCCAAACAGCTGATCGAGCGCGAGGTCGGGCATCGTGGTCTGACCGCGCTGCACGAGGTCGATTCGATGCACGCGCGCAAGGCGTTGATGGAAAAAATATCGGATGCCTTCATCGTGCTGCCGGGTGGCTTCGGCACGCTCGACGAGACCTGCGAAATCCTGACCTGGGCGCAACTCGGTCTGCACGACAAGCCGATCGGTCTGGTCAATACCGATGGTTACTTCGATGCGCTGCTCGCATTTTTCGATCACGCGCTGAGCCAGGGTTTCGTTTCCACCGGCAGCCGGCGGCGCGTGCAGGTTGCGACGATGCCGGACGCATTGCTGGATCGACTGATCGATACTTGAAGTGCTCAGGATGTTTACCCATGGTAGTGAATGCGGCAAACGGCGATGCAGGTCGCGATGACCGCCTTGCGCGCTGTGAATAACGCGTTTTGCCGGCGTCTGATGCTCGGCCTCGCGGTCGTCGCGCCGGTCTGTGCCGACGACGCGGTCCGGCTCGAAGGTGTGGAAGTCATCGGAGTGTCGCCGACCGATACCACCGGTGTGGCGCTCGATCGTTACCCGGCCAATGCCCAGAAGATCACGGCGGAAGATCTCGAACGGACGCAAGCGGCATCTTTAAGCGAATACCTTGGGCGCCGCAGCGGCAGCGTGTTTCTCTCCGATGCGCAGAACAATCCCTATCAGCCCGATCTGTTCTATCGCGGCTATTCGATTTCGCCACTGCTGGGCCTGCCGCAGGGCCTGGCGCTCTACGTCGACGGCGTGCGCGTCAACGAGGTCTTCGGCGATGTCGTCAACTGGGATTTGATCCCGGACGCCGCGATCGACTCGCTGCAGCTGATTCCCGGCTCCAATCCGGTGTTCGGCCAGAACACCCTGGCCGGAGCACTGAGCCTGCGCACCAAGAGCGGCTTCACCGCACCGGGTGGCAAGATCGAACTGACTGGCGGCTCCTTCGGCCGTTTTGGCGTGACCGCCGAGCAAGGCTATGCCGGCGAGCACTATGCCTTTTACGTTTCCGGCGAATACGACCGCGAGGACGGCTGGCGTGCGTTCTCGCCCAGCCGCATCGGCCGCCTGTTCGCCAAAGGCAGCTACCAGGACAGCAGCAACTCGCTGGACCTCAGCGCGGCGCTCGCCGACAACGACCTCACCGGCAACGGCCCTGCGCCGCGCTTACTGCTGCAGAACGAGGGCCGCAGCTCGGTGTTCACGACCCCTGACATAACGCGCCCGCAGCTCGGCTTCATCAACGCGCAGGGCAACCACATCTTCTCGCGCCAGGCGCAACTCTCGGCCGGACTTTATTTCCGGCGCGACCGCAGCAAGTCATTGAACGGTGATTCCGCGCAGTTCGACGACTGTACCGATCCGGCCAACCGCGATGCCCAGGGCAACCCCTTTCTCTGCGAGCAAAACGCAGACGGTGAGCGCGTCATCACGGACAACAACGGCGCGCCGGTCGTCAGCCGTGCCGCGAACAACAGCGCGACGCTCCACACCAATACGACCGATCAGTACAGTTACGGTTTTCGCACGCAGCTGACGCTCAGCGGCGCGGCGCAGCGCCGCAACCGCCTGATCATCGGCGGCACCGTCGACCTCGGCCATGCCCGCTTCGCGTCCGCAACTGAACTCGCTGCGCTGACCGCTGACCGCAGCACCTCGGGCAGCGGTCAGTTCGACGCCACCTCGGCGGTGGGATTGCGCACGCGAAAGGATTTATTCAGCGCCTTCGTCGTCGCGAACTGGGCGCCGATCGACAGCGTCGACGTGACCGCCGCCGCGAGCCTGAGCCATACCGACATCAAGCTGCGCGACCAGAATCCCGATGGCGCACTCGACGGCGATCACGGCTACACGCGCGTGAATCCCTCCATCGGCGCCAACTGGCACCTCAGCGAGCCGCTGAGCTTGTTTGCGTCGTACTCCGAGTCCTCGCGCGCGCCGACGCCGGTGGAGTTGACGTGTGCGAATCCGGATGATCCATGCTTGCTGCCGAACGGTTTCCTCAGCGATCCGCCGCTGAAGCAGGTCGTGACTCGGACAGTTGAAGCCGGTCTGCGCTACACCGGCCCATCGCTGCGCGCGGCCGCCGCGTTCTTCAACAGCGACAATAGCAACGACATCCTGTTCATCACTGACGGCAGACTGACCACCCAAGGCTACTTCAGCAACGTCGGCGATACGCTGCGCCGGGGTTTTGAGATCGGCGGCAACTACAAACTCACGAAAACCTGGAGCGTCGGCGTGCAGTACACCTACCTGGACGCGCTGTTCAAGCACGACTTCCTCGTCAACTCGCCGAACCATCCGCTGCGCGACCCCGCGAACCCGGATTCCTCGGCGCCGGAGACTCGGCAGGTCCGACCCGGCAACCGCATTCCGCTGATACCTCGGCATCTGGCCAAGGCCAACATCGAATGGCGCAACGATCGCTTCGGTGTCGGGCTGGAAGCACAGGGCCGCAGCAATTCCCGCTTCCGTGGCGACGAGGCAAACGTCGACCCGCAGACCTTGCCCGGCTATGCGATTTTCAACTTCTATGGCGACTGGAAGCCGCTGTCCTGGCTGGTGGTCTTCGCGCGCATCAGCAACCTCTTCGACCGCGATATCGATACCTTCGGCGTCTACGGCAATTCCGCGCAGGTGCTGGGCACTGCCTATGCGAACGAGCGGCGCTTCGTTGGACCCGGGGCACCGCGCGAGTTTTCTGCGGGACTGCGCATGCAGTTTTAGCGACCCGAACTGTGCTGCGTTGCGCCGACGCTGCCGTTCTGGAACAGTGGTCGCCTGTATTTGGCTCTGACGCTCATGTCCCCGCTCCTGCTGCTCGTTCCCGCGTTCACCTTGCGTGTCTGGCTCCTGCTGCGGCAGCGTCGCGCGCTGCGTACCGGCGCCGCAGGCGGCTATGCGCGCGCCGTCGTGACACAACGCGGAGCCCAGCAACTCTGGCAGTGGTTGTCGGCGCTGCTCCTGCTGCTGGCGGCGACTCGGATCGAAGCGCTCGAACAGGACATCGGCGCGACCGCCATGCTTTTCGCGCTGGTCGTCGCCGGCTGGTTCTGGGGTCTGCCGACAAAAGCCTGGAAGGTCTTCGGCACCGATGCGCGCCACGGCTTCAATCGGCTGACGCCGTTGCGCTTTCTGCGTGAGCAGGCCTTGCATTCGCTGCTGTTCGCCGCGCTCGCGCTGCCGGCGGCGGCGATTGCCGTCGTGGTTTTCCAGCGCGCGGGCGCGTGGTGGTGGCTGCCGCTCTGGGCGCTCGGCTGGCTCGGTTTCGCGGGCTTGCGCTGGATACAACCGCGCTACGTCGCACCGCTGTTCGATGTGGTCGAACCGCTGCCGGAGGGCGCATTGCGCACGCGCCTGCAAAGCCTGCTGACGCGCTGCGGTGTCGCCGAGCAACGCCTGTTCCTGATGCGCGCGTCGGCGCGTACCGCGCAGGCCAATGCCCAGGTCACCGGCGGGCTGGCGGCGCCCCGCATCGTGCTGATGGATACGCTGATCCACCGCCTCGAGCCGGATGAGATCGAGGCGGTCGTCGCGCATGAGCTCGGCCATTTGCAGCGCGGCCATCTGCGCTTCCAGATGCTGATGCTCGGCGGACTCTGGTGGGTCATGCTCGCCGTCATTGCACTGCTGACCGCCGAGGTTCCCGCCATCGCACCGAAGCTCGCGCTGGCATGGGCGATGACGCCGTCAGCGTGGCTGTTCGTGCAGCCGTATGCAAACGCGATCTATCGCCGTTTTGAATTCGAAGCCGACGAAGCCGCCGCCGGGTCGAGCAGCGCGGCCGCGATGGCCAGGGCGCTGCGCACACTGACGCGCAACAACGCCAACGCCACGCACAGCGACCGCTGGTACGAGTGGATCTACCACACGCATCCGGCAACCTCGGTGCGGCTCGCGCGTCTGGAGCGGCCGGCCTCGTGAAGCATCGCGGTGCGGACCGAACCTCGCGCATCGCGCTGCTGACGCTGCTGGCGCTGATTGGCTTCTCGGCGAATTCGGTGCTGTGCCGGCTTGCGCTGCGCGACGGCCTCATGGACCCGGCCTCGTTCACCGGCGCGCGCATTGTGTCGGGCGCGATCATGCTGGCCTTGATCGTCAGGGTGCGCGGCAAACGTTTCGGCGGCGACTGGGTTTCCGCCGCTGCGCTGATGGTCTACGCGATCGGCTTCTCGTTCGCCTATGTCTCGATTCCCGCCGGCATCGGTGCGCTGCTGCTGTTCGGTGCGGTGCAGATCACGATGATCGGCACCGGCCTCGTCAACGGCGAGCGGCCTTACTGGCACGAGTGGACCGGTGAAGCGATCTCGCTCGCCGGGCTGATCGGCTTGCTTTGGCCGGGCTTGAGCGCGCCGCCGCTGCGCGGCGCGCTGCTGATGGCGCTCGCCGGCATCGCCTGGGCCGGCTATTCGCTGCGCGGCCGGCGCAATACCGATTCGATGGCCGCAACCGCCGGCAATTTCTTGCGGGCTGCCCCTATCGCTATCCTGATCGCGTTGCTGAACCGGCAGCCGCAATGGTCCATGCCGGGCCTCATCTACGCGGTGCTGTCCGGCGCTGTCGCATCGGGCCTGGGCTATGCCATCTGGTACACGGTGCTGCCATCGCTGACCGCCGTGCGCGCGGGCCTCGTGCAGCTCGGCGTACCGGTGCTTGTCGCGGCCATCGGCATCGTGTTTCTCGGCGAGCGGCTGACGCCGCGCCTCACGGTCTGCGCAGTTCTGATTCTCGGCGGTCTGGCGCTCGCCACGTTGTACCGACGGCCGCCGCCTGCGTGCACCGCCTAGTCCGCGCCTGATTGCGTCAGAAGCGATACAGGTCGTCACCCGCAGCAGCGGGCTCAACGCGCAAGCTTCTGTTTTTCATCGTGAGCCGCGCTGGCACCCAATTTGCGCAAGCGCCCGTCCGAGCCGCAGACGCTGCGACGCCGGCCGTTACCAATGCGAGGAGTCATGACATGAGAATCGTGATGCTGGGTGCGCCGGGTTCCGGCAAGGGCACGCAGGGCGAGATGCTGGCCCGGCACTGCGGAATTCCGAAGTCCTCGACTGGCGACGCGCTGCGCGCCGCAGTCAAGGCCGGTACGCCACTCGGCCTCAAGGCCAAGGCGGCGATGGACGCCGGGCACCTCGTCGCCGACGATCTGGTCATCGCCATTGCGCGCGAGCGTCTCGTCGAGCCGGATGCCGCGCACGGCTTTATCCTCGACGGCTTTCCGCGCAACGTCGTGCAGGCCGAAATTCTCGATCAGCTTCTCGATGAACTGGGCCAGCCGCCGATCGACAAGGTCATGCACTTGCAGGTCGAAGACGAGGAGATCATCCGGCGTTTGCTCGCGCGCGGCCTCATCGATGGCCGCACCGACGATAACGAGGCGACGATCAAGCGTCGCATCGCGGTCTATCAGTCCGAGACGCAGCCATTGCTCGAGCGTTACGCCAGGCGCGGCCTGCTGGCGACGGTGTCCGGCACCGGCGGGTTGCCCGACATCTTCGCGCGCATCGCTGCAGCGGTAGGTGAGCCGCTGCCCGCCTGAACGTCGCAGCCGGAGGGTCCAAAGTAACTTTTTGCAGTGCAGAATAAATTGCGCTATCCTTGTCGTGAAGGTACGCCGCAGCGTATCGCGACTTGGAGCAAAATCGTGACCAAAGAAGCCAGCTTTGATAATGCGTTCGTGGAAAAAATTCTCTCGGCCGGAAGCAAGACTGCCGAGAAGTCCGGCCGGATTGGCGAAATCGGTCTTTCAGCTCTCAAGAAAATGATGGACAGCCAGTTCGCGCTGACCTCGGCGTTCGTCGAGCTCGGCGCGGGCCAGTTCCGCAGCCTCGGCCAGATCGCCGCGCCAGGCGAATTTCTGCAATGCCAAAAAATACTCGGTGAAGCGTTCAACGAGAAGCTCAACGGCTATGTCGAAGGCGTTCGCGAAATCGGCGTCGAAACGCAGGCCGCGTATGCTGCCGTGACCAAAGAGTTTGCCGCCGATCTGGGGTTGAAGACGGCGTGATAGCGTCAAGGCTGCGGAGCCATGGCTCCGCAGCCAATTCACGGTGAGAGACGTGACAGAAAAAAATAAAACAGATGGTGCGGTCGTGAAATCGGGAACGGGAAAAACGCGCTGGCTCAGCGATGAGTTCGCAAACAAAATCGACGACGCCGTGACCTCGCGTATCGCCGGTTTGACCGGCGGCCTGCCGCCGGCACGCATCCTCGAGGCCTATTTCGACTGGCTGTTGAATCTCGCGACGGCACCGGGTCGGCAATTGCAGATCCTCGAAGCGCTGCTGCGCAGCCGCGGCGAACTGCTGATCGCCTTGTTCGGAAAAATTCAGCCGCCGTCCGAACCGCGCTTCGCTGCACCTGGGTGGCAGCGCAAGCCGTTCGCGTGGCTGGCCCAGGCCGCAGCCAAGCGCGATGCCTTGATCGATATTGCGACCGCGCCACTGCCGGGCATGGATCGTCACAATGCCGAGCTCGTGCGCTTCTACTCGCGCCTGTTCGCCGAAATGCTGTCGCCGGCCAACTTCCCGCTGACCAATCCCGAAGTGCTGGCCGCAACGCGCGAGCAGCGCGGGCGCAACGTTCTGCGGGGCGCGAAGAATGCGGCGGTTGACGTCTGGCTGCAGATCCGGCGCAAGCCGGTGCCGCCTTCGCGGCGTTTCATCGTCGGCGAAACCGTGGCCGCGACACCGGGCAAGGTGGTCTACAGCAATGAGCTGATCGAACTGATCCAGTACCTGCCGACCACCAAAATGGTTCATCCCGAACCCGTGTTGATCGTGCCGGCCTGGATCATGAAGTACTACATTCTCGATCTGTCGCCGCAGAATTCGCTGGTGCGCTGGCTGGTCGGGCAGGGCCACACGGTGTTCATGATCTCGTGGAAAAACCCGGGCAGCGAAGATCGCCATCTGACGATGGAGGACTATCGCCAGCTCGGTGTGCTGGCCGCGCTCGATGCGGTGAACGCCATCGTGCCGAGGCGCAAGGTCCATGCGGTTGGCTACTGCGTCGGCGGTACTCTGCTGTCGATCGCGGCGGCGGCGATGGCGCGCGACGGCGACGAGCGCGTGAAGTCGGTGACGATGTTCGCGGCGCAGACCGATTTCGAGGATGCCGGCGAGCTGAAGCTGTTCATCGACGAGATGACCCTGCACTGGCTCGACCGCCAGATGTCGAAGAAGGGTGTGCTCGAATCGAAGCAGATGGGTGTGGCCTTCAGCTTGCTGCGTTCGCGCGATCTGATCTGGTCGCCGATAGTCGCCAACTACTGGCTCGGCGAGCGCAGCGACAGCTTCGACATCATGGCCTGGAATGCCGACGGCACGCGCATGCCGCATCGCATGCACACCGACTATCTGCGTGATCTCTATCTCGAAAACCGTCTGGCGCAGGGCAAGTACCGCATCGGCGGCAAGTTCGTTTCGCTCGGCGATGTCCGCGTGCCTTTGTTCGTGGTCTCGACCGTCACCGATCACGTCGCGCCCTGGAAATCGGTCTACAAGATCCGCAATCTCAAGCGGCTCGGCGAGACGACCTTCGTGCTGACCACCGGCGGCCACAACGCCGGCATCGTCTCCGAGCCGGGCCGCGCGCGGCGCAGTTACCGGATCGGAAGCTGGGATCAGGACGCGTCGTTCCAGTCCGCCGAGGAATGGGCCGCGAGCGCTGATTCGCACGAGGGCTCGTGGTGGCCGGCCTGGCAAATCTGGCTCGCGGGCCACTCCGGGAAGAAGGTCGCGCCACCTCAAATCGGCAATGCGGCAAAAAATTATTCCGTGCTGGGGAATGCACCCGGCGCTTACGTGTTGCAACGATAATAAATTGCGGCAATGACAAACAGTCTGAGGAGACGACCATGACGAGAACAGCTTTGGTGACGGGTGGCATGGGTGGTCTGGGTGAGGCGATCTGCCTCAAGCTGGCGGCGATGGGACATCGGGTGATCACGACGCATTCGCCGGGCAACAAGAAGGCGACGGAATGGCTCGCGGCCATGAAGGCGAAGGGCTTCACCTTCGGCGCTTACGCCTGCGATGTCGCCGATTACGATTCCAGCGCGGCCTGCGTCCGGGCCGCCGAGGCTGACTTCGGGCCGATCGACGTGCTCGTCAACAACGCCGGCATCACGCGCGACATGACCTTCCGCAAGATGACCAAGGCCGACTGGGACGCGGTCATGCGTGCCAACCTCGACAGCTGCTTCAACATGACCAAGCAGGTCATGAACGGCATGGTCGAACGCAAGTGGGGACGCGTGATCAACGTCTCCTCGGTCAACGGCCAGAAAGGGGCGTTCGGCCAGACCAATTACTCTGCTGCGAAGGCCGGCATGCATGGCTTCACGAAGGCGCTGTCACTGGAGGTGGCGAAGCAAGGCGTCACCGTCAACACCATCTCGCCCGGCTACATCGGCACCAACATGGTCACGGCGATCGATCCCGAAGTACTCAACAGCAAGATCCTGCCGCAGATTCCCATGAACCGGCTCGGCAAACCGGAAGAGGTGGCGGGCCTCGTCGCCTACCTGTCGTCCGACGAGGCGGCGTTCGTGACCGGCGCCAATATCTCGATCAACGGTGGCCAGCACATGTCCTGAATCTGGTCGTTGGCCCCTCGCGAGGGGCCAGCTTCGAGCATACCCGGCGGGCGCGGCTGCGCCGGAAATCCACGCATCATCATGAACTCGGAGCAAGCAAGTCAATGTTTTATCAGACCTACCAGATGCAGGCGGACCTCATGGTGCCGGTGCGCCTGTTCGCGAATCTGGCGCAGACCTGGCTCGACATTCTCCCACCCGTGCTCAGCGGCAGTCGGCCGGTGCGGAAGCTTTCGGCCGCTTATCAACTGCTCGCGAACACGCAGATCCGGCACGAGCGTCCGCCGTTCGGGATCGACCAGGTCGACGTCGACGGCAGCGTTGTCGCCGTGCATGAAGAAGCGATAAAGGTCACGCCCTTCGGCACGCTGCTGCGCTTCCGCAAGGACGTGGATGTGCAACAGCCGCGCATCCTGCTCGTCGCGCCGATGGCCTGCCATTTCGCAACGCTGCTGCGCGAGACCGCGAAAACGCTGCTACCCGAGCACGATGTCTATATCACCGACTGGCACAATGCCCGCGACGTTCCGCTGGCGGATGGCCAGTTCGATCTCGACGACTACATCGCGCATCTGATCGACTTCATCGCCGTGATGGGGCCGGGCGCGAACATCGTTGCGATCTGTCAGCCCTGCGTCGCTGCGCTCGCGGCGGTCGCGATCATGTCCGAGGACGGCCATCCGGCCACACCTAGCAGCCTGACCCTGATGGCCGGGCCGATCGACACGCGGGTCAATCCGACCGAGGTCAACGCGCTCGCCGAGAAACACCCGCTGAGCTGGTTCGAGCGCAACGTCATCAGCAAAGTGCCGCTGCGTTATGCCGGCGGTGGGCGCCAGGTCTATCCGGGCTTCCTGCAACTGGCCGGCTTCATCGGCATGAATTTCGACCGGCACCAGGATTCGTTCCGCAAGCTGCATCGAAACATGGTCGATGGCGAGTTCGAGCAGGTGCATGCGATCAAGGATTTCTACGACGAATATTTCGCCGTGGCAGATCTCCCGGCCGAGTTCTATTTGCAGACGATGCAGACGGTATTCATGAAGTACGATCTGCCGCTGGGAAATCTGATGTGGCGCGGCCGCCGCGTCGATCCGTCGATGATCCGGAACACGGCGCTGCTGACTGTCGAAGGCGCGAAGGATGACATCTGCGGCGTGGGCCAGACCGGCGCCGCGCATGAGCTGTGCAGCGGGCTCGCGCCCGAGCTGAAAGTCTGCCACATCCAGGATGGTGCCGGGCATTACGGCGTATTCAGCGGGCGGCGCTGGGTCGAGAGCGTGTTCCCGCTGCTTCGTTCGGTCATTGCTGAGGCCGCACGGAAAAGCGGTTCTAACGAAGTACGGGAAGAACGCAAAGACAAACGGAACAGCAAGCGGCAAGGGAAATCGAATTAATGAAGTCAATTCTTCTTTGAATTTGCTTACTTCTTACTTCTTACTTCTTACTTCTTACTTCTTCTTCATCGCGTCCTTCGTGCATGCTTTATGCGAAATCGTTCGAACGTGAGTCAGTCAGGAATACCGGAGCATTGACATGCAAGACGTAGTGATCCTCGGCGCGGTGCGTACCGCGATCGGTAAATTCGGCGGCAGCCTGGCCGGCGTGCCGGCGGTGGAACTCGGCGCTATCGCGATCCGGCGTCTGATCGAACAGCTCGCGCTGCCGCTCGACGCCGTCGATCAGGTCCTGATGGGCCATGTGTTGAGTGCCGCCTGTGGCCAGAACCCGGCGCGTCAGTCGGCGATCCGCGCGGGCTTGCCGCATGGGGTGCCGGCCGTCACCGTCAGCCATGTCTGCGGCAGCGGCCTGACGGCGGTGCTGATGGCTTCGCAGGCGATCCGCGCCGGCGACGCCGATCTCATCATCGCCGGCGGGCAGGAGAACATGAGTGCCGCGCCCCACGCGCTGCCGAATTCGCGCGACGGTCAGAAGATGGGCGATTGGTCGATGGTCGACACGATGATCCGCGACGGCCTCTGGGATGCGTTCAACCACTACCATATGGGCCAGACCGCCGAGAACCTGGCCGCGAAATACGGCATCACGCGCGAGGAGCAGGACGCCTTCGCCGCGCAGTCGCAGAATCGCGCCGAGGCCGCGATCAAATCCGGCGCGTTCGCGTCGCAGATCGTTCCGGTCGAGATTCCTTCGCGCAAGGGTCCGCCGACGATTTTCGATACCGATGAATTCGTGCGCAACGGCGTCACGGCCGCGTCGCTCGCCAGCTTGAAGCCGGCCTTCGTCAAGACCGGTACGGTGACGGCGGCGAATGCTTCGGGACTCAACGATGGCGCGGCAGCACTCGTCGTCGCGTCGCGCAAGAAAGCCGAGCAGCTGGGCTTGAAGCCGCTGGCGGTGATCCGCGCCGGCTCGCTGGCCGGGGTCGATCCGGCGTTCATGGGCATCGGCCCGGTGCCGGCGACGCAACGCACGCTGAGCCGCGCCGGCTGGAGCATCGGCGATCTCGACCTGATCGAAGCCAATGAGGCATTCGCTGCGCAGGCGCTGTCGGTCGGCCGCGAGCTGAAGTGGGATATGGCGAAGGTCAACGTCAATGGCGGCGCGATCGCGCTCGGCCATCCGATCGGCGCTTCGGGTGCGCGCATTCTCGTGACCCTGCTGCACGAAATGGAACGGCGCAAGGTCGCCAAGGGCCTCGCGACTTTATGCATCGGCGGCGGCCAGGGCGTGGCGCTGGCGGTCGAGCGCGCCTGAGCATGGATTTCCGACTTGACGGGCGCACGGCGCTCGTCACGGGTGGCACTGGCGCGATCGGCCGGCGGATCAGCGCGCAGCTCGCGCGGGCCGGCGCGAAAGTCGTTGCGGTCTGCCTGCCGTCCGATCTCGCGGCAGCCGAAGTGCTGCAAAAAACCTTGCAGGACGACGGTGTCGACGTCGCACTGGCGGCATTCGACGTCTCGAATTTCGACGAGACTGCGACGGCGATCGCAACTCTCGAAGGCCAATACGGCGTCCTCGACATCCTGGTGAATTGTGCTGGCATCACGCGCGATGCGCCGCTGCGGCGCATGACCGCCGAACAATGGCAGCAAGTGCTGCGGGTCAATCTCGACAGCGTCTTCAACACCAGCCGCCAGCTCGCCGAGGGTATGTGCCAGCGTGGCTGGGGCCGCATCGTCAATATTTCCTCGGTCAATGGCCAGAAGGGCCAGTTCGGGCAGACCAACTACTCGGCGTCGAAGGCCGGCGTGCACGGCTTCACGATGGCGCTGGCCTATGAGGTTGCGCGCAAGGGCGTCACCGTCAACACGGTCGCGCCGGGCTACGTCGACAGCCCCTTGATCAACGCAGTACCCGAGGCGATCCGCGGCAAGATTCTCGACGGCATTCCGATCGGCCGCTTCGGCGATGCGCAAGACATCGCCGCCGCCGTCGCCTTTCTTTGCTCGCGCGAGGCTGAGTACATCACCGGCGCCCTGCTGCCGGTCAACGGCGGCATGTACATGAGCGCCTGAAGCGACCGCGTGACCGAAAAACCGTATCTGATCAAAAAATATTCGAGCCGGCGGCTTTACGACGTCGAGGCCGGAGCGTTCATCACGCTCGCCGATCTCTGCGCGCTGATTCGCGATGGCCGGCGCATCAAGGCGGTCGACGCCAAAGGCAAGGACATCACGCGCACCGTGCTCCTGCAGATTCTTGCGGAGCAGGAGGAAGGCGAGCAGCCGCTGCTGTCGATCGAGGTGCTGCACGAAATGGTGCGCATGTACGGCAATGTCATGCGCAGCTCGTTCATGCGCTTCCTCGAAGAAGGTCTGTCCGGTCTGCTGGGCCAGCAGAAGGCCTTGCAGGGCGGCGTGCAGGAAGCAATGCGGCGCGGCACGAAGGCGGCCATGAGCCAGTTGCTCGAACAGCAGACGGCGCTCTGGAAGAATTCGCAAGACCTGGTCTTCGGCCTGTTCGCCAAGCCCGAGACCAAGCCGGACAAGACGGTGCGGAAGCGCCGCAGGTGAGTTTCCACTGGCTGCGTTCCGCGGCGTGACAATATGGGACGCAAGGCACGCGCGGCACCCGGCAATCGAAACAGGCTGTCCCCGTATCGACACGCTCCGCGCCCGATTTCAGGCAATGACCGGCGGCATTCAATTTGCTGACGAAGACCCGATACCGCAACGAACGCATTGCGCGATGACCCCGGAAAAACCGATCGACACAGCCTCGACCCTGATAGAACTCGATACGCCGGGATTCGAGACGGCGCGGGCCGAATCCGGCCGGCTGCTGCTCGTCGAATATTTCGCCGAGCACTGTGTCTGGTGCGAGCGCATCGAGCCGGTGCTCGCCGCCGCCGAGGCCGGATACCGGAACTACGTCCGCATGGTCAAGGTCAATTCGAGGCTTAATCCCGAGGCCTTGCCCGAAGGCGGTCTTCGCGGCACGCCGACCGTCGCGCTGTATCGCAACGGCAAGCTGTTGATGATGAAGAACGGCATGATGCAGCGCGCCCAGTTGAAGTCCTTCCTCGACCACTGGCTCGACCCGGCCAACGAAGGCCTGTCGGGAAGCTGAGGTGGTAGCTGAGGTAGCATGCGAGTTCATGGCAAAACAACAGATCCGGCCCGACCGGACGATCAAGCAAGGCTGGAGGGATGGATTTGAACGTGAAGTGTGATGCGCGTGACGACGGCCGGTCTGGCACGCGCAGCCTGCGCCTGTTCCTGATCGCTGCGCTGGCCTGGCTGCCGTTATCTCTGCCGGCTGCCGACAACACGATCCGTATCGGCGTGCTGCAATTCGGCGCCGTGTCCTGGACGCTCGACACGATGACGCGCCAAGGTTTCGACAAGGCGCACGGCTTCAACATCGAAATCGTGCCGATGGCCGCGAGCAATGCCGCGCAGATCGCGTTGCAAGGCGGCGCGGTCGACATGATTACCTCGGACTGGCTATGGGTAGCGCGCAATCGCGCGGAAGGCCGCGCCTACCAGTTCGCACCCAACTCCACTTCGCTCGGCGCGCTCTACGCGCGCGCCGATTCCGGCGTGAGCAAGCTTGCCGATCTCAAGGGCAAGGAGTTCGGCGTCGCGGGCAGTTCGATCGACAAGAGCTGGCTGCTGCTGCAAGCCTACGCACGCAAGACCGCCAAGCTCGATCTCGCCAAGGACGCCAAGCCCAACTTCGCCGCACCGCCGGCGCTGAATGAGTTGCTGCTGCGCGGCAAGCTGGCCGCCGTGCTGAATTTCTGGCCTTACGGCGCGCGGTTGGAGGCGGCCGGCATGAAGACCGTCGTCGACATGCGCGCGGTACTCGCCGGGCTCGGTGTCGAAAAGCCGGTAGCGATGGTCGGCTGGGTGTTCTCCGAGAAATGGGCCCAGGCCAACCGGCCGCTGCTGACGAATTTTCTTGCGGCGTCCGCCGAGACCAACAACGTGCTGCGCAACGACGACGCCGAATGGCAGCGCTTGCGGCCCTTGATGAAAGCACCGGCTGATGGCGATTTTCTCGCGCTGCGCGAGGCTTATCGTGAAGGTGTCGTGCCCGCTGATCTGCGGATTGATCTGCCGGTAATGCTGAAGCTCTACGCGTTGCTCGCGGCCGAGGGCGGCGAGGAACTGGTCGGCAAGGCGCACGCGCTCGATCCTCTGACCTTTTACGGTGGCGAGGCGCGGCCTTGACCCCGGCGCAGGGCCCGACCCTGCCGGCAGCCGTCGTCCGCCTTGGATCGCTGCTGCTGGCGCTGGCCGCCTGGCAGCTGCTCGCCGCGCACCTCGACGATCCGCTGCTGCCGTCGCCGTTCGCGGTCGTGCAACGCCTGATCCATGACCTGCGTGACGGCGATCTCCTGTTCCATCTCAGCCGTACGCTGCTGCGGGTGGCCGCCGCCTTCGCGATCTCGATGCTGGTCGGTGTGGCGATCGGCCTGTGGATGGGCCGCAGCCGCACGGCGAATCTGGCGCTTGACAGCCTGCTTGTCGTGATGCTGAACCTGCCGGCGCTGGTCACGGCGATCCTCTGTTTCATCTGGATCGGCCTCAACGAAACGGCGGCCGTGCTCGCCGTGGCGCTGAACAAGATTCCGACGACGATCACCAACATCCGCGAGGGCGCGCGTGCACTCGACGCGCAGCTCTTGCAGGTCGGCGAGGTTTACCGGCTGTCGTCGGCGCGGCGGCTGCGCTACCTCGTCCTGCCGCAGATCTATCCGTACATCATGGCCTCGGCGCGTTCGGGACTCGCGCTGATCTGGAAAATCGTGCTGGTCATCGAACTGCTCGGCCGCAGCGACGGCATCGGCTTCAAGCTCGGCATTTTCTTCCAGTTCTTCGATCTGACCAGCGTGCTCGCCTACACCGCCGCTTTCGCTGCCGTCGTCCTGACGATCGAAGCGCTGGTGTTGCGCCCGCTCGATCGGCGCCTCAACGGATGGCGCGCATGATTCCGCTGGATGTCACGCTCGAACACAAGCGTTACGCCGGCCGCACGGCGGACACGCTGACCGGCCTCGAATTCCGGCTTGGCGCTGGCGACTTCGTCGCGATCGTGGGGCCTTCCGGCGCGGGCAAAACGACGCTGCTGAAGATCATTGCCGGCCTCGACCGCAACTACGAGGGCCGGATCAGCGTCGCGCCGGAGACGCGTATCGGTTTCGTTTTTCAGGAACCGCGCCTCCTGCCCTGGCTCAGCGTCGAAGACAATCTTCGTCTCGTGCAGCCCGATCTTGACGATAAAACCCTCCTCGATGCGCTGGCCCGCGTCGGCCTTGGCGGCAGCGCAAAGACGTTTCCCCTGCGTCTGTCCGGCGGCATGCAGCGGCGCGTGTCGCTGCTGCGCGCGTTTTTGATCCGGCCGGAACTTCTGCTCCTCGACGAACCCTTCATCTCGCTCGATATGCCGACCGCCGAGAGTCTCTATGACCTGCTGCAGGACCTGCGCCGCGACATCCAGCCGACGACGCTGCTGGTGACCCACGATCTGCGCGAGGCGCTGGCGCTGGCCGATCGCATCCTGTTCGTCAGCCGCGCGCCGGCACAGGTGATTCTCGATCATGCGGTCGATCTGCCGCGTCCCCGGCGCCGCGACGATGCGGTGATCGCGCGGGCGCAGGCTGAACTGCTTGAACAACATCCTGAATTGCTGGCCGGTCTGCGCGGGTCCTCCCCCAGCGGCAGCGTGCTGGCGGAGCCCATCGCATGACGTCCGTGGCGATACTCGAAGTCGAAGCGATCAGCAAATTCTACGGCGAGGTGAAGGCGCTGAACGCGCTGTCCCTGCGGCTCGAGCGCGGCCAGTTCATGGCGCTGCTCGGCCCGAATGGGGCGGGCAAGTCGACGCTGTTCCAGTGCCTGAGCGGCCTGTTCGTGCCGGACGCCGGCGGCATCCGTATCTGTGGCGAGGATTTTCTGAAACACCCGACGCGCGGCCTCGCGAAGCTCGGCATCGTGTTCCAGCAGCCGACGCTCGATCTCGACCTCGATGTCACCGGCAACCTGCGCTTCCACGCCTCGCTGCACGGTCTGGGTGCGGCGGGCCGCGCGCGGATTGCGCCACTGCTGGAGCAGGTCGGCCTGACCGCTTCTGCGAAAACCGTCGTACGGACGCTGTCCGGCGGCAACCGCCGCAAGGTCGAACTGGCGCGCGCGCTGCTGCATCAGCCGGCGCTGCTGCTGATGGACGAGGCGACGGTCGGGCTCGATCCGCAATCGCGCGCGAGCCTGATGGCGCTGGTGCGCGGCCTCTGCCGCGACGAGGGTCTTGCGGTGCTCTGGGCAACGCACCTGGTCGACGAGGCGGAAGCCGCCAACCGTGTGCTGGTCGTGCACAAGGGCCGGAAGATCGCCGAAGGCACGCCGGCCGAAGTCACGGCGCAGGGCAGCGGTGCGACGCTCGAAGAAGCCTTCCTGAAAATGACCGTCGCGCCGAAGCGCGAGGAGAAAGCCGCGTGAAAAACTTGTTGATGATCGGTGCTGCCCTGCTTGCCGCAGCACCTGTGGCGCAAGCCGGCAAGGTCTATGTCAGCAGCGAGAAGGATAATGTCGTCACGGTGTTCGACAGCGCGACACTCGCTTTGCAGAAGAAGATCAAGACCGACGGCAAGCCGCGCGACATGGTGTTCTCGCCGGATCACAAGAAGCTCTACGTCGCCTGCGGCGACGGCAACGCGATCAACATCATCGACACCGCGCAGGACAAGGTCATCGGCAAGCTGAATGTTGGCGAGGACCCGGAACGCTTCGTGTTCTCGCCGGACGGCAAGACCGTCTGGGCGACGAACGAGGAAACCGCGAAGGTCACCGCCGTCGATGTCGCCAGCGGCAAGCTGCTTGGCGATATTTCGGTCGGCGAGGAGCCGGAAGGCATCCTCATCACGCCGGATGGCAAGACCGTCTATGCGACCTCCGAAGTCGCAAACACCGTGCACGTCATCGATGCCGCAAGCCGCAGCCTGCGCACGACCATCGCGGTCGGCAACCGGCCGCGCCGCTTGGCGCTGACGCCGGATGGCGCGGAACTGTGGGTCAGCAACGAACTCAGCGACACCGTGTCGCTGATCGACACCAGGACCAACACCGTGAAGGGCGACATCAAGTTCCAGCCGAAGGGCTTTCGAGTCGAAGACGTGACGCCCGTCGGCATCATCATGACCCACGACGGCGGCACCGCGTACGTGACGCTCGGTCGCGCCAATCACATCGCGCGCGTCGACGTGAAAACGCACACGGTCAAGGATTACCTGCTGACCGGCGGCCGTCCCTGGGGCGTCGCGCTGAGCGCCGACGACAAGACCTTGTACGTGACCAATGGCACGTCCGACGACATGGCCGTGATCGATACCGACAGTTTCAAGGTCCGCAAGGCGGTGTCGGCGGGCCGCGCCCCGTATGCACCGGCGGTGCTCGAATGATGCGTGCGCTGGCGCTCTCGATGCTCGCGGTCTTTGCCGCAATCCCGGCGCGGGCTGCGGATAGCGCATTCAAGATCGGTTATCTCGAATGGAGTGCGGACCCGCGTTACGACGAAGAGCGGGTCAAGGCGCAGTACCCGCTGCAACCCTGGGGCCGGCCTTACAGTGGTGCTGAGCAGGCGATCAGGGAAACTGCGTTTGCCGGTGCGGCGCTGAAGCTCAAGTTCACGCTGGACAAACACAGCGGCGCCGGTGCCGCCGAATTGGCCGAGACGGTCAAGCAGATGGCCGGGCAGGGCGTGTCGTACTTCGTCATCGACGCGAGCGCCGAGATCGTCGCCGAGGTCGCGCGGCGCACGGCGAGTTTGCCGGTCGCGCTGCTGAACATTTCGGCACCCGAGGATTCGCTGCGCGGCGCGCAATGCCAGAGCCGGCTGCTGCACGTGATTCCGAACTACTCGATGCTGACGGATTCGCTGGCGCAATATCTGGTTTCACGGCGCTGGAGCAGCGTGCTGGTGCTGCGCGGGCCGAATCCGGGCGACGTCGAGATGGCGAACGCCTGGGCACGCTCGGCCAAGCGCTTCGGCGTCAAGATCGTCGACACCCGGCCGTTCAAGCTGGGCCAGGATCCACGCGAACGCGAACTCAACAACCTGCAACTGCTGACCGGCAGCAAGGATTACGACGCCGTATTCGTCGCCGACGCGGATGGCGAATTTGCGCGTGGCGTTCCTTACCAGACGGCCAAGCCGCGGCCGGTCATCGGCGCCGCCGGGCTGGTCGCCGATGGCTGGCACTGGTCCTGGGAGCGCGATGGCGCGCGCCAGCTCAACAACCGCCTGATCAAGGCCGCCGGGCGTCAGGTCACGTCCTATGACTGGGCTGCGTGGATGGCGGTCAAGAGCATCGTCGAAGCCGTGACCCGCAGTGGCAGCGCCGACTTCGCGAAGAGCTACGCCTTGCTGCGCGGGCCCGACATCGTGCTCGACGGCTTCAAGGGCTTCCGCATGGGCTACCGTGCCTGGGACGGCCAGCTGCGCCAGCCGATCCTGCTGAACACCGGCAACTGGGCTATCGCGATCGCGCCGATCGAAGGCTTCCTCGACGCCACTAACAATCTCGACACGCTCGGTTTCGATGTGAAGGAAACGGCCTGCGCCAGGAGTTTGGGATGGGGAGCCGCAAAATGAACCTCGCCCACGCCCTCGAAGCGCTCGGCGCGATCAGCTTCCGCGAACTGCGCAAGTTCATGCAGCAGCGTTCGCGCCTGCTGTCGGCGCTGGTGCGGCCGCTGCTCTGGCTCGTCGTGTTCGCGGCCGGCTTCCGCAATGTGTTCGGTGTTGCGGTGATCGAGCCTTACGACAGCTTCATCGAATACCCCGTTTACGTTGCGCCCGGTCTGCTCGGCATGGTGCTGCTGTTCAACGGCATCCAGTCCAGCCTTGCGATGGTCTACGACCGCGAGATGGGCATGATGCGGCTGCTGCTGACCGCACCTTTGGCGCGTGCCTATCTGCTCGCCTGCAAGCTCGTTGCCGGCATGGTGCTGTCACTGGTGCAGGCCTATTCGTTCATGATCATTGCCGTGCTGTTCGGCGTCGATCTGCCCTGGATCGGCTGGCTCTACGCGCTGCCGGCCCTGATGCTCGGCGGCCTCATGCTCGGAGCGCTGGGGCTCCTGTTGTCCGTCTACATCAAGCAGATCGAGAATTTCGCGAGCACGATGAATTTCGTGATCTTCCCGATGTTCTTCATGTCCTCGGCGCTGTATCCGCTGTGGAAGCTGAAGGAATCCGGCGCGATCTGGCTGTACTACGTCGCGAGCGCCAATCCGTTCACACACGCCGTGGAACTGGTGCGCTATGCAATGTACGGCCGGTTCAACGCGGTGTCGTTCGCGGTGGTCGCCGGAACGCTCGCTGTGTTCTACATCGGGGCGGTCTTCGGATATGACCCGCAGCGCGGCATGGTCAAGAAGCGCGCGCAGGCCTAGTTGGAGGCAAGGGATTGTTCCGCAGCGTGACGACCTCCGTCGCGCTGAGCCAGTCGTGAGGCAACCGACGCCGCGCATCGAAACCGCGCAGCACGATCGACAGCACGACGACGGACGCCGCGATGGCCGCCGCCAGCGGTGCATGCGGCAGCAGGGCTGACAGCTTCGGTATGCGCCCGATCATGGCGGCGGCGAACGGCGTCAACGTCAGCCCCCAGTAGAGCAACATCAAGGCATAACGTGCGGCGGCGACGGGCCAGCGCAGCGGCTCACCGAGTTCGCGCCGCACTTGCAGGCGCCAGGCGCGCATGCCGAGCGTCTGGCCGCCGCGCGTCCAGAACCAGCCGAAGAAAACCAGGCCGACGACGAACATCAGCGCGCGCAGCCACGGGCTGCCGGCCTGCATCCCGGGCAGGTTGCGCAACGGCAGGCTCAGCAGCAATGTCGCCATCCAGATGCCCAGCAGCAGCAGGCCGTCATAGACGGCGGCGGCGAAGCGGCGCCAGAGCGGGGCAGAGACGATCAGGTCGGACATGGCGTTGGCAGCGAAGCGGGGCCGCGAGCATAGCGTCTGCACGCGCGTGTAGTCGAAGCAGCAGAAATCGAATCGGCGAAAGGTTATTTCCTTATTCTTTTTGCCGCCCCGGCGTGTCCCCGCATTGTCGTCGGGCGGGTCCGATCCTAAACTCGCACTCCGATTTTCCTGCTGCGACTGCCGCGCAAAGGTTGATGACGTGCCCGATACCGCCGCCCCGCCCACCGAAGCCGCCGTGCTCAGCGAAGCAGAGGTTGCCGCGCTCAACGACGCATACCTTCCGCTCGGATTCGAGGCCCGCATCCGCAAGCTCTACGAGGAATTCGCGCCGGAGCAGGTGCTGGTCACCTCGTCGTTCGCGGCCACGTCAGCGTATTTCCTGCATATCGTCTCGCGCATTCGACACGATCAGACTATCCACTTCATCGACACCGGCTATCACTTTCCGGAGACGATCGAATACCGGCAGTACCTGATCGATCTGTTCAAGCTCAAGGTCGAAGGCGTCAAGGCCGAAGACTGGAAGCATCAGTTTACTATCGACGACAAGACCTACGAGAAAGACCCCGACTTCTGCTGCTCGATCAACAAAGTCGAGCCGCTCGAAGCGATTAAGCCGGATTTCAAGGTCTGGGTGTCCAGCTTGATGCGCTGGCAGACCGACCATCGCGCCGGCCTGCCCGTGTTCGAGCTGCGCCGCGGCGTGCTGAAGTTCAATCCGATGATCGACGTCACGCGCGACGAGCGCGACGCCTACATCCGCGAGCACGATCTGCCGTTCCATCCGATGGTCGCACGCGGCTACTCTTCGATCGGCTGCACGCACTGCACCGTGGCCGGCGAAGGCCGCAGCGGGCGCTGGTTAGGCAAGCCGAAGACGGAGTGCGGACTACACCTTTAGGAGTCGTCAACACTCGAACAAAAAAAACGGGACAGTCTTTCGACCGCCCCGCATTTCACTGGGTAACGATTGCGTAACGACGAAGCCGCCCGCTGCGAAACTACTTGTTTCCCGGGCCGCGCAGATAGCCGGTCATGTCCTTGGCGGTCACCAGGCCATCGGCATTCTTGTTGAACTTGCCGAATTTCGCTTCGCTCGCCTTCATGTGAGCGTCGCGCTTGGCGGCATGCTTGGCCTTGACCGCGTCGGTCATGTTGCCGGTGGCGAACTTGGCCTGGTCCTTGTCGTAATGGGCCGCCTCGTAGCTCATGTATTCATCCTTCGAGATCATGCCGTCGCCGTTGGCGTCCATGCTTCTGACCGCTTCCGACATGTTGCCGGTTGCAAAGTCTTCCGACTTGCCCGCATCTGCAGCCCAGGCCGAGGCGGCAGCAAAAAGAAGAGCACCTGACATCAATCCAGCAGCAATTTTTTTCATGTTCGAATCCCTCCAGATGAATGGTTGTATCTGCCGAAGCCACCGTCGTCCCGGTAGTCGCACATTATTGTGCACCACATTGGACCGGCGAACGCCGCCTTGACCGCAGATCCTGTCGAAGCCCGAATCAAGCGGTAACGACCGGGATTTTTCCGATTTTCGCCTGCCAGATCTTCGGTCCGGTCTGATGGATTGAGGTGCCAGCGGAGTCGACGGCAACCGTCACCGGCATGTCCTTCACCTCGAATTCGTAGATCGCTTCCATGCCGAGATCCTCGAATGCGAGCACCTTCGAGGACTTGATCGCCTTCGACACGAGATAGGCCGCGCCGCCGACAGCCATCAGGTAGACCGCCTTGTTATCGCGGATCGCGTCGATCGCGATCTGGCCGCGCTCGCTCTTCCCGACCATGCCGAGCAGCCCCGTGGTCTCGAGCATCTGGCGCGTGAACTTGTCCATGCGCGTCGCGGTGGTCGGGCCGGCGGGGCCGACGACTTCATCGCGTACCGGGTCGACTGGGCCGACGTAGTAGATGAAGCGATTAGTGAAATCCACTGGCAGTTTTTCACCCCGGTTGAGCATGTCGATCATGCGTTTGTGCGCCGCGTCGCGACCGGTCAAAAGTTTTCCGTTCAACAGCACGACCTCGCCCGGCTTCCAGCTTGCGACTTCCTCGCGCGTAATGGTGTCGAGATTCACGCGGCGCGCGCCTGCGGGTGAGTAAGTCAGCTTCGGCCAGTCTTCGAGCGACGGCGGCTCGAGCGCGACCGGGCCCGACCCATCGAGAACGAAGTGCGCGTGGCGCGTGGCGGCGCAGTTCGGAATCAGTGCCACAGGCAGGTTCGCCGCGTGCGTCGGGTAGTCGAGAATCTTCACATCGAGTACCGTCGTCAGACCGCCGAGACCCTGCGCGCCGATGCCGAGCGCGTTGACCTTGTCGTAGAGCTCGATGCGCAACTCTTCGAGCCTGGTCTTTGCGCCGCGTGCTTTCAGCTCCGGCATGTCGATGGCTTCCATCAGCGATTCCTTCGCGAGCAGCATCGCCTTCTCGGCGGTGCCGCCGATGCCGATGCCGAGCATGCCCGGAGGGCACCAGCCCGCACCCATCGTCGGCACGGTCTTCAAGACCCAGTCGACGATGGAATCTGAGGGATTCAGCATCACGAACTTCGACTTCGCTTCCGAGCCGCCGCCCTTCGCCGCGACGATGACTTCGACTTCATGGCCCTGTACCACCGAGACATTGACCACCGCCGGCGTGTTGTCCCTGGTGTTGATGCGCTTGCCCGCCGGGTCGGCCAGCACCGAGGCGCGCAGTTTGTTGTCCGGATGGTTATAGGCGCGGCGCACGCCCTCGTTGACCATGTCCTCGACGCCCATCGTCGCGTCGTCCCAGCGCACGCTCATACCGATTTTCAGGAAGACCGTGACGATGCCGGTGTCCTGGCAGATCGGTCTATGGCCTTCGGCGCAGAGGCGCGAGTTGATGAGGATCTGCGCGATGGCGTCTTTCGCGGCGGGTGAAGCTTCGCGATCGTAGGCAGCGGCGAGATTCTTGATGTAGTCGACCGGGTGGTAGTACGAGATGTACTGCAAGGCATCGGCGACACTTTGAATGAGGTCGTCCTGCTTGATCGTGGTCTGGATCGGGGTCATGGCGATGGTGTCCCGCGCAGCAGCGGCAAGTGAGGTGAAAGGGGCGCAAAGTTTACCCGCCGGAGCGCTTCGAATGGGGTCTTCGCCAGAAGCAGCAGACAAGAAGGCATTCCTGGCGCGCTGGGTGTTCTCGGCGCGACGCGGTGCTGCCAAAAAACTGCCAGGCTTCAGGTTGCCCGTGCCGTCGTTTTGCCAGTGCGTCGGCGCGGCGCCGCTTTGGCGAGTGCGGCGGCCCCGGGTGCAGGTTTTTCTTCGGCGCGGAGCAGGGCTTCCGTCGTCGCCTGCATACGGCGTAGCGTGTCGACGCATTGCCTGAGTTCCGCGCTGCTGACGTGACACAGCAACTGCTTGCGCACCTCGCCGACCACCGACTCGATCTCCGCGCAGACCTTGCGTGCGCGCGGCGTCAGATGGATGTGCCGCGCGCGACGATCGCCGGGGCAGGACTTGCGGTCGATCCAGCCGTCGTCCTCGAGCCGGTCGAGCTGGCGCACCAGCGTCGGCGATTCGATGTCGAGGTAGCGGGCGATCTCGGCCTGCGTCGGCGGGCCCTCGGCGCGCGAGAGATACAGAAGCGGCTGCCATTTCGCTTGCGACAGGCCGAGCGGCGCGAGGCGTCGGTCGAGTACGGCGCGCCAGTCGCGCGGCAGCGTCTTGAGCAGCAATACGAAGTCCTGGATATCGGCCATCGCGGCGATCATAACCGATCGCTAGCAGGCTAGCATCTAGCCGGCTAGCGAAGTATTATCCGGTTCATCGCGTCGAACCGGATTGCGGCCGCTGCGGTCCGAGTGTCGCCCAAACCGCCAGGGCACTCGTTCGTGCAGAACGAGGCTCACCGCACCGCATCTGGAGAGCATGGATGTCGATTCCCGTCCGTCTGGCCCGTCTGCCGATTCTTTCGGCGCACTTCGGGATGCTGCTGCTCGTCGCGGGCCTTTCGGCCTGCGGTGGCAAGAAGACGCCACCGCCACCACCGCCGGTCGAGGTCTCGTTCATCGAGATCGTGCCGCGCGAGGCGACCGTGACCATCGACTACGTGGCGCAGACCGAGGCGCTGAATACGGTCGAGATCCGGCCGCGCGTCGGCGGTCTCCTCGAAAAGCAGGCCGCCCAGGAAGGGAGCCGGGTCAAGGCCGGGCAGGTGCTGTTCGAGTTGGACCGGCAGCCGTACGCGCAATCGCTCGAACAGGCGCGTGCGGCACTCGCGCAGGCGCGTGCGGGCCAGGAGCAGGCGAAGCGCGATCTGGCGCGCGTGCAACCGCTTGCCGAACTCGATGCGGTCAGCAAGCAGGAGGTCGATGCCGCTGTCGCACGCAACGATGCCAACGGAGCGTCCGTGCAGGCCGCGCAGGCACAGGTTCGCACGGCGGAGCTGAACCTCGGTTACGCAACGGTCACGTCGCCGATCGACGGCGTCATGGGTCGCGTGCAGTTGAAAGTCGGTGGCCTGGTCACGGCCTACACGACGCTGCTGGCGACGGTCTACTCGACCGATCCGATGTACGTGAACTTCAGCATCAGCGAGCAGCGCCTGCTGGAGCTTCAGCGCCAGCTTGGTCACGCGCCGGACCAGAACATGAGCGCGCCGCCGGCCTTCAAGCTGGTCCTTGCCGACGGCTCCGAATATCCGGAGCCCGGCAAGCTCAACTTCGTCGACGCGGCAGTCGACCAGCACACCGGCACGCTCGCAGTGCGCCTGACGGTGCCGAATCCGAGAGGTGAACTGCGCGCCGGGCAGTTCGCACGGGTCGTCGTCGCCGCACAGAAATTAAGCGATGCCTTGCTCGTGCCACAGCGCGCGGTGCTCGACTTGCAGGGCAAGAATTTTCTCTGGCTGGTCGGCGCCGAGAACAAGGCCGAGCAGCGCGACGTGACGATGGGCGCGCGCGTCGGCGAAAACTGGATCGTGGCGCAGGGACTGAAAGCCGGTGACCACGTGATCGTCGACGGCGTGCAGAAAATGCGGCCGGGCATGGTGGTGAATGCGCAGCCGCTGGTCGAGAAAGCGGGTGCCGAGGGCGCGAAAAAAGACGCCGCGCCGGCGCCGGTGGCCCAGCCTGAAGGCAGCGACAAGGCCGGCACGCCGAAATGATCAACTTCTTCATCGACCGTCCGATTTTCTCGACGGTCCTGGCCATCGTCATCACGCTGGCCGGCGCCGTGGCGATGACCCGCCTGCCGATCGCGCGCTTCCCGCAGATCGTGCCGCCGCAGGTCGTGGTTTCGGCGGTGTTCCCGGGCGCGGACGCGCAGACCATCGAGAAATCGGTCGCCGCGCCGATCGAACAGGTCGTGAACGGCGTGCCGAACATGATCTATCTGGATTCGAAAAGCTCGAACGACGGCACCTACAATCTCACTGTCTCGTTCGAAGTCGGCACGCAGCAGAACCTCGCGGCGGTCGACGTGCAGAATCAGGTGGCGATTGCGCAGCGCACCCTGCCGCAGGAAGTGCTGCGCCAGGGCATCACGATCACCAAGCGGCAGCCGCAGCCGCTGCTGTTCATTTCCCTGCGCGCGACCGATCCGCGCTACGACTATTTGTTCCTGTCCAATTTCGCGACGTTGAATATCTACGACGAGCTGGCGCGCACGTCGGGCGTCGGGCAGGTGACCATCTTCGGTGCGCGCGATTACGGCATGCGTATCTGGCTCGATCCCGACAAGATGTCCCGGCTCAGCGTCTCCACGCAGGACGTGACCCAGCTGCTGAACGAGCAGAACGTCGTCGCACCGGCCGGCCGCATCGGAGCGGAGCCGGCACCACCGGGGCAGCCGTTCCAGTATTCGGTGCTCGTGCGCGGGCGGCTGTCGACGGTAGAGCAGTACGAGAACATCGTCGTGCGCGCGCAGAACGACGGCTCGATCGTGCGGCTCAAGGACATCGCGCGCATCGAGCTTGCGGCCACGGACTACACGCGCTCCAGCCGCCTGAACGGCGAGCCGGTGGCGAATATCGGCATCTATCAGTTGCCCGACGCCAACGCGCTGAACGTATCCCGGGAAGTGCACAAGACGATGGCACGGCTGGCCGAGAAATTTCCGCCCGGCATCAAGTATGTGATCCCGTTCGACACGACGCTGTTCGTATCCGAGTCGATGCGCGAAGTCATCAAGACGCTGCTCGAAGCCGCGACGCTCGTGCTGCTCGTCGTGTTCCTGTTCCTCGAAAGCTGGCGCGCCACGCTCATTCCGATGCTCGCGGTGCCGGTGTCGCTGATCGGCACGTTTGCGGCGCTCCAGGTGCTCGGATTCTCGATCAATACGCTGACGCTGTTCGCGCTCGTGCTCGCCATCGGCTTGGTCGTCGACGATGCCATCGTCGTCGTCGAAGCGGTGACCGAGAAGATAGACGAGCACGGCATGGATCCGCGCACGGCGACGAAAGCGGCGATGAAGGACGTGGCCGGCCCGGTCATCGCCATCGCCCTGGTACTGATCGCGGTATTTGTTCCGGTCGCGTTTCTCGGCGGCCTGACCGGCCTCTTCTACAAACAGTTCGCGCTGACCTTGTCGGTCGCGGTGATGATCTCGGCGTTCGTCGCGCTGACCTTCACGCCGGCCATGTGCGCGCTGCTGTTGAAGCCGACGTCGGATACGCACTGGCCGGGCCTGCTTGGCCGTTTCTTCGGCGCCTTCGACCGTGGCTTCAAGCGCGCCACGCAGCGTTACACCGGCGCGGTGCGCGTCATCATTCGCCGCAGCGTCATTGCCATGACGGTATTTCTCGTCGTCGTCGTCGTCGCGCTCGGGCTGCTCGCGTCGAGACCCTCGGGCTTCCTGCCGGACGAAGACCAGGGTTATCTGCTCGGCATCGCCACACTACCGCTGGGTGCTTCGCTGCAGCGCACCGAAGCCGTGATGGATCAGCTCAAGGACAAGGTCAAGGGCATCGACGAAATCGAGAACATGGTCGTGGTCACCGGGTTGTCTCTGCTGACCGGTGTCAACAGCTCCTACAACGCCACGGCATTCGTCGTGCTCAAGCCCTGGGCCGACCGGGGTGGCAGCGGGCACGACGTCAACGCGGTGATCGCCAAACTCAACCAGGCTGCCGCGAGCATCAAGGAATCCAATTTCCTGTTCATCAATCCGCCGACCGTGCCCGGCCTGGGTGCCGCCGGCGGCTTCGAGATGCTGCTGCAGGATAAGACCGGCGGCGACCTTGACCGCTTCGTCGGTGTGGTCAACGACTTCCTCGCGCAGACCGCGAAGCGCCCGGAGCTGTCGAAGGTGTTCACGCAGTTCAATCCGAAGGTGCCGCAGATCGAGTACGTGGTCGACCGCGAGCGCGTGAAAACACTCGGCGTGCCGTTGTCGGACCTGTTCGGCAGTCTCCAGACTTTTCTCGGCGGCAGCTACATCAACGACTTCAACCTGTTCGGCCGCACCTATCGCGTGACCGCGCAGGCGGAAGGCCAGGCGCGCGCGCAGCCGGATGCGATTCGCAATCTCTACGTGCGCTCGGCGGCGGGGCTAATGGTGCCGTTGTCGTCGCTGCTGACGATCAAGCAGATCACCGGGCCCGAATACATCCAGCGTTACAACGTCTACCGCGCGGTGTCGATCAACGGCAACGCCGCACCCGGCTACGCCATCGGCGATGCAATCAAGGCGATGGAGGAAACCGCAGCGAATCTGCCGGACGGCTACGGCTACGACTGGACCGGCACGGTTTTCCAGCAGAAGAAATCCGGCTCGCAGGCGCCAATCATCTTCGCAATGGCGCTGATTTTCGTCTTTCTCGTGCTCGCCGCGCAGTACGAAAGCTGGGCGGTGCCGTTCGCGGTGCTGCTGGGCATTCCATTCGCGGTACTCGGCGCCGCCGCAGGCCTCAGCGTGCGCGGGCTGGCGAACGACATTTACGCGCAGATCGGCCTCGTGATGCTGATCGGCCTGGCCGCGAAGAACGCGATCCTGATCGTCGAATTCGCGAAGCTCGAACGCGAGCGCGGCAAGTCACTGGTCGAGGCCGCGATTGCCGGCGCGCGGTTGCGCCTGCGGCCCATCCTGATGACCTCGTTCGCGTTCATTCTCGGCGCCGTGCCGCTGGTCGTCGCGGCCGGCGCGGGGGCGGGTGCGCGCCAGGTGCTCGGCACGGCCGTCGTCTTCGGCATGACCGCTGCGACCATCATCGGCATCTTCTTCATCCCGATGTTCTACGTACTCGTACAGGGTGCGGCCGAGCGTATCAGCGGCAAGCGGCCGGGCCCCGCGCAGCGCGAATTACCCGCCGATGGGAGCGTGCACTCATGAACCGACTGCGGCTCGGGTTCGGTCTTGCGGCCTTTGCTTTGGCCGGCTGTACGTTCGGCCCGGACTACGCGCGGCCGACGCTCGACACACCCGAGGCCTACCGCTGGCAGACCGCCGACGCCGAACCCGGCTCGTTCGGCGATCTCGGCTGGTGGCAGGTCTATGCCGACCCGACGCTGCAAGAGCTGATCGAAACCGCCGCCGCGCAGAACCTCGACGTCCGCATCGCCGTCGCGCGCATCGAGCAGGCCGAGGCGACACTGGGCTCGAGCCGTCTCGCGCAATTGCCGCAGATTTCGGCAAGCGCCGGCGAAACCCGCACGCGCGCCTCGCAGCGGGTCTCGAGCTTCTCTGCCGGCGAGCGAACCGTCGATACGGTGCAGCTCGGCGCGTCCTGGGAGATCGATCTCTGGGGCCGGTTGCGCCGCGCGACTGAGGCCGGCCGCGCCGACCTGCTGGCCGCACGCTACGCGCAGCAGGGCGTGGTAGTGACGCTGGTCGGCGATGTCGCGACCGCGTATTTCAATTTGCAGACGCTCGACGAGCAGCTGGCAATTACGCGACGCACGGTGGCCACTCGCGAGAAGTTCGTCGAGCTGACGCATGCGCGGCACGACTCCGGCGTGGTCAGCGGCCTTGATGTCGCGACCGCCGAAGCGCAACTCGCCACCGCGCAGGCCAACATCCCCGATCTCGAACGCCAGATCGCGCAGGGCGAGGACGGCTTGAGCATCCTGCTGGGCGGCAATCCCGGATCGATTGCGCGCGATCCGTCCGCGCTCGACCTGCCAGCGCCGGTACCGGCAACCGGGCTGCCGTCCGCCCTCGTCGACCGGCGTCCCGACCTGCGGCAGGCGGAAGCGGCGCTGATTGCGGCGAACGCGCGCGTCGGTGTGGCGAAGGCGGCGCTGTTCCCGACGCTGTCGCTGACCGGCGCGGTCGGCTCCTCGAGCAGCGCGCTCGATGGCCTGTTCACCGGCCCGGCGGAGATCTTCTCGATCGGCGGCAACCTGCTGCTGCCGCTGCTCGACGCGCAACGCAACCTGTTCCAGGTCGACCTTGCTGACGCGCGCAAGCGCGAGGCCATCCTCCAGTACCGGAAGGTCCTGCTGGGTGCCTTCCGCGATGTCTCCGACGCGCTGATCGCGCGTCAGAAAAACGCCGAGTTCGAGCAGGCGCAGGCCGCGCAGGTCACCGCGCTCCGACGTGCCGACGAGATTGCGCTGGCCCGCTACCGCATCGGTTTTTCCTCCTACTTCGACGTCATCAACGCCGAACGCGACCTGTTCGGCGCGGAGCTGGCGCTGTCCGCTGCGAAGCGCAATACGCGGATCGCGTCGGTGCAGCTTTACCGCGCACTCGGCGGCGGCTGGCAAGCTGATTCTCGAAATAAGGTCAAAAGCCCTTCTCCCGGCCGGAGCGCGGAGACAAGAATCAATCCTTAGGCGCTTTCGAAATTTTCCTGAAGCAGAGCGATCCGTCGCACCGCGTGCTAGCTTCGTCGGAAATCGGCGGACGGCCTGATTCCAGGCGGTGATCCGCACAGATCGTTTGCGCCCCCGGGGCCAACATGCACAAGAACGCCGAGCTGCTCAGTCGTTTCTATTCAGCCCTGCAACAACAGGATGCCATCGGCATGCACGCCTGCTACCACCGCGAAGTTCACTTCCACGATCCCGCTTTCCTGACCCTGCATGGCGATCGCGCGCGAGCCATGTGGTCGATGCTCTGCGAGAATGGCAAGGACCTGAAAGTGGAGTTTCGCGACGTGGCGGCCGATGACCTGCGCGGCTCCGCACACTGGGAGGCTGACTACACCTTCTCGGCGATCGGCAAGCCGGTGCACAACGTCATCGACGCGCAGTTCGAGTTTCGCGACGGGCTCATCGCGCGCCACGTCGATCACTTCGATTTCCACCGCTGGGCAGCGCAGGCGCTGGGCCCGGTCGGACGCCTGTTCGGCGGCACTTCACTGTTGCGGAGCCTGTTCAACCGCAAGGCCAACAAGCTGCTGGATCGTTACATCGAGATCAACAAGCGCGGCTGATCTGCAACCGCTCGATCAACCGCTTTCATTGCAACCATCGCAAGGAGTTCAAACCATGTCACGAGTCGTCCGTTTTCACGCCACCGGCGGGCCGGAAGTTTTGCAGTTCGAGAACATCGAGGTCGGCGAGCCGGGCAAGGGCGAACTGCGCGTGCGCATCGAGGCCATCGGCCTCAACCGCGCGGAGGCGATGTTCCGCTGCGGTACCTATCTCGAAGCGCCGAAGCTGCCGTCGCGAATCGGCTACGAAGCCTCGGCGATCGTCGAAGCAGTCGGTGCCGGCGTCGGCGGCTTCAAGGCCGGCGACGAGGTCAGCGTGATCCCGGCGTTCTCGATGAACCTTTACGGCGTCTACGCCGACCGGGCGATCGTGCCGGCCCACGCCGTGCTGAAGCGCCCGGCCGGGCTCGGCGCCGTCGAGTCGGCCGCCGTCTGGATGGCCTACCTCACGGCCTGGGGCGCGCTGATCGATATCGGCCGGTTGCAGAAAGGCGAGGCGGTCATCATTCCCGCGGCGTCCAGCAGCGTCGGCCTCGCCGCGATCCAGATCGTCAACAGCGTCGGCGCCATCAGCATCGCAACGACACGCACCGACGCCAAGGTCGCCGCACTCAAGCAGGCCGGTGCGGCGCACGTCATCGCAACCGCCGAGCAGGACCTTGTCGCCGAAGTCCAGCGCATCACCAGCGGCGTCGGTGCGCGCATCGTCTTCGACCCGGTCGGCGGCCCGGGCGTGCTGACCCTCGCCGACGCGATGGCCCGCAACGGCATCCTGTTCCTCTACGGCGGACTCAGCGGCCAGGCCACGCCGTTCCCGGCCTTCCCGGCGATGCTCAAAGCACTCAGCGTTCGCGGCTATACCCTGTTCGAGTTCAACAGCGATCCGGAACGCCTGGCGCTGGCGCAAAGCTTCATCACCAGCGGCCTCGCCTCCGGCGCGCTGAAACCGATCATCGCCAGGACCTTCAAGCTTGACGACATCGTCGCTGCGCACCGCTACATGGAATCGAACGAACAGCTCGGCAAGATCGTCGTCACGGTTTAGGCAAGCTCTGAAAACCCTTCTCCCCCGGGAGAGGGGTTGGATGAGGGCTTTCAAATAAACAGCCGACTTCAGATCGAAACATCATCCCCGGTACGGATGTTGCAGGAATTAATAGACAAGACCTCGCCTGACGTTCTGCACTACCCGTCGGTTCGCCAGGCCCTCAGTTTCCCAACGACCTGGAGCATGCATATGCCTGATCTGTTCAGCCCGTATACCCTCAAGGGCGTGACGCTGCGCAACCGTATCGCGATGTCGCCGATGACCATGTACCGGTCGACGGACGGCTTGATGAATGACTTCCACATCATGCTGCTGGGGTCGCGCGCCGCAGGTGGCTTCGGCCTGGTGTTCCCCGAGCAGCTGGCGATCACGATCGATGGCCGTACCAGCGTCGGCTGCGGCGGCATCTACGACGACGCGCAGATCGAGGGCTTGTCGCGGGTCACGGCGATCATCAAGGACATGGGCGCCGTCGCCGCCATCCAGCTCGGGCACACCGGTCGCAAGGGCAGTGAATTGAAACCCTGGCAGGGCGGCGCGCAGCTGCCGCCGGATCATCCCGACGGCTGGCCGGTCGTGGGTCCGTCCGCCGTCCCTTACGGCGGCCATCGCACGTACCCGGTGCATGAGCTGACCCGGGACGAAATCAAGGAGATTCACCGCGCCTACGCGCGGGCGGCGAAGCGCGCCGTGGCCGCCGGCTTCGAGTGGCTCGAGATGCACTTCGCGCATGGTTACCTCGGCTCCAGCTTTTTTTCTCCGCTCGCGAACAAGCGCACGGACGAGTACGGCGGCAGTCTCGAGAACCGCGTCCGCTTCCATCTGGAAGCACTGGACGCCGTGCGCGAAGTCTGGCCGGAGCGCTTCCCGCTGACGATGCGCCTGGGCTCGGACGACCTGCACCCCGAGGGTGTGCAGTTCGACGATTCCGTGGCCGCCGTCGCGATGATGAAAGACCACGGTCTGGACCTTGCCGATCTCAGCATCGGCTTCAACACCGACAACATGAACCCGATGCCGTTCTCCGACATGGCTTTCATGATCGAGCGCGCCACGCGCGTGAAGCGGGAGGCCGGCATCCCGGTGGCCGCAAGCTGGAACCTGGGCTTGCCGGCGGTGGCCGACCGCGTCATCCGCGAGGAGTTGATCGACCTCGTCATGCTCGGGCGGCCGGCGCTGGCAAACCCGCACTGGCCGGTGTGGGCGGCGCGCGAACTGGCCGTTGCTGATCCGTTTTCGCTGGTACCCGAGGACTGGGCCTGGTGGCTGCGTAACTTCCGCGCCCACGACTCCTGCATCGGCTGGCCTGTCGTCGACGCCCCGGCCCGACTGGAACGGAAGGCCGCGTAGGTTGGAGTCGACCCCAGGCAGCGAATAGCCCGGTTCCGCCAGGCGGAGCCGGGATGCAGTTCTTTTGTCGGCTATGCCATGGAGGATTACCGGCCTACTTCTCGAACAGATTCAACTCCGGGCTGAAGACATAGGCCTTGTAGCTCTGCAACAGCGCTTCATCCGCGCATTCGTCGAGCAGTCCGCCGCAGAGCTGCCGCATGGCCGTGAGCGCCGAGAAGTAGTCGTCCTTGCGCACCCCTGCGAAATCGACCACGAGGCTCGGCACGAAGGCGATGTCGAGCAGCGGCTCGCGGGGCGTGGGCGGCGCCGCGAAGTTCGCGCGAATCTGGAACTGCGTGACGTGGTCCGGATCGGGCAGCGTGTCGCGATAGGGCGGGGAGGGTTCGTCGAAATAGGCTTGGTGATCGCCGAAATACGCGAACAAGGAATGCCGTGAGCCCTGCGTGCCCAAGTAGTCGTCCATGCTCTTGACGGCGGCGTCGAGCGTGCGCAGGCGGCCGATGTAGTCGGTCATTCGGCCGGCCATGCTTTTCGTGAGGCCGGAGTGATCGAGGTTGTATAGAACCTTCGTTTTCCTGGAATACGGCGCGTGCTCCTTGACCGACAGCAGGTAGAGGAACAGGGGCTTCGCCGCGTCGGGTCCGCCGCGATGACGCTTGATGAGGTTGATCGCGGCTTCGGCCATGCGGTCGGTGTCGGCGATGTCCCAGGCATCGCCGGGCAGCGTGTCGTACTCGCGGAAATCGCGCAGCGTCAGCACTTCGTCGACACCCATGCCGACGTACGTGCGGCCGGCGCCGTAGAAGCGTTTGAAGGTCGGCATGAGGACTACGGTTTTGTAGTCGTTGGCCTTGAACAGCCGGAACATATTCGAATGCGTATTCGGACCGACGGTCGTGAACACGAGATTGCGCAGGGCGCCGAAGTCGTCGGGCACGAGGCCGGTCAGCATCGAGAATTCCGACAACCAGGTCTTGCCGCCGAAGGTGTGCGTGCGCATTGCGCCCATGGCGCGCGTGCGTGGTGTCCGGTCGAACATCGGCAGCTTCGGCAGCTTCGCGCCGGGCAGCTGGTAATTGCGCGGGTCGAAAGTCGACTCGTTGAGCCAGACGACGACGTCGGTCGGCTCGCTTGCGAAGGGCGGCGGACCCGCCAGCGCGGATTTTCGCGCGAGGAAAACCGAGGGGTCGCCGGCGTGTGCGGGCGGCTCGTACTCGAACATGCTGAACGAGTACATCAGACGACCGGCGATGCCGCAGGTGTGGCGGTCGCCGCAATCGGCATCGTCGCGCCAGACTTCCCAGGTATGGTGATGGCGGTTGCCGTACATGAATACGACAAGGCCGAGAAATAGCAGGCCGCTGAGCAGGCGCGTCTGCGCCGGCAGTGACGGGAGCCGACGAGCGGCGAGGGCGGCGTCCAGCGCCAGCAAGAGCAAGCCGAACAGGAACGCCGATAGCGCCGTGTACATGCGCGGATACAGCCAGACCACGCTCCAGTTCACCGGCTCGGCGATGAACTCCCAGTCTGCGATTGCCAGCCGGTTGCCGAAGTAGTTGTTCTTCAGCTCGCCCATGCCGTAAAGAAAAATCGCGAAGGCCGAGGCGCCCGACAGGCTCCATACCCTGCGACCACAGAGCGCCAGCAGCAGGCTCAACGGCAGCAGAAACAGCCCGGCGTTGATGACTGCGCAGAGCGCGTCATCGGTGTATTGCAGCGAAACGAAGATCGCGAACGCGGCAGCGCTGTAACGCAGCGGCTGCAAGGACAATCGCAAACCACGGCGCCAGCGGGTTTCGCCGACCTCGGTCGGGTTGCCGCCGGGTTCCCGCGGGATCGGGTTCGGTACGGTCGCCTCGGATGCGCTCACGCGGCGTCGATCAACGAAAGTATTTCTGCGGTCTTCGCGAGCATCAGCGCGGCGTCGCCGCGCGACTCGACGTTGAGCCGCAGCACCGGCTCGGTATTCGAGCCGCGCAGGTTGAAACGCCAGTCCGCGTATTCGACCGAGAGGCCATCGACCTTTTCGATTTTTGCCTCGGCGGTGGCGTAACGCGCCTCGATACGTGCGATGACGGACTGGTTGTCGATAACCCGGCGGTTGATCTCGCCGCTCGCCGGAAACTTCGCCTGGCGCTTCTCGACCAGTTCCGACAGCGGCTGGCCCGAGGCGCTGACAAGCGCCGCGACCAGCAACCAGGGGATATTTCCATTATCGCAATAGGCGAAGTCGCGGAAGTAGTGATGTGCGCTCATCTCGCCGCCGTAGATCGCGTTCTCGGCGCGCATGCGCTCTTTGATGAATGCGTGGCCGGTCTTCGACTGGATCGGCCGGCCGCCCGCACCGAGCACCATGTCGACCGTGTTCCAGGTGAGGCGCGGGTCGTGGATGATTTTGCCGCCGGCTTCAAGCTTCAGCATGGCCTCCGCGAGCAGGCCGACGATGTAATAGCCCTCGATGAAGCCACCCTTCTCGTCGAACAGGAAGCAGCGATCGAAGTCGCCGTCCCAGGCCACGCCGAACGCGGCCTTGTGCTCGATCACCGCCGCCGTGGTGGCCGCGCGATTCTCGGGCAGCAGCGGATTCGGGATGCCGTGCGGGAAGCTGCCGTCCGGCTCGTGGTGGATCTTGATGAACGCGAACGGCAGATGCGGTTCGAGGGCGTCGATCACCAGGCCGGCGGAGCCGTTGCCGGCGTCGACGACGATCTTCAGCGGCGCGAGCTTCGCGACATCGACGTAGCCGAGCAGATGCTTCACGTACGCGCGCCGGTAGTCGTGAAACGTCCGCGCCGCTTCGCCGGGTGGCGCCGTCGCGGTCGACGCGGCGGTAGCCGCTTCGAGCGCGCGCAGGCCGGTGTCGCCGGAGACGGGAATGGCGCCACCGCGCACGATCTTCATGCCGTTGTAGTCCATCGGATTGTGGCTGGCGGTCACCATGATGCCGCCGTCGATTCCGGGCTGGAACGCGGCGAAGTAGACCTCCTCGGTGCCGCAGAGGCCGATGTCGACGACTTCCACGCCGCGCGCAGCGAGCCCGTGCGCGAGGGCGTTGAGCAGCCCGGCGCTCGACAGGCGCACGTCGCGACCGAGCGCGACACGCTTCGGCTTGAAAGCATCGGCGTAGGCGAGGCCGAGCCGGTAGGCGACATCGACATTGAGTTCATCCGGCACGCGACCACGGATGTCGTAAGCCTTGAAGCAGGGCAGTGTCGGGGTCATGTCGGAATATAAAGAGGGGAGCGAGCGAAATTATGCTTGAGCCGGGGCGACTCAGGGTGGACAATCCGCCCCGGTCCGCGCTGGTGCCCCCGCGACGGCAAGCCGTGAACCCCGCCAGGCCCGGAAGGGAGCAACGGTAGCGGTGCAGCCGGGTGCCGGGGTGTCGCTAGCGCGGGCCACCCTCACGCGCTCTCCAGCGGCGTGAGCATTCCCTGAAATTGATCGACTTCGCGTTATTGCATCCTGTGAGGGTTGGGCTGTTGCCGGTTTCACGGACACCGAGTTTGGGTGTGAGGATGAAACCGGAGGTGATCCATGGGAACGAGAAGGGTGTTCAGCCGCGAGTACAAGC
>JAYWBB010000010.1:0-2640 GCA_043781855.1 Nevskia sp. | reverse complement strand
CGCCATCGGCGCGCCGCCGGGTGTTGAGACGCCTACTCGGGCAGCGACGACAAGTCGACCGGAATACCGGGGCCCATCGTCGACGAAAGCACGACCTTCTTGATGAAGATGCCCTTCGAGGTCGCCGGCTTCTGGCGACGGATGTCGCGCAGCACAGCCAGCAGGTTTTCATGGAGCTTCGCGCCGTCGAAATCCGCGGCGCCGATCGCACAGTGCACGATGCCGGCCTTGTCGGTGCGATAACGCGCCTGTCCGGACTTGGCATTGCGCACCGCTTCCGCAACGTTCGGCGTGACCGTGCCGGTTTTCGGGTTCGGCATCAGGCCGCGCGGGCCGAGCACCTGGCCTAGCGCGCCGACGACGCGCATCGTGTCCGGGCTGGCAATAACCACACCGTAGTTGAGATCGCCCTCACGCATTTTCGCGGCGAGGTCTTCCATGCCGACCGCATCGGCGCCAGCGGCGAGCGCTTCGGCTGCCTTGGCACCTTGTGCAAACACGGCGACGCGGACGGTCTTGCCGTTGCCGTGCGGCAGCGTGGTCGAACCGCGGACATTCTGATCGGACTTCTTGGCATCGATGCCGAGATTGATCGACAGGTCGATCGATTCCTTGAACTTCGCCGTGGCGCAGGTCTTGATGATCGTGATGGCCTGCTCGACCGGATAGGCCTTGCCCAGCTGGATTTTGTCGGCGAATGCTTTCTGACGCTTTGACAATTTGATATTCGGGGTTGTCATGTCTTCAGCCCTCCACGTCCACGCCCATCGAACGGGCCGAGCCCGCGATCAGGCGGATGGCCGCATCCATGTCACCGGCATTCAGATCCGGCCACTTGGTCTTGGCAATTTCGGCAGCCTGTGCCTTGGTGATCTTGCCGACCTTCTTGGTGTGCGGCGTGGGCGAGCCGGACTCGATGCCCGCAGCCTTCTTGATCAGCACGGTCGCCGGCGGCGTTTTCGTGATGAAGGTGAAGGAACGATCCGAATACACCGTGATCACGACCGGCGTCGGGATACCGGGCTCCATCTTCTGCGTGGCGGCATTGAACGCCTTGCAGAATTCCATGATGTTCACGCCGTTCTGGCCGAGCGCAGGGCCGACCGGCGGCGAGGGGTTGGCCTTGCCTGCAGGAATCTGCAGCTTGACATAGGCCTGGACTTTCTTTGCCATGAGTTGCTCCAGTGTGGGTACGAACGCCCTTGAATCAATGGGCTCCCCGGTGGTACAGCGGTAAAGCAGTTGTTGGTTTCCAGTTTCCAGTTGTTAGAGAAGCAAAAGCGATGCGGCTTTTTCGCTTCTCTGGGAACTGGAAGCCAACAACTATAAACTGCTTCAAATCTTCTCTGAAAACTGGAAACCAACAACAGGAAACTGCTTCTCAGCCCTTTTGAACCTGGCTGAATTCAAGCTCGACCGGCGTCGACCGGCCGAAGATCAGAACTGCGACGCGCAGGCGGCTCTTGTCGTAATTGACTTCCTCGACCACACCCGAGAAATCGGCGAACGGACCTTCGGTGATACGCACTGCTTCGCCCGGTTCGTACAACGTCTTCGGCTTCGGCTTCTCGACCGCTTCCTCGACGCGGTGCAGGATCGAATTCGCTTCCTTCTCGGAAATCGGGGCCGGTTTGTCCGGCGTGCCCCCGATAAAGCCAAGCACCTTCGGCGTCGACTTGACCAGATGCCAGGTGTCTTCGTTCATTTCCATCTGCACGAGCACGTAGCCCGGGAAGAATTTGCGTTCGGTCGTACGCTTCTGGCCGTCCTTGATCTCGACGACTTCCTCGGTCGGGACCAGGATGTCGCCGAAACGATCGTCGAGACCGGCGCGCGCGATGCGCTCCTTGAGTGCCCGCATCACATTGTTCTCGTACTGCGAATACGCATGTACGACGTACCAACGCATGGTCATTACGCGCCCCGTCCGGTCAGCTGCTGGACACCGAGCAACAGCACCGAGTCAAGACCCCACATCAGGAGCGCGACGATGATGACGAAGACGGCGATGATCAGCGTGGTTTGCAGGCTTTCCTGGCGCGTCGGCCAGACGACCTTGCGCAGTTCGACACGCGAACCCTGGACATAGCCCCAGAGCGTCTTGCCGACGGCGGTCTGGTAGACCAGCGCGACGGCCGCAGCAAGGCCGCCGAGCATCAAGGCCATACGCGGCAGCTTCGACAGTTGCGGCACGAGCGCGTAGTACGCCGCCATTCCGCCGATCAGCAGCACGACGGCGACGATCAGGAGCAGCGTGTCGAAACGCGAGCCGGTTTCTTCGCCCTGGCTAACTATTTTTGAGGATTCCATCGGTCTCGAAGGCGAAAACTTGGGTCATCACAGTGGCAGGGCAGGAGGGTCTCGAACCCGCAACCTTCGGTTTTGGAGACCGACGCTCTACCAGTTGAGCTACTGCCCTGAATATGCACTGTGAATCGGAGGGTCGCGAGTATAGCGCCCGTTCCGACGGTTTGTAAACGGAAAAATCCCCGCGAGCTGGGATCAATCAGTCCGGCTCGCGAAGGTTTTTTAATGCTTTACTTCAGGATCTTGGTAACGACACCGGCGCCGACGGTCCTGCCGCCTTCACGGATGGCGAAGCGCACCTGCTCCTCCATCGCGATCGGCACGATCAGTTCC
>JAYWBB010000009.1:0-8138 GCA_043781855.1 Nevskia sp. | reverse complement strand
GCCCGAAGCCGCTCTACCGCAACCGCCGCGACCTGATCAACGGCACGCCGGAATTCAACCGCAGGCTCTGGGAAGACCGGCTCGACGGCTATTTCGGCGGCGTGCATCGTTACTTCGGCACGCATTTCCGCGGCCGCTACGGTGCGGCGAATCCGTATATCGAGAGCATTCGCAACAACCTCGCGCGCGTGACGCGGGCGATTCGCGAGCGGCGTCCGGAATCCCTGTCGCGGCGCCCGCAGGTGATCGGCGCGGCGCAGTTGCGCAACATTCTCGGGCTCAAGGCGAAAGCGTCGCGCCAGCCGGTTCAGCGCGGTCTGGCAGGCACCGTCAGGACGACCTGACCGCTGCCCACACCGCGCGGATCGGCTGCGGCTTCGAGCCGGTTGGCCGCGCGGTTCCAGAGCACCACCTCGAGATTGCCGTAGGTGGAGTCGAGCGGCTGCAATACGTGGCCCATCGCGGCCAGCCGCGCCTGCTCTTCGGCGCTGAACGCGCCGGGCTCGAACTGCACGACATCCGGCAGGTACTGATGGTGATAACGCGGTGCGGAGACGATCGTCGCGGCGTCCGCGCCGTCGACGAAATTGAGCACGCCGAGCAGCACCATCGTCGCGATGCGGCTGCCGCCGGGCGTGCCGAGCGCAAGCACACCGTTCGGGCCCTCGACGAAGGTCGGCGTCATCGTCGACAGCGGCCGCTTGCGCGGTGCGACGAGATTCGGGATCGAGCCGATCAGGCCGTAGGCATTGCTCGCCGTGGCGCTCGCGGCGAAGTCGTCCATCTCGTCGTTGAGCACGACACCGGTGCCCGGCGCCATGTAGGCCGAGCCGAACGAGAGATTGATCGACATCGTCGCGGCGACGCGGTTGCCCTCGGCGTCGATCACCGAGAAATGCGAGGTGTTGCCGCCTTCGACGGCTTGCGCGCCGGTCTGCGGCAGGCTGCTCGACGGCGTGGCATGCACGGGATCGATGCTGCGCGCGAGCGCCAGAGCGTATGAGCGCGACGCGAGTCGGGTCAGCGGAATGCTGACGAAATCCGGATCGCCGAGATACGCTGCGCGGTCGCGATACGCGCGGCGCAAGGCCTCGATCACGAAATGCTTCGAGTTGGCGTCCTGGGTGTCGGTCCAGCCCAGCCCTTCGAGCTGCTGCAAAACTTCAGCGAGCGCGATGCCGCCGGCCGAGGGCGGCGGCGCGGTGACGAGCTTGTAGTCGCGGAAATACGTGACGATCGGTGCGCGCTCGGTGACGGTGTAGCGGCGCAGGTCTTCCTCGGTCCAGATGCCGCCACTGGCGCGGACGCCGGCGAGCAGCCTGGTCGCGGTTTCGCCGGTGTAGAAACCCTTCGGGCCCTGGTCGGCGAGGCGTTGCAGCACCGCCGCGAGATCGGGTTGCCTGATGACGTCACCGACCGCGGGCAGATGGCCGGCCGGCAGGAACACCGCGCGCGTCGCCGGCGAGAAACGCTTTTCGGTCTGCTCGATCGCGCGCGCCAGCTTCGGGTCGAGCGCGAAGCCGTCGCGCGCATAGCGGATGGCCGGCGCCAGCGTTTTCGTCAGCGGCAGGCGGCCGTATTTTTTCGCGAGATACGCCAATGCCGCCGGCTCGCCGGGAATGCCGGCCGACAAAGGCCCATCGCGCGACAGGCGATCGACCGCCGTGCCGCTGGCGTCGAGATACATGTCGGCGCGCGCGGCGATCGGTGCGACTTCGCGGCCATCGACCATCGTGTCGAAATGATCGGCTTCGCGATGCAAGAGCCAGAAGCCGCCGCCGCCGATACCGGAGCCGGTCGGCTCGACCACCGCGATGGCTGCGCTCACCGCAACGGCAGCATCGAAGGCATTGCCGCCGGCCGCCATGATCTCGAGCCCGGCCTGGGTGGCGAGTGGATGCGCACTGGCCACCGCGTAGCCCGGCGGCTTTGCGAACGGCGCACCGCCGGTATCGGCGAATGCCGGTGCGTGCAGAACACCGCCGACGAGAATCAGCAGCCAGATCGTCGCCTGCCAGAGCGCCCGATAACGGAAGCGCGGCGCGGCGTTCATCCGGCCATCAGCCGCCGATATTTCTCCAGCAATTGCTCGCGGGTTTCCGCGTTCAGGGGATCGAGCGGAATACAGTCCACCGGACAGACGACGCGACATTGGGGTTCCTCGAAGTGGCCGACGCATTCGGTGCAGCGCGCCGGGTCGATCTCGTAGATTTCAGGGCCCTGGAAGATCGCGGTGTTCGGGCAGACCGGCTCGCAGACATCGCAGTTGATGCAGAAATCAGTGATCTTCAACGCCATGAGCAACTATACGGCATGGGCCACTTGTCGCTGAACGGGGGTTCTTAAAAACAGCCGGCGGCGTGATGCTTCAATGCGGTTCGTCACCTTAGAGACAAGAGGCGGCGATCGGCGATGAGAGGAGCCTGTCCATGCGGCGAGAGGGCTTGAAGCGTGCGGGCGTCATCGTTCTGGCGACGCTGGTCATCACGCAGGTCGGCGTGCATCTCGCGCTGTTCGCAGCCGTGCCGCTGATCGAGCGCGAGGCCCTGAAAGCGCTGGGTGCTGGCGGCAGCATCAAGCACATCGGCATCGGTTGGTTTTCGCTCCGTTTTTCCGGCCTGAGCGTGGCCGCGCCGCAGGGCTGGCCGACGGCGTATCAACTGCGCGTCGCGCGCATCGATGTGGCCTTGGGTGCATCCGCGCTCGCCGGCCTGCTGGAAGGCGAATTGAGCGTCGGCGATGTCACCCTCGTCAAACCCCGGCTTGCCGCTCGGCGCACCGAGAATGGGCACATGGAGGTACTGCCCGGGGTCATCGCGTCCTCGGAATCGGCGGCACCGGCCTCGGCGCCAACGCGGCCTGCGGTGAAGTTGAAACAGATCACCATCAACGATGGCGCCTTCGAATTCTTCGACGCCAGCGTGGCGCAGCCGGCGCTGACGCTTCGCTTCGAAGCGATCGAAGTCACGCTCAGGGATGTGACCCTGCCGTCGCTGACCGGTCACAGCGCGGTAGAAGTCACCGCCGTGTTCAAGGGCACACAGCACGATGGCAGTATCGACGTCAGCGGCTGGACCGAACTCGCCACGCGCGATTCCGCGCTGAAAGCGAAGCTGCGTGGCATTGATCTGCTGGCGCTGGAGCCCTATCTGATCAAGGCAAGCGGCAAGCGTCACGGGCATCAAGCAGGGCACGCTGGGCCTGGACCTGGACGCCAAGGTCGAAGGCCGAAAACTGAAAGCTCCCGGATCTCTCACGCTGACGAACTTCGATCTGTTGCCCGACCAGGGAATCCGGGGGAACTTTCTCGGTATTCCCCGCAAGCGCGCGAACGATTTTCTGAAAGACCGGAACAACAACATCGGACTTGATTTTGCGCTCAAGGGCGACATCGAGGACCCGCAATTCTCGGTCACCGCAGCGCTTGCCATACGGATCGCCGCAGTCGCCGCCGAGGCGCTCGGGGTGAGCCTGCGCGGCCTCGTCGAAGGCATCGGCAGCGCGGTCGGACAACTGCTTGGCCATGACAAGGACAAAGAGAACAAGGCAGAACAGAACCCACCGCCGGAAAACCCTTGAGGCCGATGCGGACCGATTACTTCACCCGCAGGGCGACGTCATTCAGATCGATGTTTTGAATGTGATCCTGGTCGAAGATCTTGAAGATTCCCTGCCCACTGGGCTGATCGGAGTAAAAGATTCTTAGCCGGAACGAATCCTTCGACAGCTGTTCGAAAGCCCACTCGCCCGATGTCGGCACCTTTCGTCCATTACGTTCTCCCCTGACACGACAGCGCGCGCCCCCACGACACGTTAGCTCAGGGTAGGTTGCTTGCGCGACTGGGGCCACACGAATCCGAGCAAGCAAGGACTCGTTCCTGAGCAGCGGCCTGGAACTGCTTCGAAGGCGGCAGTAGCGAGCGCGGGTTCATCGGCTTGTCGCCGACGCGAATCTCGAAGTGCGTGTGCGGGCCCGTGGAATGCCCGGTGCTGCCCAGCAGGGCGATGAGCTGACCTTTCGTTACATGTTCGCCCTGCTTTACCTTCAATGCGCTGTTGTGAGCGTAGAACGTGGTCATGTCTCTGTCATGGCGCAGGATCACGACGTTGCCATAGCCGCGCAGGCCATCGTCGGAATACAGGACAACGCCGTCGGCGATGGCAAAAACCGGTTCGTCGATATCGGCGGCGATGTCGATGCCCTTGTGCATCTTGCCCCAGCGCTCACCGTACTCGGAGCTGACGATGCCGGCGTCGAGCGGCCAGCGAAACGTGCCCTGATACTGCTCCGGCAGCGAAGGCGGCGGCGTGTTGTCGGGCAGACGTGGGGGCGCTGCCGGTGGCGTGACCGAGCCTCTACCCTTGTTCGGGCCCTTGTCCGGAATCTTGCCCCGAGCTGAACCGGCATCGCCACCGATGCCAGCGCGGTGCAGCACCACCAGCAGTTCAGCCTCGCCGTGGTTGCTCGAGTCCTTGAATGTTTTCAGCACTTCCTTGTCGGCGAGATAACGCGCGGCGCGCGCTTCCGTTTTCCGCGCCGTATCCGTGATCGTGTCCTTGGCGATGATCGCGTAGTCTTTCGCCTGCTTGTATTCAGGCGACGCGCGGATTTCGTCGATCTTCGCGCACCCGGCCACGGCGAGCGCGAGCAAGGGAACCGCGAGTCGCGAAGCCCGCTTCATCGGCTTGCGCCGCGACCCGACCCACGACTGCGCCCGATCGCCGCTCACTGCGACCGGGCGCAGACCCGGTGTCCACGGCGCCGCTGCCGCAGCCATGCCGCAAGGCCGAGCAGCAGCGTCAGCGGCCAGCCGAATGCACCGCCGCCCCGGCCTCCGACCGGCGTCGGCGTTGCCGCGTTGACGGTCACCATCGCGCTCGCCGCGCCGCTGCCGCCGGCACCGGTGCAGGTCAGCGTATAGCTCGCGGTGCCGATCGCGGCGGGCGTCGCGCTTTCGCTGCCGGCGGTCGCACGGCTGCCCGTCCAGCCGCCGCTCGCGATGCAGGCCGTGGCGTTGGTCGAGGACCAAGTCAGTGTCGTTGGTTGGCCGAGCGTAATCGTCAGCGGGGTCGCGCTGAGCGTCACGGTGGCCGCTGGCGTTGCGGCTGGGACGGCCATCACGCCGAAGCCGACTGCTGCCGTGGACGCCAGATACTGGCTGGTAGCGCTGAAGGTCGCAGTGAGCGTGTCGTTACCGGCCGGACCGGGCGTCAGCGCGCAACTGGCGCGTCCGCTGCTGTCGGTGATCGCCGTGCAATTGCTGCCGCTTCCGAGCGTGAAGCCGATCGTCTGTCCGGACAGTGACGCCACGGGGCTTGCCGAGAGATCGCTAAGTGAGGCGATCACGGTGATCGCCTGATTGGCGAAGCCTCCGATCGGGCTCGGATTGAGCGTGAGGAACGAGCTGTGCAAACCACTGACCCAGGTCACGCGCACCGGCGGCGAACTCACCCGCGTGCCGCTGACGTTGGCCGACGCGGTCAGCGTATCGTTCCCGGCGTTGATCGCGGCGTAGCTGAATGCCGCCTGGCCTGATGCATCGGCGCGGATCATCTTCACCTGCGGGTTCGCGCCGGCCACCGTGAACAGGATCGGCGTGCCCGCCGCGATGCTGCCGAAGTGCGGCGTCGCCGTGAAAGTCTGCGAACTGCCCTGCGCCGGATTCGGCGTGATGCTGCCCGGTGACACACTCAGTGTCGGCGCCGTTGCTGCCGCTGTGTAACCGCAGGTCCCCGCAGCATCGGTGAGGCGCAGCAGGTTGACGTCCGATGACACATAGATGCAACCGTCCGGCCCGCGCGTCATCTCGCCGTTGCCGCCGCCGATGTGGTCGACCACGAGCCGGCTGACGCTGATCGGATTGGTCGTAACGTCGACTTCGGAAATGCCGCCGGCCGTGGTCATGAACACTGATTGCACCGCGCCGGCTGCGGTCGCGCGACCGACCGCGAGACCGTTGCCAGTGAACTGCGCGCCCGGCAGGCTTGTGATCACGGCGGGTTGCGGCGCGTTGGTTCCGGTGATCCTCAGCAGGTTGCCGCCGGACCAGGCGAACAGGTTGCCATCCGGTGCAAAGAACATCGGCGCGTTCGGGATGAATGGTGTTGTCGCATAAGCGGAGACCGGCGGCGTGGCGCTCGCCGGACTGCCGATACGCCAGATCGACGGGTTCTCCGAGCCGGAACCCGCGCAGCCGTCATCAACGAACAGGTCGCCGCTGATCGGGTCGACAGCGAGGCCGTGCGCGCACGTGATGTTCGCTGCGACCGTGCGCAACAGCGCGCCGCTCACCGGATCGAGCTCGACCACGGAGCCGGTGAAGAAGTCGCCGGTGGTTGCAGACTGCGTCGCGTAGAGCCGGCCATCACGGCCGATTGCGACCGACTGCGTGCCGGGATTGAGCGGGGTCGCGTTAACGACGTGAGCCGCATCCGCGCTGCCGCCGGTGGTGCCGAAGCGATAGATCTTGCCGGTCGGCGAGTCGGGCACATAGACAGACCCGGCCGCATCGAAAGCAACGTTCGCCGGGCCGACGCAGGGCGAATTGATATTGCCGAAGTTGAACGCGCGTCCGACAAAACCGGTCGCGAACGGTGTGATCAGAAAGCCGTCGCCGGCCACGGGTGCCGCGCCGCAGCCATTTCCAGGGCTGTTGTTGAAAGTCACGGCGCCCGAGCCGGGCACCGGCAGGCTGCGGTCACTGACATCGACCGCCGAATAGGTCACGGTTTCGTTGAAGGTATCGGCAACCGTGAAACGGATCGCGCCATTGGCGTCGGTCACCGGCGGTAGCGGGCCGCTGATGATCGAACGCCCGACACCTTGCTCGATGTTGATGAGCTTTCCGGGCGTGGGCCGGTTCAGCGTGTCGCGCAGCGTGACGGTGATGCTCGACGTGCTGACGCCGTCGGCAGCCACGGTGTTCGGAAAGACGTTGAGGCCGGCGCCGGCAGCGGGCGGCACTCCGAAGACCACACTCGGCGTTTGCAGGAGGACGATGCCATCGGTGGTGTCGGTGGCGGTGAATGTCAGCGTTTCGGCTTGGAGATCGGTCACCGTAAATACGACCGTGCCGTTATTCACCGTCGAGATTCCCTCCGACGGAGTGATACTGGCGTTGGAAGAACCGTTGGGTGTCAGGCGAACCGTTTTTCCGCTCACGGCGCTGCCATTGCCACCGCGCAGCTGCACGACAACGCTCGAGGCGGTAGTCCCGTCAGCTGGGGGATTGCGCGGGAAGACTCCAATATTTGACAAGGCTGGATCGACCGTACCCGTTGCAGTCCCGTTCAATGCGAGATTCAGGACACTCAGATTCGGAGAACCCAAGCCGACATGGGCGAAGTCGCTGGCCATGCTGGCGGCCGAATGGAACGCATTGGAATTGGCTAGCGGATAGATCAGCGGGTTGAAGGCTCCTACGTTGGTTCCATGGGCCTGATTCAGCAGTGCGGCAAAAGCCGCCCACTGTGGAGTCGAGAAGCTTGCGCCGCCATAGAGCAGGCCTGAAGGGCAACCGCCTGCATCGGCCTGGCAAATGGGGATTCCATTAGCTCCCGGATCGGCAGCGGCGACGACGTCGGGTATCGAGCGCATTGCCGAAACGTTGATTCCGTTCTGGTAGGCCGGTCGCGCAAAAAAGCGGCTTACTCCGAACCCGCCCTGCCCCGTTGGAGGGTTGCTACTGTTACCATCCCACCAGGTTTCCCTTTGATAGGTAAACCCTGCGCTGATTTCGGCAGAACTTCCTCCGACAGCAGTGACGCTAGGAGAACTAGCTGGCACGGTAACGGTGTTTGAACGGCCATCCAGACACGTACTGCCGCTATCACCGCTGGCAGTGAATACGCTAATTCCAGATGCGGCGGCTGTTTGCAGAATGGACTCGATGCTTTGTACATCTGCCAGTGTGGTTTGATCTTCGCAATAGGCCCAGCTATTGCTGATGACTGTTACATGATCGTTGATCATGGCATTCAATAAGGGTTGAAAGCTGGCGCCGGCTCCGGAGAAAGGTGAATCGTAAACCACGACCTGCGCTCCCGGCGCAAGAGCCATGACCGTATCAATATCCAGTAATACTTCCGATTCATCTACGCCGATCGCCGCACCGCCGCCAACCTTGACTTCACTCAGT
>JAYWBB010000008.1:0-55278 GCA_043781855.1 Nevskia sp. | reverse complement strand
CGGAACCTCGGCCGGGCCCTTCTGGCCGTGCGCGTTCAGAAGCGCCGCGAACAGTACCGGCCGGCAGTCGATCGTGAAGCCGGCCGCTTCGAGACGGTCCAGCTCTTTCGACGCCAGCCAGGCATACGGGCTGATGGGATCGAAGAAGAACTCGACAAGCTTCCGGGAATCGCGGGTCACCGCCGATTATGGCCTGCTGCCGCCCCGACCGCGACCTGCCACCCCCGGCGTTTTTCGCAGGGTTTGCCGGTCGCGACGCCACCGTGCGGGCCGCCGGCTCAGTGAATCGTATCGATCCGTTCGCGCATCTGCCGGATCGCGCCGTGACGCTCGCGGGCGCCGCTGAATTGCCGCTCCAGCAGCGCGTGGATTTCCGGCGGCGTGTCCCAGGTCAGCGCATCAGCAAAAACGCGATCGGCGCGGCGCTCGTCGGATTCGATTTCATCGAGAATCACGCCCTCGTCGCGACCATAGGCGTTGGCCTTGATGTGCATCCAGGTCCGGTGCAGCGTGTTGCCGAAGGTGCCGGCGCCCACGGCTTTTCCGCCGAGTGCGTGCACCGCATCCTGCAACTCGCGCGCCGCCTCCGCAAAGAAATTCGAATACTCCGCGAGCGAATCCCGGACCTCGGGGTGATGGACCTCTTCGGAAGCCGCTCGCAAGGCCGCCTCGCCATCCTTCGAGGTGATGATCAGACGATTGAGTAACGCGATGGTGTCTACACTGCTCATGGCATGCTCCTCCTCCAGACGGTTGCCGTGTCTGGCGCATGCCGCGATTCCGCCGCTTCATGGAAACGCTACCTGCGAATCGGAATCCGGCATGGCAGAGCGGCTGTTCGAGAGTAGCGCGATGTCGGGTCTTCGCCTAGCCGCCGCCGTGCGAAAGATTCGCTGACCGGTTCCAGGTTGCGTAAATTGCCAGGATTCGGCGCGCGCCAATCACAGGGGAGTCCAAGGCAATGCTTCAGCTCGTTCGCGCGCTCGCGGTGCCGATTGCTGGCTGCGGATTCACGATGGCTGTACTCAAGGCTTTGGCTTCGTTACCCCAATGGTCCGCGCGGCCGGAGCCGCTGGGCCATTCCCCTGCGGCCGGTGGGGAGTGGCTGCCCCGCACGCCGGGCGACAGACTCCGTTCGTCCATTAGAAGTCAAGTAGTCATAAATAACTAAATAAGCTGCGTAATCCGACCACTACCCGGGCCAAAAGCGCCGGATACAGGAGAAACACCATCAACAATTTGAAGAGCCTCAAGCTCGGCGCGTTCGTGCTCGCGCTGGCCGCAGCCACGCCATCCCAGGCGCTCACCTCGCCGGCGACGATGTTCGATCTCTCGCATTTCAAGCTGACGCTGCCGGTCAACAGCACTGGCGGCACCACGGGTACGGCCGCGACGATTCGTACGAAAGAGCTGGTCGGCTATCCGGGCTACGCCTCCGAGTATTTCCAGACTGGCGCACTTGGCACGCTGGAGTTCTTCTCGCCCACGAACGGCGCGACGACCTCGGGTTCCAGCTCGAGTCACACACGCAGCGAGCTACGCGAGCTCTATACGGCGACCGGCCCCACCGAATGGACCAACCGGATTGGCGGCACGCTGACCGCGACCTGCCGCATTCGGCAGGCCTCGGTCAATTCCGACGAGGCCGTGATCGGCCAGATTCACGGCCTGTCCTCGATATTGGTGTTGATCGACTACAACCCGCGCAAACAGCAGGTCGAAGCGAAGGTCTATTCGTCGCCGTCGAACTCGCAAACGACGGTGTACCCGATGACGACCAACGTCGCGATCGGTGACCGCATCGCCTACAGCGTCCAGTGGATCGGCTCGACACTCTCGGTTACCGTCAACGGCGCAACGCGCAACTGGACGACCGCATCGAACTGGAACAACGTACCAGTCTATTTCAAGCTGGGCGCGTATAGCTCGGCGCCGAACACCGGCAACCCGGCCAGCGACGCAACGAAAGTTTCGTTCGAGCGTTTCTACGTGCAGCACTGATTTTTTTCGAGGGTCCACCCCAATTGCGCCGAAGCTGTGGCGGCGTGAAGCTCCGGCCTGAGACATTGCCGTCTCGTCGCGGGGAACCACCATGCCGTTCAAGTACGAGATGGAACACGTCTGCACCTACCGTGCAACGCTCTCGGCGCCGGAAGTCATCGGTGCCTTGCCCAACGACATCCGCGCCAACTTCTACGTGACCGGCGGCGAGGTCTGGGGTCCGAAACTGCGCGGCAAGGTGCGTGCGGTCGGCGGGGACTGGCTGACGCTGCGCCCCGATGGCGTCTGCGTGCTCGATGTCCACGCGACACTGGAATCACACGATGGCGCGTTGATCGACGTCCGCTACAACGGCATTCTCGATCTCGGTACAGACGGCTACGCCGGATTTCTTCGCGGTGATCTTCCCGCGATGGTGAAAATCTACGCCGCGCCACTCATGCGCACCGCGCATCCCGACTACGCCTGGGTCAACCGCAAGCAGTTCGTCAACATCGGCGAAGCGAAGCTGCTCGAAAACCAGGTCACCTACGATGTCTACGCCGTGAATTGAGCGCGTTGCCCGAATCGCGACGCGACTGCGCGTCGGGGCTCGCCAGTATCAGGCCTGGATCGCGCCCACCAGGTTGTTGGCTGCGGCAATGGCCGCATCGAGGTTCATCGTCGAGCCGGCCATGTAGAGAGATGCGCCGAACGCGACAGCGCTCGCAGCGACAGTCAGGGCTTTCTTGATGCTGTCGAGCTTGTTCGCCACACTTGTCATCGCTGCCGCCGCGCCCTGGAGTGTCTGAAGCTCCGATTCCATTGCCTGGATCTTCAGCAGCACGGACTGCGCGTTCAAATCGCTGGATGTATTCAATAGTGTCCACTGCTCGGACTCCAGTCGCGAACGCTGTGCGCTGGTCAGCTGGTCCCAATGATCGAAGCGATAGTTGCCGACCGTTACGGCCATGTCATGAAACGACTTCGAGAGCGTGAACACGTCATCGCTGGAAAGTTTGCTGGCCATTGCGTTACTCCATTATTTGAAAGCCGCCCGTGACTGCGCCAGAACCGGCTTGGCTTTGTCGTAGAACGCGGTGACGGCCGCCGCGATCTCGGCACTGCTCAGCTTGTCGGCATCGTCCGACAATTGCTGGTGCGTCGCGCCGATGCGTCGAAGCGCGGCAGCCAGCATTTTCGATGCCTCAAGCTTCTTTTCAAGGCCCGCGCGTTGCTGCCACTGCGCATCGGCGTAAGAGTTCCAGGTCGGAGAATGCAAGTCCTTGCTGGTTTTTTCCGCAGTGCGGAAAGAGCTTTCCCAGGCCAGCAACTCGTTGCTGATCGCCAGGTCGTAATTCTTTTCGATCATGGAAGCCAGTGCGTCGGATACAACAAAGACGGAGGTGTTGGCCTGGCGTACGAATTTCGCGACTTCGTGCTTTTGATATCCCGACGCTGCGGCATTGGCCAGAAGCTTGGTGATGCTGCCCACTGCATCGATCTGGGTCTTGTTGATGCCGATTGGCAGCGTGCCGATTTCGGCGGCGAGACCGTCGAGCTCCTTGTCGAACGCCACCTTGCTGTCGGCAGCCAGCGCGCCGAGTGCAGAGTTATAGCGGTCGAGCACCAGCGCAACATTGCCGATTCCGGCAGCGGCGGCTTTTTCCGATGTGCATTGACTGTGGTTTTCGAACGGCCGGTACTGGTTGCTCCGGACACAGGAATCATAGAAATCCGCCGCCACCGGCTGAACCTGATCGATCATGGTTCTGGAGTAAGCCGCGTATTGCTGGACGGCTTGCGTCGAGACGCAGCCACAGACTCCATACGACAAGAGAAATACTGCGACGACTCGGTAGCTGATCCCGATCATGTCTGCCCCTCGCTTTTTGTCGATCTCTCAATGGTGCGACGCCCATCAAAGCCACGGTTTTGAATATACTGATGCCGGTCGCGGCAAATCCTCACTTATCTACTCGTACTGGAAGGTTCCACCGCCCCTCTTTCGGGTCTCGGGCCGGCATTCCGGAGACGGAGTGCATTCTGCAAAAGATCGAACCAGAACGGCGCACCCAGCGCTGTAGCCAGCGCCGTGATGAGCCATCCGATCAGCATGGCGCCGCCCGAGCCGCCGCGCATGAAGATCGCTTTGAAGACGAGCTTGAGGCCGGTATTGTGTTCCGCTCCGGTGAACGCTGCCATCGCGATACGGCAGGGGTCGCTCTGGCTTTTGCCATTCGCGCAATCCTCGGAATCGCCGAGCTTCGTCAGGGCCAGTTCCTTCTGGATATCGGCCCAGCCGATCGGCACCGGCAGGGTGCCAAGCTGGTCGATCGCCGCCTGGAGTTTCACTGCCGAGTCGTCGATCTGCGCCGCGCTCGTCCTGGGCTGCGGCTTGGAAGGCGACGGCACGTCGAGCGTTTTATTGGCATCGGCATAGGCTGTCGCGCTGGCCACCACCATCGCGCGCATCGAAGGTTCTCGCCAGAGTGTGCTGGCGATATGAATGGAGTCGACATTGAATATTACCGCTGCGGCAAATCCGAATGCGAGCAAGAGGTAGTGGCTGAAACGCTTGTAACTGCCACTGACGCGGTCCATCGCCTCATCGAACCACTTTGCGATGCTGTTGCGGAGTTTATCGAGATCGCCCTGCGCGTCGATCAGCAGCGTGGTCAGGCTTTGCCTCGCCGGTCCTTCGGGCAGCCTGGCGACGGAGTTTTCGATCTGGCTGAAGCGAGGAGCCTGGGTTTCATCGCCGAGTTGATGCAGCAGGGCCATCGTGAAATGGGCGGCGGAAACGTAGGAGGGCCGGGTATCCTTGCCCTGCGTTTTCACGAGTGGATGGTTGGAGACGCGTTTGTATAGATCGCTGAGTGGAGAATTATCGGCGCCAAGAAGCTGGCTGATCCCCTTAAGCAGATAGCGTCCGCGCAGAGAAGAAACCGTGGAAACCAGTTCCTGGAACGCAGAGCCGATCATTCCCAGAAGTAGATAGGTGAAGATCAGTCCAATCGCGATATCCAGCACGATTCCGAGCGACATGGTGAGCTCCGGGTTCAGCCTGGAAGATTGAGAAGGTTGAGAAGCACGCGGGTCTGATAATGATAAGAATCCAGACCGCCGCCATTGTAGCGGCGAACTGCGTAGGGCCAATCGCAGAGGAAATCGGCGCGATGCGGCACGCCACGGTAGATGGCAGACGGGTAATACTGGTCAACTTGATAGGTTATCGCGGCTCCAGCGTAAACCGGTGTGCCGGGGCCGATGTCGGTCTTGCTTGCTGCGCTTGCGCAGTTGCGGCAGTCACGCAGATACCGTGAATCGGATGGAGCGTATCGGCAGATCCGCAACGGCAGCAGCGGATGCTCGGCCTTGCGGTCGTCGGAGCCGTGCTTGTCCGATACCACGAAGCGATCGAACTTCTCGCGCAGTTCGGTCTCGGCTTTGCTGACGTTACGCACCGGATCGAGCATGAAATCCGCCACCTCTTCGGGCCGCGGCGGATGGTGAAAGAGCGTGTATTGGCCGATGCCATAGCCGCGTGAAGTGACCCGGTCGGCGTCGGCCGCCTGTCCGTGGTCGAGGCCGACGACGATGAAGTTGTCCTCGTTGCGGCCGTCGGGCACGCGATAGTGCTGACCGCCGCTTTCCTGGCGGACGATCGCCGCAATGAACGGAGTGGGAACCACCGTGCTCACACTACCGGCAATCGTCTGCAGGGCCTTCGTGTTCTCTGTCGAAGCCTGCGCGGAACTCGGCAGTTTTGGAATCCGTTCGTCGGCGATCAGCGCGGCGATGCACCCCGCCAGCGCCTGATCGAGCACGCCCGTGACTTCGGTTACGGCCTTGTTGCCCTGGTCACGATTGATGTCGATCAGGGCTACCGGCGCTAAACCATCTCCTCCACTCGATTGGCCGTCATTGTGGAGAAGATCGAACTGGAGCGCCCTGACAGCCTTCTCGGTGCCTGGGCCATAGGCGCCGTCGACATTGCCCCGGAGATAGCCGAGCGCACGCAGATCGCGTTGCAGCAGCTTCACTAACAGCGGATCGTTCGCCTGCGCAGGCCCTATCGTCAACCCCGGTTTCTGGTACGCCAGAAGCATGATTCCCCCGGTGCCATCGCTGAGACCCTTTGCCGCACGGGTCGGTCATGAAGGTCTATCAGTCTTGTGCCCGCCTGTCACGCATCAGCGTCATGCCCATTGTGAGATGGCGCACGTTTGTTCGTGAGACGTTCGGTTCATGTCGGCCCGGCGCCCGTGTCGGACTCTATTCGAGCCCATCCTATTCGTGAGTATCGATGCGGGCGGCTCGAAGCCTGGCGCGCGTCGCTCAGCCGTCGAGACAATTCTTTGCGACCGATTCAGCGCGCTACAGCGCAGCGCGCGCAGTCTACGGTCAACGATTGGTGCGCTGGATCATCAAACGCCAAGCTGTTCCAGTTCCGCATAGACCTTGCCGAGCCAGACCTTGACGCGCTGGCGCTCCAGCAGGCCCATCCCGGTGAGTTCCTTGTCGCCGCTGTTGGCCGCCGCCCAGAAGCTGGTGCTGCGTGCATCGATACGGGTCATGGCCGCCTCGTGCAAACGCGGCAGCCTGACGATCTTCGCGCCCAGCGCCAGCGCGCGTTCCTTTTCGCCGGACTTCACGAAGATATCGAAGTCGTCGCCGCGCAGCTGGTTGAGCACCAAGGTGTAGTCGAGCTGATTGCCGAAGCGATCCAGCAACCGCTTCAACAGGTCCACCGAATCCTTCCCCGAATCCATCACATGCCAGTAGCGCACCGAGATACCGAAGTCGCGCGCCAGCGCCAGCATGCCGGACTCCTCCATCCACTTCACCAGCGGCTGATGCGTCTGCGCAGCGAGATCAACGAGAATGCGGCGCTGTGCATCTTCGGTCGCCGCCTCGACCACCTTGTCCAGGCTTTCGTAGCGGTCGATCACCACCGGCGACGCATAGGCCGCATAGAAACGCAGCAGCGCGCCGTGTGAGCGGTCCGAGTCGAAGCCGAGAAAAGGAATGTGCTGGTCGATCAGATACTGCGCCAGCAGGCGCGCCACCAGCGATTTGCCTACGCCACCTTTCTCGCCGCCGATAAAGTGAATCGTTGCCATGCGTGCAACTCCTGGTTGAGGACATCGTGCGTGTCGGTGAGGGGGCACGCACGGCTTGTGCCGCTGCGCGGACCGACCCGAGCGAGCAGCGCCGCATCTGCGCGTTGCCGGCGGAGCGTAGCAGCGCCCGATGCCCGCCGATGATCGCGCGAAAGATATTTTTGCAACGGGTTCCGCCGAAAGCGCCGAAGATGAGTTTCGCAACACCGATCCGCGCATCACGGGAAACCTTCTACATGAACCAGCGTCGGCATCGCCTGCTCAATGTCAACGGTATCCGTATTCACGCCGTCGAGGCGGGCGAAGGGCCGCTCGTGCTCCTGCTGCACGGCTTTCCGGAGCTCTGGTATTCCTGGCGGCATCAACTCACCGCACTCGCCGAAGCCGGCTATCGGGCCGTCGCGATCGACCAGCGCGGGTACGGCCGCTCTTCCAAGTTCTGGAAGCCGGAAGCGTATCGAATCCACCGGATGGTCGACGACGCGGTGGCGGTGGTCTCGGCACTGGCTGAGAAGCAGGCGGTGATCATCGGCCACGACTGGGGCGCGCCGGTTGCGTGGACAGCGGCGTGGCTGCATCCGAAAGTGTTTCGTGGCGTGGTCGGTCTGAGCGTGCCTTTTTCGGATCGCGGGCTGGTGGCCTTGCCCGGCAGTCCGTTCGGCGAGCGCAGCCCGGAGTCGCTGCATGCCGAACTGGCCGGGCCCGGTCAGGATTTCTACCAGACCTATTTCGGCACGCTCGGCCCGGTGATCGACGAGATCGAAGCGGACGTGCGCGGCTGGGTGCGCGATATCGTGTACTCGCTGTCCGGCGATGCACTCGCCACGCTCGGCATCGACTTCGCGACGATCGATCAGTTGACCCTCATCCGCAACAGTCCGATGAGCATTCCGCAGGGTGGTCGCATGCGCGACCGCATGATGGCTCCCGCCGTGCTGCCGGCGTGGTTCAACGAAGCCGATCTCGATTTCTTCGCGGCCGAGTTCGAACGCACCGGCTTTGCCGGACCGCTCAGTTACTACCACAACCTCGAAGCCGACTGGCACGATCTCAGCGCGCAAACCGGCAAGCCAGTGACCGTGCCGGCGATGTTCATCGGCGGCGAATACGACGTGGCGACCGGCTGGGGCCTGGAGGCGATCGCGCGTGTGAAAGAGCGCATCCCGAACTGGCTCGGCACCCACATCCTCAAGGGCTGCGGCCACTGGATCCAGCAGGAGCAGCCAGCCGAGACCAATGCCGTGCTGCTGGATTTTCTAAGCGCGATCGGGCGCTGAGCGCTCGCTCCGGACCTACAGGAAATACTCGAACAGGCGCGCGCGCCACTCGCGGAACCGTGCGCCGAACGGGCGCCGCGCCCAGGCTTGTGGATCGATCTCCTGCGCCAGCGTGGTGTCGGCCTGGAACATGGCTTCCAGCTGCGCGCCGAAGGCCGGGCTGAGGATTACTGTCGTCAACTCGTTGTTGAGGATCACGCTGCGCCAGTCGAGATTGGACGAGCCGACCGTCGACCACTCGCTGTCGATCACCGCAGTCTTGGCGTGCAGCACGCGATTCTCCGGATATTCGAACACGTGCACGCCATCTTCGAGCAGGTCCTCGTAGTAGGCGCGGCCAGCGGCGACGGCGGAATCCGATGTGCTGTTGCGCGGCACCAGCACGCGCACGTCGACACCGCGCAGCGCGGCCTCGTGCAGGGCGCGGCGCAGGTCGTGCGTCGGCACGAAGAAGCCGGTGGTCAGATGCACCGATTTCTGCGCGAGCGTAATCGCCACCAGCAGCGCGCTGTAAATGTCGTGCTCCTTGTGCGCCGGCGTGTTCGCGATCACCTGCACCGGCAGGTCGCCTTTCGCGTCATTCACGGGCAGTGGCCGCGACGGCAGCACCGGGCCCCGATGCTCGGTCCAGGTCTGCATGAAGCTGCGCTCGTACTCGGCGACTGCGGGACCTTCGACCCGGATGTCGGTATCGCGCCAGGCATCATGCTCCGGGTCGTGCGCCGCGCCGGGGTGTGAATTATCGCGCAGGTAAACGCCGCTGATGTTGACGCCGCCGGTGATCGCCAGCTTGCCGTCGACCACGAGGATCTTGCGGTGATCGCGGTAGTCGACACGATTGCCAATGATGGATTTCGGGTCGATCGGATTGAATTCGATCACGTTCACGCCGCTCGCCCGCAGGCGGTCGATCACCTCGTGCGGCGTGTGCAGCGAGCCCCAGGCGTCGTAGATCAGGTTGACGGCCACGCCCTGCGCGCAGCGGGCGATCAGCAGGTCGGCGATGCCGAGCCCGTCCTTCTCGTCGAAGACGTAGCTCTCCATGTCGATGCTGGACTTCGCGCCGTTGATGGCCGCAGTGATCGCGGGAACGGCGGCCGCGCCGTCGCGCAGCAGCTGCACGCTGTTACCGGGGGTGAACGCCACGCCGGTGACCTTCTCGCCTTCGCGGCGCAGCAGCGCCAGACGGTGCGGCGCATCGGCGTCGCGCGTCGCGCGCGCAATCTCTTCGTTCACGGGCGGCAGCGTTTCGCAGCCGGCGATCAGGCTCAGGACCATCAGGGCGGCCAGGGAGAAAATACGCATGCACTGTTGACCTCGCGAAGGGGCGATGCGTTCGCTCGCCAGGATGAGGCCACCATCGGCCCAAGGCGGCATTTCGGTGCCCGGCAAGCAGCCATGCCGCGTGCGCCCTGTGCACGAGGCCGTTCTGCAAAGGGATCGAGGATTGCGCAGAGCGCGGGCGCAGACACTACCCGAAACGAAAGCTCGCAAATTCGTCGACGCTCGCGCGGTCCGACCGCAGCCGGTTCACCGGCGCCGATTCGTCGGCATGACCCAGCGCCATGCCGCAGTAGACCATCTCGTGCTCGGCGAGCTGGAAGTGCGCTTTCAGTGTCGTACGCAGCGTCGCCCAGAATTCCTGGAAGCAGGAGGCCACACCGCGCTCGGTAGCCGCCAGCGCGATCGATTGCATGAACATCCCCAGGTGCGCCCACTGGGCATGGCCCAGGCGCTCGTCCATCACGAAGAACAAAGCCACCGGCGCGCCGAAGAAATCGAAGTTGCGCGCCAGGTGCGCGAGCCGCGCCGGCTTGTTGTCGCGCGCGATGCCGAGCAGGGCATACATGTCTTCACCCACCTTGAAGCGGCGGCTGCGATAGGGTTCCCAGAGATTGGCGGGATAGACCGGCCGGTCGCCTTCCTCCGCCGGGAACAGCCCCGGATAATTCTTCACCAGCGCCTTGATCTCGTCCTGCGCGGCACCGGCCACCGCCAGCAATTTCCAGGGCTGCACGTTGCCGCCTGAAGGCGCCCAGCGCGCCACGTCGAGGATTTCACGTACCAGACTTTCCGGAACGGGCTTCGGCAAAAAGGCCCGAGTCGAGATTCGCCGTTTCAGGGCGTCGGTCACGGTCATGCCGGCGTCGTTCATGGAGGTGATTTGTAGTCGGAGGATTTTGCGAAGCGTCGGCGAAGCCGTTGCGCCACGTCAATTCTCGGCGGTGGCTTCGCTGTGCCCGACTGCGTTACTCGAAGCCGCGATGCGCGATCAAGCCGCTGTTCCGTCGCCCATCGAGCTTTGAGGGGCTTTGAGCGAAAGGCCCCGATCCGCCCTGCGGCGGACCGGGGCCCATGCCCGGATGCGGGGCGCTTCAAAAGCGGTTATGCCGCCTTTTTCGCGTAGCCCCGACACCAGCCTTTGGCATCTACTGCCTTGCCGGCGAACAAGCCGCAGGGGCCGTAGGCGTCGCCCGCCTTGCCGGCAAACAGCGAACAGGAAGCGCAGGCGCTGCCCGCCATGTACGTCGGCTCGGCCTTGGCGTCGATCTTCGCAGCGTTTTCGACGTAAGCCAGACTTTTCGCGGTGGCATCGTCCGGCGAGAGATGCGGCAGATCGGCGGCATTCACGGCCAGCTGGCCCAGCGCCAGCGTTGCCGGAACGGCGGCGGCCAGGCTCAGAAACCGACGACGGGAAAACAGGGATTCGATGGACATTGGATACCTCCTGAAAGTTGAATGCGCAGCCTAGCCGAATGCGCCGGCCGATGAAGAAACGAGAGTGATTCGCAAGAGTGGAGCGGCCGTCGCGCCGCGTTCATGCGGCGTTCACCCACCGGGGTCCATTCTCCACTCCGTGTCATCCACCCCCCGTCTGGAGTTATCCATGAACAAGATCATCGCCGCTCTCGCCATCTCCACCAGCCTGTTCGCCGCCGGCATCGCCGCCGCAGCGGACGTTGCCACCCCTGCCACTGCCGCAACGCCTGCCGTGGCCGCCACGCCGGCCACCGCGCCGACCGCAGCCACCCCGGCCGCGAAGGCCGCCCCGGTCAAGAAGACCAGGCACACGAGGAAGCATCACCACGCGGCGAAGAAGACGGCTTGATCCGGCTTCGTAAACGGATGTTGTGAAAGAGAGCCGGCGAGGGCAACCTCGCCGGCTTTTTCGTGTCGTCGAAGCCATGCGCATGCCAGCGCACAGTGCCTGGAATCGGCGTGGCCCTAGGCGCTCGGCCGCGTCATCCGGAAGCGGGTTTCCGCGGCGATCTCGAAGTAATCCGCCGGCCCGCCCGCGCGCAGGACCGGATGCGCTGCGGCCGTGTCGTAGACGCCATCCGCCAGCAGCGCCTTCGCGATATGCACGGCGACCACTTCGCCCAGCACCAGCCAGCTGTCGACCCGCGCACCGTCGGCCCCCTGCAACTGGATCAGCTGGCTCAGCCGGCATTCGAACGACACCGGGCTCTCGCCGACGCGCGGCACGGCAATCACCTGGGAGGCGACCGGCGTCAGCCCGGCCAGGGCGAATTCGCTCACCTCCGGTGCGACCGGTGCGGAGGTGGCATTCATCGCCACGGCCAGCGGCCGTGTGACCAGGTTCCAGGCGAACTCCCGTGTCTGCTCGATGTTCCGCACCGTGTCCTTGTAGCCGACACTGCAGAAGCCGACGATCGGCGGCGTGTAGTTGAAGGCGTTGAAGAAGCTGTAGGGCGCCAGATTGAGATGACCGGCAACATCCTGCGAAGAAATCCAGCCGATCGGCCTGGGCCCGACGATCGAATTGAACGGATCGTGCGGCAGGCCATGACCGAGGCGGGGTTCGTAGAAGTGAAAGGCGTCGGACATGGTTCTGCTCAGCGTGGGTTCAAGCCTCTGCGGATGGTGCGGCCTGCCGCCGTCGCGCACGCTTCGCGCACGCTAAAGCTTTCGAGCCCGTGACGTCGATCAGCCTGCGGCAAGCTCGTCGAGCTGCTTGGCCCAGTCTTCGTACGAACCGAGCAAAGTCCACTGGAAGTCGGCGGCGTAGTCGTAGCCGAGTTTGAAGAAGGGCAGGCCATGCGTGAGCGGGTCGATCTGCTGCACGGACTCGACTTCGACAATGGCGATGACCTCGTAGCGTCCTGGCACTTTCCAGACGTTCTTGATCACGCCCGCCTTGACGCCCGCGAGCACGGCAACCGACTCCTGTTTCCAGACTCCGAAGAATTCGGCGTTCGACATGCGATCGGGCTTGTGCAGCTTGGCGTGAAGAAGCAGTTGCATGGTCGTCTCCGTGGGTTGGGGGCTTGATGCTATCGCAATTGTTTTTGCCGTCCCGCCCTGGGTCGGCTGCGGCGCTATGCCTCGGCGCACGAAATGCAGGATGATGGAACCTGCGGGGCCGCTGATATGGCTTTCCCGCAACGATTCCGACGACCAGCCGCAGACTGGCCGCGTCCCGGGCAAGGCCCGCGCAAACTGGGGAGAAGGCAATGCAGGATCATTACGACGTGCTGATCATCGGTGCCGGCCTGTCGGGCGTCGGCATGGCCTGCCACCTGGCCCGCGAATGTCCGGGCAAGCGCGTGGCGATCCTCGAGCGACGGACGGCCATCGGCGGGACCTGGGACCTGTTCCGCTATCCCGGCATCCGCTCGGATTCGGACATGTTCAGCTTCGGCTACGCATTCCGGCCGTGGAACGCGCTCAAGGTGCTGGCCGACGGCCCCGCGATCCGCCAGTACGTCACCGACACCGCGCGCGAATACGGCGTCGACCGGAAGATCCAGTTCGGACTGAAGATCACGCGCGCCGAGTTCTCCAGCGAGCAGAACCAGTGGACCGTCACCGCCACCGAGGAAGCCGGCGGCGCTGAGCGCACGTTCACGAGCCAGTTGCTGATCAGCTGCACCGGCTACTACAACTACGACAACGGCTACCTGCCGGACTTCCCCGGCGTGGAGCGCTACCAGGGTCTTCGCATCCACCCGCAGCACTGGCCGGAAGACCTCGACTACAAGGCCAAGCGTATCGTCGTGATCGGCAGCGGCGCGACTGCGGTGACGCTGGTGCCGGCGCTGGTGAACGCAGCCGCGCACGTGACCATGCTGCAACGCTCGCCGAGCTACATCTTCTCCGTGCCCGGCTACGACAAGATCTCCGCGTGGCTCGGCAAAATCCTGCCGGAGCGGTGGGTCTACCAGTTCGCGCGCAGACGCAACATCGCGATCCAGCGCTGGATCTACAAGGCTGCGAAGCGCTGGCCCGAGCGCGTGCGCGCCCTGCTGCTCGCGGGTGTGAAAAAGCAGCTCGGCGAGAACGCCGACATGCGTCACTTCACGCCGCGCTACAAACCCTGGGACGAGCGCCTCTGCGCGGTGCCGGACGGCGACCTGTTCAAGGCCATCCGCGCCGGCAAGGCCTCGGTCGTCACCGACGAGATCGACACTTTCACCGAGCGTGGCATCCGGCTCAAATCCGGCCAGGAGCTGGAGGCCGATATCATCGTCACCGCCACCGGCCTGCAACTCCAGGTCTTCGGCGGCGTCGAGGTGCGTGTCGACGGCGAGCCGCGCCGCCTCAGCCAGCTCATGACCTACAAGGGCACGCTGCTGCAGGACGTTCCGAACCTGGCCTGGATCATCGGCTACACCAACGCCCCGTGGACGCTGAAGGCCGACATCGCCGCACGCTACATCTGCCGCCTCATCCAGCATATGGACGCGAAGGGCCTGGCCCGGTTCACCGCGCGCGCCCCGGCCGGCGAGATGCTGGACGAAACCATTCTCGGCTCGCTCGGCTCCGGCTACATCCGCCGTGCCCACGACACCCTGCCGCGCCAGGGCCGGGAGCTCCCGTGGCGCGTGTTGCACAGCTACGAGCGCGACAAGCCGATGCTGCTCGAAGGACCGATCGAGGACGGGCTGCTGGAGTTTGTCGCGAAGCCGGAGGCGGCGCGGAAAACGTCGGCGGAGCTTGCCGTCGCAGCCTGATCGGGGACGCGAACTGGGCGGGATAGGCGATGCTGATCGACTCGGCAAACCGCCACTGGATTGAATAGCAAGAACCGGAGTGCCGGCTGCCGCTGATCATGAGCTTCCAGCAGTTCTACGGACTCGCGCCGGCGCAGGTCCATGAGTCGAGGCTCGGTGAGATTGCCGAGTCGACCTATCGGAGTCCCGATGTGGATCGGGCCCGAAGCGTGCCGATCATGGCCAACGACTAGGAAACCGGGCGGGGCAGGCGAAGCCGTGTCCCGTCCTGCGCGGCTATCCCGTCTCGCGAGTTGTCAGCGTTTGGGGTCCGCTGCGCGCTCGGTCGAATTCGCTTGCAGCTTCGCGTATTCGAAATCGGCGTCCGCCTGCTTTTTACAGGCACTGAGCGCGTCGCCGGACCGCGCTTCACACGCCTGGAGGGTTACCTTGTGAGCGGCCTCCGCCTTCGCGATGGCGACATCGTGCTCGCCCGTGGCCGATTGATGCGCCAGTTCCGCGTCAGCCTTGCTGGCATCCTTTTGCGCCTCGACCGTATTCGCGGTCGCGGCACTGCGCTCCTTTGCGACGTTTTTATCACCCTCTGCGCGCGCCTTCGCGACATCGGCCGCAGTCTTGGCCGGCGTTTCCTGCCGATCACATCCGGAGACGATCAGGCTCAATGCACAGATCGAGAAGAGGAAGACCGCAAGTTTTCGAATTGCATTCATGGATTGCTCCGAACGGGTTTACGTCTGTCGAGTGTGAGGAAACGGGCGGAAAGCGTCAGTACGCTAGCGCACCGACGCCAGCTCCAACGCGCAGGAAGGAAATCGTCGGCGACCAAGGTCGATATTCCGGAATGCAGTCGCGCATTCAGGAGAGGGTCCATTGTTTTCGGAGTACGGGCGTAACCGTTACGATCTGAACTCGGAATCGATCAGGGAAGTTCCTGGCGATGATCTTTACGCTGGTGTTGATCGGAATTTTCGCGGCTGCGGTTGCGCTACCCGTCCTCGGCATCACGCTCTGGCTTCGCCACCGGCGATGGTCCGCCAGCCGCGAAGGACGACGCCATCCGCTCAAGGCGCCTTTGCTCCGGCCGGCCGGACACACGACAGGATTGAAGGCTGAAGGAATGCTTGGCGACTTCCTGACCTGTTTCTGGCTGGCGATCTTCTTGCCAATCATGGTTGCCCTGGTTCACTTCGCTCGGATCAGCTACACCGGAGCTACAGAGTCGTTGGGTTCGATCGGCTTCTCGATACTCCTCGCCCTCCTCCTCATGGCGGGGACCTTGTGGGAAGCAAGGCGCGTTCTCGAGCGCCGGCGCAGCTACCGTCTGGGCTGGGAAGGCGAGCTGGCAAGCGCCGAAGGGCTCGCGCCCCTGCAAGGCATGGGCTACCGGATTTTCCACGACCTGCCGGGTGACAAGTTCAATATCGACCACGTTCTCATTGGTCCGAACGGGGTATTCGCCATTGAAACCAAGGTGCGGATCAAGCACGGGCTCGACAAGGAAACGCACCGCGTTTCCTACGATGGCAAAACCTTGAAATTTCCGAACGGGATGACGGACGGCCCGATCCTTCAGGCGCGGAGACAAGCCGCGTGGTTGGGAAAATGGCTCAGTCGAGCAACGCAGATTCCGCTTTCACCCGCCGCCGTCGTAGCCATCCCCGGATGGTGGATAGATCAGACCGGCCGGGGCGATGTTTACGTGATCAACCACGGTTGGTGGAGCGAAGTTTCTGCCGAAAATAAAAACCGACATGGTTCTAAGCGCGCAGCAGATTGATGCGATTGCCTACCAGATCGAACAGAAGTGTCGCGATGTTGTTCTTTCGGAAGCGTTGATTTGATTAGTCAAGTTGCGCCGCTCGCCAACAATTCGAGATTGGCCATTTGGCCCTTAACGTGGCCCCTTTCACGCCCGTCATCACGCCGTCCCGCTGTACGGAGTGTGTTGCCGCACAGCCATTTTCCGGCGCCATTGGTTTATTCTTCAGTGGGCTGGCAGGAGGAAAAGTGATGGACGCGCAACAATTTCAGGCCGAGTTGATTCGAGACGGGTTTGAGCCGGCCATCGCCGGAGAGTACACACCGGGACTCGTCAAACCCGACCACACGCACCCCTTTGAAGTGCGAGGACTGGTTCTGTCGGGCGAGATGGTGATCACCGGGAGTAACGACGCCCAGCATTGCGGACCGGGTGATGTCTTCGTGATGCGTTTCGGGGATGTGCACCGGGAAGAGGTGGGCGCTGACGGTGTCCGGTATTTGTACGGGAGTCGACAGCCGGTGGCGTGATAGAAGGTCAGCAGCAACCGGCTGCGAGCGGGCCGGCGGGGGCAGATCAAATCAACGATCCGGGCCCGCGGTCCCTTCGGCCGCCGTCTGATTGCCGGCTTCATGGACGCCTGCGGCCTCCTGCCGTTTGATTGCGCGCAACATGCAGGCGCACATTGACCGCAGTCACGTAGTGTGCGCTCCGCGCACGAAAGCGTTGGTCGGCACTCTACAAAATAGTCTGCGGCTCTTCAGAGTAATTCGGTAAGCAACGCAAGCCTGTTGCTCCATCCGTTGTCGCCCTCATCGGCAAGCGCAAACAGTTCCCCGGAACCATCGTCGCAGCGTCCGAGAACGGCGGTACGCGCATCGCCACACAAGTTCAGGAAGAACGTGCGGTCATCGTGCGCGGAGCAATATTCTTCGATTGATGCAAACGGGCTACCGTCATCGTCATTCAGTATTTCGGGCTTGCTGACGCGCAGACGGCCGCGTTCGCGTGTTACGTATCGAATCTGAACGATCATGGAATCTCTCCAGTCGGTAGCATGCGCGTGGTGCACGGAAGCGATATTTTCACCCCATGGCTACTTTCAGGCGAGCGCTGATACCCGGTGGCACGTACTTCTTCACCGTTACCACGTGGCAGCGCCAGAAATCATTGACCGAGCCCAAAGTGCTTGCGGCCTTGCGAGCGGCCCTGCTATCGGTTCGGGTTCGTTATCCATTTGAAATCGACGCCCAACAATTCGAGCTTGGCCCCTTTAACGCGTTCTGGCACGGCGATCCGACCAGTAGGCGCGTTCCGCGCAAGACAGCACATTGGCCTCCTGCCATTACGTCCCGCCGCATCCTTCGGCATGCTCCAGCCTCGTGCCCACCAGAAGCCCACCGCAACCCGCCATGTGCCTGCCATCCTTCCTGCCGTTCGCGCTCCGATGAAAGCCGCCTCCGCGCTCGACTACCGCGAGCTTGCGCGCCGCCGCCTGCCGCACTTCCTGTTCGAATACATCGACGGCGGCTCGTACTCCGAGGCCACACTGGCCCGCAACGTCGACGACCTCGCAGGCATCGCGCTGCGCCAGCGCGTGCTGCGCGATGTCTCCCAGCTCGATCTGACCACCACCCTTTTCGGACACACGCAGGCGCTGCCAGTCGCGCTCGGGCCGATCGGCCTGGCCGGGCTCAACGCGCGGCGCGGCGAAGTGCAGGCGGCGCGTGCCGCGCAGACCGCTGGCGTGCCGTTCTGCCTGTCGACCGTCTCCACCTGCACGATCGACGAAGTCCGTCGCGGCACACAGGTACCGTTCTGGTTCCAGCTCTATCTGATCCGCGATCGCGGCTTCATGCGTGACCTGATCGCACAGGCTCAGGCGGCTGGCTGCAGCGCGCTGGTATTCACCGTCGACATGCCGGTGCCTGGCTCGCGCTATCGCGACCTGCGCTCCGGGCTCGCGGGCGCGCCGGGCATGGCCGGCAGCCTGCGCCGCTTCGGCCAGACGCTGCTGCGCCCGCGCTGGGCCTGGGATGTCGGCGTCCGTGGCCGTCCGCATGGGCTGGGCAACGTGGCGCCCGTGCTCGGCGACCAGACCGGCCTCGAAGACTTCTTCGCCTGGATGCGCAACAACTTCGACCCCTCGGTCACCTGGAAGGACCTCGAAGCGATCCGCGCAATGTGGCCTGGCCCGCTGATCCTCAAGGGCATCCTCGATCCCGAAGATGCGATCGAAGCCGCGAACTGCGGCGTCGACGGCCTGATCGTCTCGAACCACGGCGGCCGCCAGCTCGACGGCGTGCCTTCGACTGCGCAGGCACTGCCACCGATTGCCGAAGCCGTCGGCGACCGCCTGACCGTGCTCGCCGACGGCGGCATCCGCTCCGGCCTCGACGTTGTCCGCATGCTCGCGCTCGGCGCCAAAGGCGTGCTGCTCGGCCGCGCCTGGGTCTATGCGCTGGCCGGCGGCGGCGAAGCCGGTGTCGCCCACGTGCTGCGCCTGATCGAAGCCGAAATGCGGGTGGCGATGGCGCTGACCGGCGTCACCCGCATCGCCGACATCGGGCGCGATGCGCTGGTCGAGAGGAATTAAAGGGGCCAGCGTCAAATTGATTCGCCTGGTCCGAATGTAGCTCAAGCCGCAAACCTGAGCACTTCCAATTCCGCCCCGTTGCGCGCAGCAGCACTCGCAGCAGCTAGTGTCCGCGCGCTGACATCCTGATCGAGATAGTACTCGCCGCAGTTGTCGCAAATCTCGGCCGGGACTTCTTTCAGCAATACGGTGGTCGGGCCGCGCGCGAGCATGACGGTGGTCTTGCCCTGCTTGAGGGTGCCGGTCTTGCAGATGGGGCAGTTCATGACGGTCTCCTGTTCCTGAAGTCCGGCGTCCATAGCGCGGGATCGGGTACATACGCGGTGACGACATAGCAGGTGCCGTCGTTGGTATCTCTGGCGACAACGACGTGAACCGGAACCGCGCCTATGAACGCCAGCAGCAGCGCGCTCGGGTAGGGGCGTTCGTCCGGGTATTCGCGAATGACCTCTCCACTTTCAATCGCTGTCGATAGGTCGGCGACTTGAAGCTCTCTCTCGAACATTCGTGTCAGGGCGTGTCGCGAAAAAAGAAGGCGGCTGCATTGCATGTTGCGGCCGCCTTGTCTGGATTCGTCAGTGCGCAGGCCGCGGTATCAATCCCAACTCAAAGCCCCACCCGTCTGATATTCAGTGACGCGCGTCTCAAAGAAGTTCTTCTCCTTCTTGAGATCCATGACCTCGCTCATCCACGGAAACGGATTCTCCGCCCCCGGATAAAGCTGCTTGAGTCCAATCTGCGAGCAGCGGCGGTTGCAGACGAATTTCAGGTACTCGTTGAACTGCGAAGCGTTGAGCCCCAGCACGCCGCGCGGCATGGTGTCGTGCGCGTATTTGATCTCGAGTTCGGTGGCCTCGCGCAGCATCATCGCGATCTCTTCCTGGAACTTGGCGGTCCACAGGTGCGGGTTTTCGATCTTGATCTGGTTGATGACGTCGATGCCGAAGTTCATGTGCATGGACTCATCGCGCATGATGTATTGGATCTGTTCGGAGACTCCAATCATCTTGTTGCGGCGGCCGAAGCTCAATAGCTGCACGAAGCCGACGTAGAAGAAGATGCCTTCGAACACGACGTAGAACGCGATGAGGTCGCGCAGCAGGCGCTGGTCGTTCTCGGGCGTGCCGGTGTGGAAGGTCTGGTCGGCGAGGCTCTGCGTGTACGGCAGGCTCCACGCAGCCTTGTCGTGAATGCTCGGCACTTCGCGGTACATGTTGAAGACTTCGGCTTCATCCAGCCCGAGGCTTTCGATGCAGTACTGGTAGGCGTGCGTGTGGATCGCTTCCTCGAAAGCCTGGCGCAGCAGGTACTGGCGGCACTCGGGATTCGTGAGGTGGCGGTAGACGGCGAGCACGAGGTTGTTCGCAACCAGGCTGTCCGCAGTCGAGAAGAAGCCGAGGCTGCGCTTGATGATGGTGCGCTCGTCCTCGGTCAGGCCCTTCGGGTCCTGCCAGAGCGCGATGTCGGCGCTCATGTTGATTTCCTGCGGCATCCAGTGGTTGTTGCAGGCGTCGAGATATTTCTTCCAGGCCCATTCGTACTTGAACGGCACGAGCTGGTTGAGATCGGCGCGGCAGTTGATGATCTTCTTGTCGTCGACCTGGATGCGGCGCGCGCCCATCTTGAGGTCTTCAAGCCCGGTGGCGCCGGATTCGGCGCGGGCCTGCGTCGGCGTCAGCTTGAATTCGTCCGGCTCGGGAATGCGCGGCGTCGGCGCCGGTTCCTTGCCGCTGATCGCGTAGAGCGCGCGGGGGCCGGTGCCGTTGCTGCGCACGGGCGGGGCAGTCGGCTCGTTGCGCGGGGCGGGTGCGTCATCCCATTCCAGCATGGTCCTTCTCCATTTCGAATTCTGAGTTTACGGCCGCTTGATCGGTTTCGGGTCTCGGGGCCGTGTAGAGGTTTTGCGAGGTTTTTCCGGGGCTCGATCCGGCGTCTTTACTGACAGGCTTCGCAGTCGGGATCGAGGATCGAACAGACCTTCGGCGCATCGTTGCTGCTCGCTGCAGCGAGCGAAGCGGGTTTCGGTGCCGCGCCCTTGCCGGCGGTGCTGGTCTGACCACCGACCTGCCCACCCACCTGATTGAGCCGGGTGTCGCTGATCGTAGTCTTCTCGGCGTGCGTCGCGCCGAGCGTGCGCAGGTAGTACGTGGTCTTGAGGCCGGACAGCCAGGCGTGGCGATACAGCTCGTCGAGCTTCTTGCCCGAGGGCGCGGCCATGTACAGGTTCAGGCTCTGCGACTGGTCGATCCACTTCTGGCGGCGAGAGCCGGCATCGACGAGCACCTTGGCGTCGATCTCGAAGGCGCACTTGTAGAGCAGTTTGATCTCGGCCGGGATGCGGTCGATCTGCTGCACGCTGCCGTCGAAATACTTGAGGTCGTGGACCATGACCTCGTCCCACATGTCGAGCGCCTTGAGGTCGTTGGCGAGGTACTCGTTGACGACGGTGAAGTCGCCCGAAAGGTTCGATTTGACGTAGAGGTTCTGGTAGACCGGCTCGATCGACTGCGACACGCCGGTGATGTTCGCGATGGTTGCCGTCGGCGCGATCGCCATCGTGTTCGAGTTGCGGATGCCGACCTGCCTGATGCGCAGGCGCAAGCCATCCCAGTCGAACTGGCCGGAGGTCTTCGTGTCCTGTTGCAGATACTTGCCGCGACTCTTCGCCAGGATCTGGATGGAGTCCAGCGGCAGGATCCCCTGGTCCCAGAGCGAGCCCTTGAAGCTGGCATAGGCGCCGCGCTCGGCCGCGAGGTCGGTGCTGGCCTTGATCGCGTAGTAGCTGACGGCTTCCATGCTGATGTCGGCAAACTCCACGGCTGCAACGGACTCGTAAGGCAGGCGCAGTTTGAACAGCGCGTCGTTGAAGCCCATGACGCCCATGCCCACCGGGCGATGGCGCAGGTTGGAATTGCGCGCGGTGGCCACCGAGTAGTAGTTGTACTCGATGACGTTGTCGAGCATGCGCATCGCGCATGAGATCGTGCGCTCGAGCTTCGCGTGGTCGAGTTTCCCGTCAACGATATGCGCCGGCAGATTCACCGAGCCGAGATTGCAGACCGCGATCTCCTGGCCGGCCTTGGTGTTCAGCGTGATCTCGGTGCAGAGATTCGAGCTGTGCACGACACCCACGTGCTGCTGCGGCGAGCGCAAGTTGCACGGGTCCTTGAACGTGATCCACGGGTGGCCGGTCTCGAACAGCATCGAGAGCATTTTCCGCCAGAGGTTGAGCGCCGGCATGCGCTTGAAGTTCTTGATGCGGCCCTGATCGGCCAACGTCTCGTATTCGGCATAACGCGCTTCGAACGCGAGGCCGACGAGGTCGTGCAGGTCCGGCGTTTCCTCGGGCGAGAACAGCGTCCACTGGCCTTCTTCCATGACGCGCTTCAGGAACAGGTCGGGCACCCAGTTGGCCGTGTTCATGTCGTGCGTGCGGCGCCGGTCGTCGCCGGTGTTCTTGCGCAGTTCGACGAATTCCTCGATGTCGCGGTGCCAGGTTTCCAGGTAGCCGCAGACCGCGCCCTTGCGCTTGCCGCCCTGGTTCACGGCGACGGCCGTATCGTTGGCGACCTTCATGAACGGCACCACGCCATTGCTCTTGCCGTTGGTGCCCTTGATGTAGCCGCCCATACCGCGCACCGGCGTCCAGTCGTTGCCCAGGCCTCCGGCGTACTTGGACAGCATCGCGTTGTCGTGGATCGCGTTGAAGATGCCGTGCAGGTCGTCCGGCACCTGCGTGAGGTAGCAGGATGAGAGCTGCGGGCGCAGCGTGCCGCTGTTGAATAGAGTCGGCGTGCTCGACATGAAATCGAACGAGGACATCAGCGTGTAGAACTCGATCGCACGACCTTCGCGGTCGATCTCGTTCATCGCCAGACCCATCGCCACGCGCATGAAGAACGCCTGCGGCAGCTCGAAGCGAGTGCGGTTCGAGTGGATGAAGTAGCGGTCGTAGAGCGTCTGCAGGCCGAGGTAATCGAACTTCGCGTCGCGCTCGGGCAGCAGGGCCGCGCCGAGCTTGTCGAGATCGAACAGGCAGAGCTTGGGGTCGACCAGTTCAAGCTCGGCGGCCTTGTGGATGTATTCGCGGAAGTAGTCCGCGTAGAGCGCCTTCATGTCCTCGAAGGTCGGGCGCGTCTCGGCCATGCCGAGAAACTTCAGGGCTTCATGACGCAGCGCGTCGAGCAGCAGGCGCGCCGAGACGTAGGTGTAGTTCGGCTCTTTCTCGATGCGGGCGCGTGCGGCCAGTGTCAGCGCCTGGCTCAGTTCGGCTTCGCTGATGCCGTCATAGAGATCGCGCAGTGCGGCGGCGACGATCTCATTGGCATCGACGCCGCTGAGGCCGGCGCAAGCCTCGCCGACCACGCGCCGGAAGCGCTGCTCGTTCATCGGCAACAGGCGGCCGTCGTCCATCTTGACGTTGATCGCGCTCGCGGCCGGCAGCGACTTCTCGGGCCGGGTCGCCGCCTCGGCGGCGCGCGCCCGCGCGCGCTCGTCGCGGTAGATGACGTAGTCGCGCGCCACGCGGTGCTCGCCCGCGCGCATCAGGGCGAGCTCGACCTGATCCTGGATATCTTCGATATGCAGCGTGCCGCCGCCGGACAGGTGCCGGGTCAGCGCCTGCACGACGGACTGCGTCAGCTCGGCGACCTTGTCGCGAACGCGCGCGCTCGCGGCAGCTTGGCCGCCCTCGACGGCGAGGAAGGCCTTGGTCAGCGCGATCGAAATCTTGTGCGCGTCGAAATTGGTCAGCTTGCCGTTGCGGCGGATCACCTTGATCGCACCGGGCGCGGTGGCGGCGAGATCCGCCGTGGGGTGGGTTTCCGTGGCCGTCGCTCGTGCGGGCGTCGGCGTGTTCTGCTGGATCTGCATGGGTAAGCTCCCCCGGCTTGTTGTGGCCGACACTTCTTTGGTCTTTGCGACCCGGGTTATCAATATATAGGGGTTAACGGCAGGGTCAACCCCAATATTCTGTGTTCAAAACTGTGCATCGGCCTTGTACGGCTGGTGCATAAACTGTGGATAAACGATTAAAGCGCCGTGCCTTCTGAACTTCCGTACGTACCCTTCGGGGGCATCGCCAAAGTCGGTCGACAAAGATAGCCGACAAACGGTCATCTGGCCGTGCAGACGGTGTCTCCCGGCGGCGGAAATGCCGGCCGCCGATCGGCGCCAACTCCGGGACAACGGTGTTGAAACGGCCCGGAAAATGCTTCCACTAAGACCGTGCGATACCCCCGGAGTTTCTTCGCGGACCTCCGGACGGGCGCGGATCATAAGATAATCTGCCGCACTTCACCGACCTCTCTCCCTGGGACCCCCTATGATCCTGTTGCCTGTGCTACTTGCCGGCGGTTCCGGCACGCGCCTGTGGCCGCTGTCGCGCGAGAATTTTCCGAAGCAGTTCCTGCCGCTGATGGATCGGCGCAGCCTGTTGCAGAACACCGCGTTGCGGGCGCAGGCGCTGCCCGGCGCCGTCGCGCCGCTGGCGATCTGCGGCGAGCAGCACCGCTTTGTGGTGGCCGAGCAACTGCGCGAGGCGGGTATCCCGGGGGCCGGCATCCTGCTGGAGCCGGAAGGCCGCAATACCGGACCGGCTGCCGCCTGCGCCGCGCACTGGGCTGCGGAGAAGTACGGGCCGGACGCGATCCTGTTCCTGATGGCGGCCGATCATGTGATTCCGGATCAGGCCGCGTTCGCCGCCGCCGCGAAGACGGCCATCGCCGCTGCGCAGGCGGGACAGATCGTCAGCTTCGGCATCCGGCCGACGCACCCCGAAATCGGCTTTGGCTATATCAAGGCAGGCGACAAGCTCGACGGCGTCGCCGGCGCCAGCCGCATCGCCGCGTTCGTCGAGAAACCGCCGCTGGCGCAAGCCGAAGCTTTTCTTGCCGAGGGCGGTTACTACTGGAATGGCGGCATGTTCCTGTTCCGCGCCGATGTCTTCATCGCCGAGCTCGAACGGCTGGAACCGGCGATGAACGCGGCCTGCATCGCGGCATTGGCGAAATCCAGACGCGACATCGACTTCTGCCGGCTCGATGCCGACGCGTTCCGCGGCGCGCGCAGCGAGTCGATCGACTATGCCGTGATGGAGAAGACGGCCAAGGCCGCGCTGGTGCCGCTCGACGCCGGCTGGGACGATGTCGGTTCCTGGGCCTACCTCGCCAAGCTGCCGGCGACCGACGCGCGCGGTAACGTGGCGCGCGGCGACGTACTGATCGAGGACAGCGAAAACTCGCTGGTGCAGGCGACCTCAAGGCTCGTGACCCTGGTCGGCGTCAAGGATCTGGTGGTCGTCGAGACCGTCGACGCGGTGATGGTCGCGACGCGCGACCGCGTGCAGGACGTCAAGAAGATCGTGCAGCGGCTCAAGGCCGCCGGCCGCAGCGAGGTCGTGGCGCGTCCGCGCGTCTACCGGCCCTGGGGCTGGTACGAGACGATCGCGATGGCCGAACGTTTCCAGGTCAAACGCATCCTGGTCAAGCCGAACGAAAAACTCAGCCTGCAGATGCATCACCACCGCGCCGAGCACTGGGTCGTGGTCAAGGGCACGGCGCGCGTGACCAATGGCGACAAGGTGTTTCTGCTCGCCGAGGACGAATCAACCTACATCCCGCTGGGTCACAAGCATCGGCTGGAAAATCCCGGGAAGGTGCCGCTGGAGTTGATCGAAGTGCAGTCTGGCGCCTACCTCGGCGAAGACGATATCGTGCGTTTCGAGGACGTTTACGGGCGTACGCCCGACGCGCCCAGTTAACGCCGTTCCATCAGACGATAGTGCCGCGCTCGATGCGGTTGCGGCCGCCGGCTTTCGCGGCGTACAGCGCGGCGTCGGCGGCGGCAGTGTAGCTTTCGAGCGATGCCGCCGGCACAGGAATGCCGCCGACGACGCCGACGCTGACGCTGACGAAACCGAGCGGCGATGCCGGATGCGGAATCGACAGGCCGGTGACGCCGGCGATCAGCGCTTCGGCGCGGACCATCGCCTGCGGGTCGGAGCAGTCGTACATCAGCACCGCAAATTCCTCGCCGCCGTAGCGCGCGGCGACGTCCAGCGGCCGCCGCCCGGTGCCTTCGATCACGCCCGAGATGCGGCGCAGGCAGTCGTCGCCGGCGAGATGTCCCTGGCTGTCGTTGTAGACCTTGAAGTGATCGACGTCGATCAGCAGCAGCGACACCGATCTCAGTTCGCGCGCCGCATGGCGCAGCAGCGAATCGCCCTGCTCCTTGAAGTGCCGGTGATTGCGCAGGCCGGTCAACCCGTCGGAAATCGACAGCTCGGTGGTCAGCACCGATTGCAGCCAGAAGCGTCGTTGCGTGCGGTCGCGCATCACCGTGCCGACCACGCCGAGCGCGGTCACCGACGTCAGGAAAAAAGCCTGGTACGCCAGTTGCTCGTTGGGCAAGCCGGCCAGATATGCGGCGGCGATGTGCACGAGGATCGTCACCCCGGCGACGAGGCGCGCACTGTGCGGGCGCAGCCCGCCGAGAAAAAACGTGTAAGCGAGATTGAGGACGAGAAACTCGTAATGGAACGGTTGCTGCTGCCGGGTCAGCGCTGCGCCGATCAGGATGATCACGAAGCTGGTCGCCAGGTTGACCCAGGGCGCCAGCCGATGCGCCAGCATCCGCTGCGCCGGTGAGCGGACCAGCAAGTACAGACCGACGCTGAGCGGAATGCCGACACCGAAGCCCAGCGCGAGGAAAGTCGGCGTCTGCAGCCGTTGGCTGAATAGCGCATCCACGGCATACACGCCGAGGTAAAGCAGCGGCGCCAGCGCCAGCGCCAGGCGCAGCAGCTCGAACGTGCGCTGCACATGAAAGCGCAGGTATTCGGCCTCGAGATCGGCCGGAAACAGCGCCGAGGGTCCCTCTGCCAGCAGACGCCGACATAGCTCGATCCGGTGCCGATGGCCGAGTTCGCCGGTCGCCGGTCCGCGCGGATCATCCATCAGCATGTCGAGGCGCCGGCTTTGGTCGAGGCCGCGTCGAAGATTTTTTCGGCGTTGGCCGCGAGAAAATTACGGAACACCAGCGGCTGGCCATCCTGACGCCACAGCGGTGCGCCATCGTGATCGCTGGCCTGCGCGCGCTCGATGATCTCGACGAACTGCTTTTCGGTTTGCGCGAACCCCTGCCGGCCGTCGGCCTCGCGAACTGGCGTGTCGAACGTCGCGGCGAGCGTCGCGGTCTGGCGCAGCTTGGTTCCGGGCGCGCCCTGGATCGCCGGCAGCATGCGAAAGCCCGCCGCGAGCATCGCCGCGGCCATGGCTTCGATGCCGTTGAACCCGGCCGCGCGGACATCGATCGTGACGTGGTTGAAGTCCGCGCCGAGGGCGAGGGCGCTGGCCGCCTCGCCGGACACCTTCGCGACTGCGTCGAGCGTCGCCCGACGCATCGGCGGCCCGGGTCGAGCCATCAGGTTTTCGACGAAATGGGCGACGAAGGCTTCGGCGTCTTTCGCGGCAAGACCGCCGGCGCGCTCGGCTTTCGCGATCAACGCGAGGAACGGCGCGTGATCCACCGCTGCGGCCTGCTCGGCGCAGTCTTCGCGGACGATCGCGGCGACCTCGGCGGGAAACGCATCGAGATCGACCTGACTCATGAAGACTTTGAACTCGTGGGCATCGTCGCCGATCGCCTGCAAGTCGAAGCTGACCAGCTTCTTGGATGGAAACGAATATTCGAGCTCCCGGCGCAGACCGAGCGCGCGCGCCGCGCGCACGAACAGCGCGCGCACGGCCGGATCGGCCGTACGGATGGCGCCGTGGTCGTTGAGAAAACGGCCGCCGTTGTCGGCGACGAGTTTTTGCAGGCGACGGAAATCCGGCACGTTGCGCGCGAACTTGGCGGTCGCCGCAGCGACGAAAAGCGCGCGCAGTGCACGCGGCCCGAGGAGACTTTCCGGCAGTTCGGTCATGGACTTCCCGACATTGAATTCAATGCGCGAGAGCGTAAAGCATAAAGTCAGGGCTCAGGCGGCCCGCAATGCCGAGGCCACCGACAGACGTGCGGCCCGGACCGACGGAAACAGGCCGCCAATGATGCCGATGACGCAGGCCCAGACGACGCCGATGACCAGCAGCGCCGGGCTGACCGTAAGCTGGAACACCACCTGCGTGAAGTTGCCGCCGAGTGTCGAGACGACATTGCCGTTGAAGAAGACCCAGGCGAGTGCCGCGCCGATGGAGCCGCCGATCAGCGCCAGCAGCAGGGCTTCGACCAACACCGAGATCACCACCGGCAAGGAGCCGAAGCCGATCGCGCGCAGCGTGGCAATTTCCAGGGCGCGTGCGGAAACCGCCGAGTACATCGTGTTCAGCGCGCCGAAGATCGCGCCGACGGCCATGATGCCGCCGACGACATAGGCGAGAAAATTGAGCAGCGTATTGAGCCGCTTCGACTGCGCCGCGTAGTACTCCGGCTCGCGCTTCACGTCGACACTCAGTGTGGGATTGGTCGTCAGCGCGTCCTTGAACCGGTCGAAAGATTCGGGCGAGTCGAGAAGCACGACGACGGACTGGTACAGGTTGCGACGGAACGCCGAGAGCACGGTTTCGACATCCGCGAGCAGTTCGGACTCATGCGAATCGCCATTGCTTTCGAAGACGCCGACAACGGTCCAGTCGCTGTCGCGGAACGCGATCTTCGAACCGAGCGCGAGCCCCGCGAACTGGCCCTGTGCGGAACGCCCGACGATCAACTCGCGCACCGCGGGCTCGTACATGCGGCCTTCGACGATACGAATTTCGGGGCGCAGTTGCGCGCCTTTCGCACCGACACCGCGCAGCGTGACGTTGGCCAGCGTGGTATCGCCTTTCTTCGCCACGCCGACGACCGCGACGACTTCCGCCGAGGCGATCGCCTTGCCGTCGGCATCGTGTTTCACGCCCGGCGCATCGGTGATGGTGACGGTGTTGTCGCGGGAGATCGTGCTGCCGAGTTCGGTCAGCGAGCCGCCACGGATGACGATGGCGCGATCGGCGTGGCCGGTGTTGCCGACGGTTTTCTTGAAGCCGGTTGCCATCGCCAGCACCGACACGAGTACGGCAACGGTCACCGCGATGCCGATGACGATCACCAGCGAAGGGCCGATCCGCTGCGGCAGGCCGCGCAGGTTCATCGAGGTGACTGCGGCGATTTGCTTGAACATGGGTTGCTCCGCTTTTTTTAACAGACCCCGGCCATGGCTGGCCGGGTCTTGAACAGGACGTTCCTATCTCCCTGCGAGTGCATCGACAATATTCAGGCGTTGCGCGCGCAGCGCCGGCGGCAGCCCCGTGATCAGCGCCAGCAGCAATGCGACGACCGCGCCGGTCACGAGCACCGAGGCGGACAGCGTTGCCACACCGATGAAGCTCTTCAGGCTCGGGAAGATCAGCGCCGCGATTGCCAGGCCGAGCGCCGCCGCGATCAGGCAGAGCAGCACGGCTTCGGAGAGCACCAGTGCCAGTACGCCGCCGTTGGAGAAGCCGAGCGTCTTCAGTACCGCCAGCTCCGGAATGCGCTCGCGCACCGACTGCATCATCGTGCTGCCGGTCGCGAACAGCAGCGAGAAGAACACTGCGCCGAGGATCGAGGTGACGATGAAGTTGATGTCGCCAAGCTGCTTCAGAAACGACTGCTGGAATTCCTTCTCGGTCTGCGTCTTGGTCTCGTCGGGCGAGTTCGCGAACAGTTTGTCGATCGCCTCGGCCACTACTGCGGACTGCGCCGGGTCCTTCACGCGCACGACGTACCAGCCGACCTTGCCCTTGCCGAAGCTGCGCGCCTCGTCGAAATACGTGTGGTTGAAGAAGAACTGGTTCGCCTGGGAGGGATCGCTCGGCACGTCGTAGATGCCGACGATCTCGAAGTTCCAGTCCGAGCTGCCGTCGGGCTTGGTCCAGATCGTCGAGTGCAGCGGCACCTGATCGCCGATCTTCCAGCCGTATTTCGTCGCGAGGTCGACGCCGATAACAGCCCCCGTGCGCGTTCGTCCGAAGGCTTCGAGCTGCTCTTTCGGCACCTTGTATTCCGGATACATATCGAACAGCCGCGCCGGGTCGCCGGGGAACGAGAAGACGAAGTTCTTCGGATCCTGATAGTAAGTGCCGAACCACGAGAACCAGGCCACGGCAGACACGCCGGGCACCGCCTCGATCTGCGTCAGATACGAGTACGGCAGCGACTCCGTGAAGTTGATCTTGCTGACCACGGTCAGTCGGTTGACGTTGGCGGTTTCGACCGTGTTGTTGAACGCCGCGTTGACGCCTTGCAGCATCCCGAACAGCAGGAAGGCAACGACGATCGACAGCAGCGTGAAGATCGTGCGCGCCTTCTTGCGCCAGAGGCCGGCCCAGATCAGCGGAAAGTATTTCATCGCGCGTCGCCGTTCAGCCGGCCGCTTTCGATCAGCTGGCCCTTGTCCATGTGCAACTGGCGCGACGCGAACTCAGCCGCCTTCGGATCGTGTGTGACCATGACGATGGTCTTGCCGTGCTGCCGGTTCAGCGTCTGCAGCAGGCCGAGGATTTCGTCGGCAGTCGAGCGATCGAGATCACCGGTCGGCTCGTCGCAGACCAGCAGGCTCGGATCGGCGACCAGCGCGCGGGCGATCGCGACACGCTGGGCCTGACCACCGGAAAGTTCCGACGGCTTGTGCCGTGCGCGGTCGGCGAGCCCGACCACGGCGAGCGCGGCGGCGACATTCTTCTTGCGCTGCGCACTCGAAAGATTGGTCAGCAGCAGCGGCAGTTCGACGTTGCGCTCGGCGTTGAGCATCGGCATCAGGTTGTAGAACTGGAACACGAAGCCGACGTGGCGCGCGCGCCAGTTCGCGAGCTTGCCGCTCGACAATTTATCGATGCGTTCGCCGCCGACCATGACCTCGCCGGCGGTCGGCTGGTCGAGCCCGCCGATGAGATTCAACAGCGTCGTCTTGCCGGAGCCGCTCGGGCCCATCAGCGCGACGAACTGGCCCTTCGCGATATCGAGATTGAGGCTGTGCAGCACTTCCACGGTCTGCTTGCCGCGCGTGTAATGCTTGACGACATTGCGCAGCGAAATGTTGGCTTCCGACATGATCCTGCCCCCGGGTTTTATTTCTCTACCTTGATTTTTACGCCATCTGCGAACTTCGCGAAATCGCCGATCGCAACTTCATCGCCGGGCGAGAGGCCGGCCAGGATGGTCTGGCCATCCGTGGTTTTTGCGCCGAGCTTCACCGCGCGCCGCTCCAGGCGCCCCTCGCGCACGACGTAGGCCACACCGGCATCGCCGCCGCCGTTGGCCTGCACCGCGTCCGCGGGCACGATGACGCCCGGCTGCACGGCGGCTGCCGAGGGACCTTGCGCAGCGCTGAGGAAGGACACGCGCGCGCCCATTTCGGGCAGGATGCGCTCGTCCTTTTCCTTGAAGCCGACGCGTACCTTGACCGTCGCCTTGGCGCGATCCGCCGTCGGAATCACGGCGATGACATAGGCGGGAATTTCCCAGTCCTGATAGGCGTTGAGCCGCACGCGCGCCGGCTGGTCGCGCTTGACGCGGTTGATGAAGCTCTCGTTGACGTCGACCTCGACTTCGAGCGAATCCATGTCGACGACCGTGCCGATGCCGGTGCGCGTGAAGCCGCCGCCGGCCGACAGCGGCGAGATGATCTCGCCGACCTGTGCGGCCTTCACCGTGATGACGCCGGAAAACGGCGCGCGCACGATGGTGTCGTCGAGATTGCGCTGCGCGACTTCCAGCGAGCGCTGGGCGACCTCGACGTTGCGCTGGGTTGTCGCGAGACTTGCGCGCAGCCCGTCGAGATTGGTTTGCGCGGTGTCGAGTTCGGCGACGCTGATCAGCCTCTGCTCCGACAAACCCTTCTTGCGCGCGACATCGCGCTCGGCGTTTGCCAGATTCACGCGCACCTGCGCCGCTTGCGCGCGCGAAGCTTCGAGCTGCGCCTGGGTCTGGTTCAGCGCGGCGCGGATATTCGAGTCGTCGATACGTGCAACCACTTCGCCGGCCTGCACGCGCCGGCCTTCCTCGATCAGCACCTCGGTGACCTTGCCGGTGACTTTCGAGGAGACCGTCGCCTGCCGGCGCGCGACGACATAACCCGCCGCGTCGAGCAGCGAGCCGCCACCCGCCGGTCCGCTGCCGCCGACTGCCACGGCCTTCACGATCCGCACCGGCACGCCGCCCGGCGTCATCAGCAAGGCTGCGGCGCCACCGGCCAGCACGAGCAGCAGCAGAATGCCGATCACCCACTTGAGCCCGCCGCGCCCGCCGCTTTCGGGGGACTCGCTACGATCGATGCGAAGCTGGTTCAACAGCGCGGATTTGTCGTCCATGGCCGGCTAGGGGGAATAAGGGCTGCGCTAGCATAGAGAAGAAAGCCGGGTCTGTCCGACTCGATCCGGCGCCTGCCAGCGGTTGCTCCCGGACAGGCGCGGAAAGCCTTTCATCGACAGGTCTTCGGCTAATATGCCGACACGGGGATCGAACCCGCTGCATTTGCCAGCACGCCCTGGCAGGCCAGGGGCCGCGTTGAAAGTCGACAAGCGCCAACCCAGCCGACGACTCGCCGCGATCGTCTTCACCGACATCGTCGACTGCAGCGCGGTCGTCCATCGCGGCGAACTGCTCGGCGAACGCCTGCTGAACCGCCAGAAGCCAGTTGTGCGTGCCGTGCTGCGCGGCCACGACGGCCACGAAATCAAGACCGCCGGCGACAGCTTCCTGATCGAATTCGGCAGTGCACTGTCAGCGGTCCAGGCAGTCATCGAGATCCAGAAAACCCTGGCTGCGGAAAACGCGAAAGCACCCAAGGATCCGCCGGTGGTCCTGCGCGCGAGCATTTATCTCGGCGATATCGAGCATCGTGATGCCGATGTCTATGGCGATGGCATCAACATCGCCGCGCGCCTGTTGCCGCTGTCGCCGGAAGGCGGGCTGGCGCTGTCCGGTTCGGTGCTGGCGCTGGTGCGGCAGCGCTTCGACCTGCCACTGCGCTCGCTCGGCACGCCGCCGCTGAAGAACATCAGTCATCCGGTCGAAGTGTTCGTCGTCGATGCCGAGGCGCTGCAGGCGTCCGCGCCGCCACCGGCCGCACTGGCGCCGGCCTTCTCGCACAAGAACAGCCGGTCCGCGATCGCCATCGTGATGATTATCGCGATGGTGCTGGTGGGCGCTGCGTACTGGACGCGGACGCAGCCGGCATCGTCGGCGCCGAGCCCGCTCTTCACCTCGGGAGGCATCGTCGGCGAGCTGCCGACGCGAGCGCTGACCGAGCAGGCCTCGATCGCGGTGTTGCCGCTGGTCAACCAGAGCGGCGATCCGCAGTACGAGTATTTTTCCGACGGCCTGACCGAAGAGCTGATCAGCGCGCTCGCGCTCGCGCACGTGCGCGAGCTGCGCGTGATCGGCCGCGGTTCTTCGTTCCAGTTCAAGGGCCGGCCGACCGATTCGCGCATCGTCGGCGAGATGCTCAAGGTCAGCCATCTGCTCGAAGGCAGCGTGCGCAAGCAGGGCGGCCGCGTGCGCGTGATCGCGCGGCTGGTCAACGTCTCCGACGGCAGCCAGGTCTGGACGCAGACCTTTGACCGCCAGCTCAAGGACATCTTCGCGATGCAGACCGAGATCGCCGATGCCGTGGCCAGCGCGCTGATGCTGCGCCTGCTGTCCGACGCCGGCAACCGCACGCCGGCCAACCCGGATCTCGACGCCTACAACGCGCTGCTGCTCGGCAATTACTACTACGAGCGCAACGACAGCGAGAACTGGCGCAAGGCGATCGGTTACTACGGCGAAGCCGTGAAGGACGATCCGAACTACGCACTGGCCTACGCCAAGCTCGGCGTCACCTGGGGTCATCTCGCCGGCAATTACCTGGCCGGCAAGGAAGCGGGTGTGGCTTACGTGGAGGCCCGCCGCGCCGCCCAGCGCGCACTGGTGCTCGATCCGAACCTCGCCGAGGGCCACGCCGCACTCGGCTGGGTATTGATGATCGCCGACCTCGATCTCATGGGTGCCGAGCGCGAGCTGCGCCGTGCCGTGACGCTGGCGCCGACCGAGGCGTCGCCGAAGCACCGGCTGGCCTTCGTGCTCTCCTGCATGGGCCGCACGGAAGAGGCGATGGCGCTGCTCAAGCAAGCCTCGGTGCTCGATCCACTGAGTTTTCGCGGCTACTACTACCTGTCACTTTTCCTGACCGCGCGGGGTCATTACGAGGAAGCCGACAAAGCCGTGCGCAAGGCGCTCGAATTGCAGCCGACGGCGGCGACCCACTATCAGCAGCTGGCCGTCATCGACGTCAAGAGGGGTCGCCCCGACGCTGCGCTGCTCGACTCCCTGCGCGAGCCCGACGAATACTGGCGCGACTACGCCGTGGCGTTGGCGCGCCAGGACCTTGGTGACCACAGCGCCGCCGATGCCGCGCTGCGCGATTTCACCAGCAATCATGCCGAGGACGGCGCCTTCCAGATCGCGACCTTGCACGCCCTGCGCGGCGAGCCGGACGCCGCCTTCGAATGGCTCGACAAAGCCTACGCCGCACGCGACCCCGCGATCACCGGCCTGCTCATGGATCCGTTCCTGCTTGTCTACCGCAGCGATCCGCGCTTCGCCGCGTTCTGCCGCAGGGCGCACATTCCGGAAGCCTGAGCCGGCACCGCCGCAGCGGTCGTCAGGCGGTAACAAGGGCCGTCGATACTCCGCCGAAAATCGGGAGTGGAGGCACCGTCATGGCCATCATCGAAAAGTCGGAAAAAGTCGATAAGATCGTTAACCGCTATCGCACGATCTGGCTCTCCGACATCCACCTCGGCACGCCGGGTTGCAAGGCCGAATTCCTGGTCGACTTCCTCAAGCGCAACGAGTGCGAAAAGCTTTATATGGTCGGCGACATCATCGATGGCTGGAAGCTCAAGAGCGGCTGGTTCTGGCCGCAGGAACACACCAACGTCGTGCGCAAGGTGCTGACCAAGGCCAAGCGCGGCACCAAGGTGACCTATGTCACCGGCAACCACGACGAGTTCCTGCGCAAGTTCGTCGACTACCGGCTGGAGATCGGCAACATCCACCTCGTCAACGAAGCCGTGCACGAAACCGCGGATGGCCGACGCCTGCTGATCCTGCACGGCGATTTCTTCGACGTCATCACGCGCTATCACCGCTGGCTGGCCCTGGCCGGTGACATGGCCTACGAAACGCTGATGCACTCCAACTACTGGTTCAACCGCGTGCGCGGCCTGTTCGGCATGCGCTACTGGTCACTGTCGGCCTACGCCAAGAACAAGGTCAAGAACGCGGTTAACATCGTCTCCAATTTCGAGGAAGCCGTCGCTCGCGAATGCAAACGCCGCGGCCTCGACGGCGTGATCTGCGGGCACATCCATCACGCCGAAATCCGCAACATCAATGGCGTGACCTATCACAACTGTGGCGACTGGGTGGAGTCCTGCACCGCCCTCGCCGAAGACTTCAACGGCAAGCTCTCGATCGTGCGCTGGGTGGCGATCGATCATCTCAACGAGCGGCCGAAGGTAACGCCGTTGCGGCGTGCGAGGGCCAGCGGCTGAGCAGCTCTCGCGGAGCGGGATAGCCGCAGGCGTACCGCGCCACGACGTTGGCGCCAGCGTTCAGTCTGCTGTTTACGTCGTCAAATCCGGCGCGGCCGCCTGGGGCGATGCCGTGGTATCCGACAGGGCGAGATACGCAGTGAAGCGGCTATTCGGCGCCACCGCGCTTCGGTATCTTCTTCAACTCGTCTCGCCGCAATCGCTGAGCGTCGCCAGGCTCTAAGGAAACTCTGAAAAAGCCCTTTCCCTTCGGGAGAGGGTTGGGTGAGGGAGGTTCAAGCTCAGGCAAGTCCTTGACTGAAAGTCTCTCATCCCTGCTCTTCTCCCGAAGGGAGAAGGGTTTAACCACTTTTTCAGAGCATCCTTAACCCGCAACCGTCTCCGCTTTCGTCTGCGCCAGCAGCGTCCGCAGTTCCGGCAGACACGATCCGCAGTTGGTTCCGGCGCGCAGTTTCTTGCCGATCTGCTGCGGCGTGCTGAGCGCGCCGTCGCGGATCGCCTTGACGATGGTGTTGCGGCAGACGCCGAAGCAGGCGCAGATCTGCGGCCCGGCATCGGCGCCACCGGCGATGCGGCCGGCGAGCAGGGCGGCGCGCTCTGAGGGCTCCAGTCGCGGCTTCGCGAACAGCGACGCAAGCCAATCGCGCGAGGGCAGCGCCGGGGTGCGCGCCGCGAACAGGCAGGCTTCGAGCCGGCCGTGGCGCAGCCGCGCGAGCCGATAGCTGCCGCTCGCGCGGTCCTCGAATTCGAGCCAGTCGCCGCTTTCGTCGCCGTCGCCGAGCAGCGTCTTCGCGAAGGCCGACCACCCGGCCGGCCGTTCATGCCCCGCGAGCTCATAGCTGTGATGGCCGCTGCCGGCGGCGCGCGCCCACCAGTCGACGTTCGCGAGTTCCAGCCGGTCGCGCGTCAAAGCAAAGCCGTACCAGCTCGCCGGCCACGCCTCGACGCGGGCCGGTGTGTGCTTGAACTCCGGCTCGCCGGACACCGGATCGACGACCGGATTGACCAGTGCGCCGACGCGGCCCCTGGATGCGAACGCATCGTTCCAGTGAATCGGCACGAACACCGCACCGCGCGCCATGCCCGGGTCGATGCGCACGCGCACGCTGACTGCGCCCCAGTGAGTGCGGACGCACGCCAGCCCGCCATCGACAACGCCGGCGGTCGCGGCGTCATCGGCATGCAGGGCCACGAAGGGTGCGGCGGTGTGATTGGCCAGGCGCGGCGCGCGGCCGGTGCGCGTCATCGTGTGCCAATGATCGCGGACGCGGCCGGTGTTGAGCACGAGCGGGAATTCAGCATCGGGCGCATGGACCGGGTGGCGCGCCGGTGTGGCGACGAACGCGAGGCGCGCGCGAACGGGAAATCGCGAATCCGTGACGGCCAATGCTGTGCGCGCAGTGACCGGCCAGCGCGACGGCGTCAGCGCGTCGTAACCGGCTTCATCGAGTGCGCTGAGCCCCGCGAGATTGAAGGCTCGAAACACCGGCGCGCTTCCCGGCGTCCGCTCGCCTGCCGGGTTGTCGTCGCTGTTTCCGAACGCCGACAGCCGCGCATGTTCGACGAAAATCTCGGCCGCCGATGTGAAGCCGAAGCCTTCGTCCCAGCCCATGCGTTTCGCGAATTCGCAGAGCGCCCACCAATCCGGCTTCGCTTCGCCGGGCATCGGCAGGAACGGCCGCTGGCGCGAGATACGCCGCTCGCTATTGGTCACGGTGCCGCTCTTCTCGCCCCAGGCGGCGGCCGGCAGCAGGACATGGGCGAGCTGCGCCGTGTCGGTGTCGGCGACGCAGTCGGAAACCACGACCAGTTCACAGCGACCCAGCGCTTCGCGCACCGCATCGGCGTTCGGCATGCTGACGACGGGATTGGTGCCGATGATCCAGACCGCCTTGACTTCGCCGCGACCGATCGCCGCGAACAGTTCGACCGCCTTGAGGCCGGCCTTCGTCGCGATGCGCGGGCTCTTCCAGAAGCGCTGCACCAGCGCACGATGATCGGGGTCTTCGATCTTCAGATGGGCCGCGAGCATGTTGGCGAGGCCGCCGACCTCGCGTCCTCCCATCGCATTCGGCTGGCCGGTGATCGAGAACGGCCCCATGCCCGGCTTGCCGATACGCCCGGTCAGCAGGTGGCAGTTGATGATCGCGTTGACCTTGTCGGTGCCGCTCGACGACTGGTTGACGCCCATCGAGAAGGCGGTCACAACCCGCTCGGTGCGCGCGAACAGCGCAAAGAATTCTGCGAGCGATTCGGTGGTGAGACCACAGGCGTCGGCCGTTTCCTCGAGGCTGGGCTCGCGGACAGCGGCGAGTGCGGCATCAAGCCCGCGCGTGCGCGCCGTCACGAAGGCGCGATCGATTGTGGAGCCGCCATGCAGGTAGGCAAGCAAGCCATTGAACAGCGCGACATCGCTGCCGGCGCGCAAGCCCAGATGCAGATCGGCGATCTCGCAGGTCGGCGTGCGGCGCGGATCGACGACGACGAGCTTCATCTCCGGCCGTTGCTCGCGCGCCGCGAGAATGCGCTGATACAGCACGGGATGGCACCAGGCGAGATTGCTGCCGACGAGCACGATCAGGTCGGCGGTCTCCAGGTCTTCGTAGCTGCACGGCACCACGTCCTCGCCGAATGCGCGCACGTGACCGGCCACGGCGGAGGACATGCAGAGCCGCGAATTGGTGTCGATGTTGGCGGTTCCGAGCCAGCCCTTCACCAACTTGTTCGCAACGTAGTAGTCCTCGGTCAACAGCTGGCCCGAGACATAAAGCGCGACCGCTTCCGGGCCGTGCTCGGCGATGATGGATTTGAACTTGCCGGCGACGTGGTCGAGTGCCTCATCCCAGCTCGCACGACGCTCGCCGTCGGCATCGCGCTGCACGGGATACAGCAACCGCCCCTCAAGCGAAACCGTCTCGCCGAGCGCCGAACCCTTCGAGCAGAGTCGCCCGAAATTCGCCGGATGCAACGCATCGCCGCTGATCGCCACCGTGCCGTCGGGCAGCGCCCGCGCCAATACACCACAGCCCACGCCGCAGTACGGACAGGTCGTCCGGGTCAAGCCTTCGGCGCCGTCAGCACTCATGGTCGGCAGCGGAAAAATGGCGACATCAGGCGGCTTTGTCGAGGCCGTCGGCATGCGCCGGCCCGAACAGCAGCAGGTCACGGAACCTGCTCACGTCGGCGCCGGTTTCCATGAGCTGCTGGTACCAGGCCGCATCGCTGGCATCACCGAACAGCAGCACGCCACGAATCCGGTTGTCGCGCAGCAGGATGCGCTTGTAGATGCCCGAGTCGGGATCGCGCAGCACGAGTTCGTCGGTATCCGGCTCCTGATGCAGCGCGCCGGCCGAATAGAGATCGATGCCGGTGACCTTGAGCCGGGTTGCGACCACCGAGCCGGGATAACGCAGATGCCCGGCGCCGGCGAGGTGTGCGGCGCAGACGCGCGCCTGTTCCCACAGCGGCGCCACCAGCCCGTAGACGCGCGAGCGATGCTGCACGCATTCGCCGACGGCATAGACGCGCGGGTCGTAGGTCTGCATCGTGTCGTCGACGATGATGCCGTGGCCGCATTGCAGTCCGGCCGCTTTCGCCAGCTCGATGTTCGGGCGGATGCCGGCAGTCATCACGACTAGGTCGGCCGGAATTTCGCGGTCGCCGCCAGAACCCATCTTCATGCGCAGGCCGCGCACGCGGCCGCCGTCGGCCATTTCATCGCCGAGGATTTCGGTGGTCATCGCGTTCATCATGAAGCGGATGCCGAGTGCTTCCAGCGAGCGCCGCAGCAGGCCCGCCGCATAGGCGTCGAGCTGGCGTTCCATCAGCACCTCGACCCCATGTACTACGGTGACCTGCATGCCCTGCGTATTGAGACCCGCTGCCGCTTCGAGGCCGAGCAGGCCGCCGCCGATGACGACGGCCTGACCCTGGCCGAGTGCGGCGGCCTGCATTTCGCGCACGTCGCGGACATCACGGAACGCAAGCACGCCGGGCAGATGCGCACCGGGAATCGGCAGGCGATTCGCGCTCGAACCGGCGGCGATCAGCAGGCGGTCGTAGCCGACCATACGGCCGGCGGCCGAGGTCACGGTGCGGCGGATACGATCGATCGCAGTGACGGGCTCGCCGAGGTGCAGCGTGATACCGGCCTCGGCGTACCACTCCGGCGCGTGCAGCATGATCTCGTCCATCGTCTTCTCGCCGGCCAGTACCGGCGAAAGCAGAATGCGATTGTAATTGCCGACGGCTTCAGCGCCGAACACGGTGATGTCGTAGGCATCCGGCGCGATGCGCAGCAGCTCCTCGATCACGCGCATGCCGGCCATGCCGTTACCGATCATGACCAGACGCTGGCGCGGTGGCGCGGCCTCGGCCCTTACCGTCAGGCAAACCTGTACGGCGCCGTTGAACACGCGCGCTGGATACAGTGGCACCGACACGTCCGCGTCTTCGAGACAGATGCCGGTTGCGAGACTGAAGTGCTGTTTGTAGACCGGCGAGGCGACGACGCTCACGCCGCCGAGATCGCCGGTGATGCCGCGCGCGAGCACGTTGGCGCCGCTGAACGGATCGCGGTTGCCGATCGCGTGCACGGTCTCGCTTTCGCCGAGACGGAAGATCGCTACCTGCTCGCCGCCCAGCAGTGCGGCCACGCCGGTGTCCGGCAGGATTTCCTCAAGCGCGCAAATCGTGCGCCAGGTTCCGCTCATGCCGCGACCCCGGCGGCCACGCGTTCTTCATCCGTCGCCGGCCGTGCCTGCCCACGTTCCTGCACGAACACTACATTTTCGTCGGCCTTGTCGGAGTTCACGAAGGTGCGGAAGCGCTTGAGCGTCTGCGGATCGTTGATCGCCTTCTTCCATTCGCACTCGTAGGTCGCGACCAGATGCAGCAGCTCGGCTTCCAGTTCCGCGCCGATATTCAGCGAGTCTTCGATGACAACTTTCCGCAGGTAGTCGAGCCCGCCTTCGAGATTTTCGAGCCACACACTCGTACGTTGCAGGCGATCGGCCGTGCGCACATAGAACATCATCAGGCGGTCGATGTACTTGATGAGTGTCGGCTTGTCGAGATCGCCCGCGAACAGATCGGCGTGGCGCGGCTTCATGCCCCCGTTGCCGGCGACATAGAGATTCCAGCCGTTCTCGGTCGCGATCAGGCCGAAGTCCTTGCTCTGCGCCTCGGCGCATTCGCGCGTGCAACCGGACACGCCGAACTTGATCTTGTGCGGCGAGCGGATGCCGCGATAGCGCTCTTCGAGCTCGATCGCGAGGCCGACCGAATCCTGCACGCCGTAGCGGCACCAGGTCGAGCCGACGCAGGACTTCACCGTGCGCAGCGCCTTGCCGTAGGCATGACCGCTCTCGAAGCCGGCGTCGATCAGCTCCTTCCAGATCGGTGGCAGCTGATGCACCTGCGCACCGAACAGATCGACGCGCTGGCCCCCGGTGATCTTGGTGTAAAGCCCGTATTTCTTCGCGACGACACCGAGCGCGATCAGCTTGTCCGGCGTGATCTCGCCACCCGGCACGCGCGGCACCACCGAGTAGGTGCCGTCCTTCTGGAGATTGGCGAGGTAGTAGTCGTTCGAGTCCTGCAACTTCGCGTGACGCGGCTTCAGCACATGCTCGTTCCAGACCGAGGCGAAGATCGACGCCGCCGTCGGCTTGCAGATATCGCAGCCGCGTCCGTGGCCGTGCTTCGCCACGAGATCGTCGAAGGACTTGATCTTGCCGAGCTTGACCAGGTGAAACAGCTCCTGGCGCGAGTACGCGAAGTGTTCGCAGAGGTGATTGCTGACCGCCACGCCGCGCGCCTTAAGTTCGTGCTTCAGGATCTGCGTGACCAGCGGCCCGCAGCCGCCGCAGCTGGTCGCTGCCTTGGTCGCGGTCTTCAGCGCGCCCAGTGTGGTGCAGCCCTGATCGATCGCGGTGCAGAGCGCGCCCTTGGAGACGTTGTTGCAGGAGCAGACCTGCGCGCTGGCCGGCAGCGAGCCGATGCCGAGGCCCGGCTTTGTCGCGCCATCGAGCGACGGCAGGATCAGTGCCTCCGGCCGTTCCGGCAGCGGGATCGCGTTCAGCATCATCGTCAACAGCGTGCCGTAATCGTCGGCCTCACCGACCAGCACCGCGCCGAGCACGGTCTTGTTATCGGCACTGACGACCAGCTTCTTGTAGATCTGCTTGACCTCGTCGACGAACGCGAACGCTTTCGCGCCGGGCGTGCTGGCATGGGCATCGCCGATCGAGGCGACATCGACACCGAGCAGCTTGAGCTTGGTGCTCATGTCGGCGCCGCTGAAGCGCGAAGAATTGCTCCCCTCTCCCCCCGGGAGAGGGGCTGGGGGAGAGGACGTTTCAGAGCCTGATAGCTCGGCCCCAGGTTGCGAGTCCCTCACCCCGGCCCTCTCCCGGAGGGAGAGGGAGAACAGCAGCTGTGCCGCGACGACACGCGCCATCTCGTAGCCCGGTGCGACGAGGCCGTAGACGCGCCCGCCATGCAGCGCGCATTCACCGATCGCGTAGATGCTGTCGTCGTTCGTGCGGCAGGCATCGTCGATGATGATGCCGCCGCGCTCGCCAACGCCGAGCCCGCAACCGCGCGCCAGTTCGTCGCGCGGCCGGATGCCGGCGGAGAACACGATCATGTCGGTGTCGAGATGGCTGCCATCGGCGAACTTCATGCGGTGCGTGCCCGCGTCACCATCGACGATTTCGACCGTATTCTTCTGCGTGTGTACCGTCAGCCCGAGTTCCTCGATCTTCCGGCGCAGCACGCGGCCGCCGCCGTCGTCGACCTGCACCGCCATGAGACGCGGCGCGAACTCGACCACGTGCGTGGCGAGGTTCATGTCCTTCAGCGCCTTCGCGCATTCGAGGCCGAGCAGGCCGCCGCCGATCACGACACCGCTCTTCGACTGCGCACCCCAGGCGGTCATCGCCTCGAGGTCTTCGATCGTGCGATAGACGAAGCAGCCCGGTCGATCACGGCCTGGCAGCGGCGGCACGAATGGATACGAGCCAGTGGCCAGCACCAGCCGGTCGTAGGGCACGCAGGCGCCGTCGGCGAGCACGACCTGCCGGGTCTCGCGGTCAATCGAAATGGCGCGCGCGCCAAGCCGCAGTTCGAGGCCCGGCTGCGCATAGAAGCCCGGCGTGACCAGCGAGAGATCGTCAGCCGTCTTGCCCGAGAAAAATTCCGAGAGATGGACGCGGTCGTAGGCGGCGCGCGGCTCCTCGCCGAGCACGACGATTTCGCTGGTCGCGCCGATCCCGGCTTCAACGAGGGCTTCGACCAGCTTGTGGCCAACCATGCCGTTGCCAATGATGACGATGCGCTGCTTGTTCATGGGTCCGGAGTTCATGGCAGTCGTACCTTATGCAGCCACCGCGGCGCCTTCGGACGCGCCACGCCGATCGCCGAGCGCCTGCCGGTACAGCGCCTCTTCACGCGCCTTGTGCTCGGCGCTGAAGCGCACCGCAATCGCGCAGAGCGAAGTGGCGATGACGAACACGCCGAGAATCGCGAAGCAGCGCTGGACGTCGCCGACGCCTTTCAGCAGGAAACCTGCTGCGACTGCGCCGACGTTGCCGCCGGCGCCGATGATTCCGCCGACGCCGCCGAGCGCGCCGCGATCGATGAACGGCACCAGCGCATAAGTCGCGCCGCAGGCCATGTGCGTGAACAGGCCGAAGCCGAGCATCGCGACGATCGCGGCCGTTGCGGTCTGCGTCGTCGAGAACCAGAGCAGGCCGATGCCCTCGCCGAGCATCAGCACGAACAGCAGCAGCGTGCGCGCATCGAGTCCGCGCAGCTTGGCGACGCGATCCGAGGCGATGCCGCCGAGCGCGCGCGCGAACAAGGCGAGCAGTCCGAAGCTGCCGGCGGCAAGACCGGCGCTGGCGAGATCGAGCTTGAAGCGGTCGACGTAATACGTGGCCGCAACACCATGCACGAACAGCTCGATGCCGAAGCAGGCGCCGTAGGTCATGAACAGCATCCAGACGCGGTAGTTGCGCATCGCGGTCTTGAATACGGCCCAACCACTTTTCTTGCCGCTCTCGATGGCGACGCCCTGCGCACGCAATTCCTTGTAGTTGCCTTGCGGGCAATCCTGCGTGTAGCGCCAGTAGAGCGCGGCGACGATCAGCATCAGCACGCCCGGCACGACCATCGCCATGCGCCAGCCGAGTGTCTTCTCGACACCGAAGCTCAACACCGCCGCGAATACCAGCGGCATCAGCGCCTGCGCCGCGCCGCCGCCGGAGTTGCCCCAGCCCGCAGCTGCGGCGTTCGCGGTACCGACCACATTCGGCGCGAACATCACCGAGGTGTGGTACTGCGTGATCACGAAGCTCGCGCCGATCGCGCCGATCAGCAAGCGGAAGAACAGGAACGCCTCGTAGCTCTTCGCGAAGGCGATGCCGATCACGGGCAGCGCGCCCAACACGAGTAGCGCGGTATAGGTCTTGCGCGGGCCGTAGCGATCGCACATCGGGCCGATGACCAGGCGCACCAGGATCGTGATACCGACCGCTGCGATGTTGATGTTCGCGAGCTGGCCCATGCTCAGGCCGAACTCGCCCTTGATCACCGGCATCAGGGGGGCCAGCGCGAACCAGGCGAAGAAGCTGACGAAGAACGCCAGCCAGGTGAGATGAAATGCGCGCATCTGCGGAGTGGCGAGCGAGAACAGGTCGATCCGGTTCGCCTTGACTGCTGTGGTCATCGTGTCGGGTCTCTTGGGAACTGCCGCAGCACCAGCCCGCTCGCGGCTTTCGCAGACAACCCGCGTTGGTCGTCTCGAACGAATACTCGCCCCTTGCTGCCGGGTTGAAACCGCGCGACCCGACGTTGAGCGCGCACCGGAACAAGGAACTCGAAATGGTTTCAGGCAACCACCGTGCCATTGGCTAAGACCCTTCAGGGACGTGGCTTTCGATCATCGAATGCGAGGAAAATCCCGACGCTCGCACCGGGCTGGTGCGTGGCGCTGCACGCTTCCGTGCCCGCTGCACGCGAAGCGGCATTTGATCGCCTATGGAGTGTCCATCGATCGATCACACGCTTTCGCCGCAAGCGCGCGGCATAGTCTTTGCGGTATGGCTTGCACACAGACCCGGGTCCGGGTTCCGCATTGTCGACAAGCATGTCCATCCGCGTCCTGATCATCGATGCCCGCAGCGAGCGCAGCCTGCGGCTGGAAACGGCGCTCGCCGAATCCGGCTTCATCGTGCTCGATGTCGTCCCGGAATCAGGCGACGTGCATCGTCGCGTAGAGGAACTGAAACCCGACGCGATCCTGATCGACTCGGAATCGCCGACACGCGACACGCTCGAAGGTCTGGCCTCGATCAGCGATCGTTTCCCGAGGCCGATCGTGCTGCTCAGCGAGCAAGCGCAGGACAACGAACTGGTGCGCTCGGCGGCACAGATCGGCGTCAGCGCCTATGTCATCGACGGCGTCTCGGCACCGATGATCCGCTCGCTGATCGAAGTCGCGATCGCGCACTTCGACACGCGGCGCATGCTCTACGCCGAACTCGAACAGACACAGCGCACCCTGCACGAACGACGCACGATCGACCAGGCGAAATGCCGGCTGATGGAAACACAGGGCCTGACCGAGCACGAGGCCTATCACCGCCTGCGCCGCGGCGCCATGGCGCGCGGCCTGAAGCTCGCGGAACTGGCTGCAGAGATGATCGAGAAGGCGAACATCAAGGGCATCGTTTGAGCGTGGCTATCCGTCTCGTCATCATCGACGCCCGGTCCGAGCGAACGGCGCGTCTCGAAGGTGCGCTCGCCGACGCCGGTTTTGAAGTGCTCGATGTCGTGCCCGAAAACGGCCCGGTGCATCGCCGTATCAGCGAGCTGCAACCGGACGCGATCATCATCGACTCGGAATCGCCGACGCGCGACACGCTCGAAGGCCTGGCCACAGTCGGCCGCAAATTTCCAAGACCCATCGTGATGCTCAGCGACCGTGGCGGCACCGACCTGGTGCGCAATGCCGCGCAACTGGGCATCAGCGCCTATGTCGTCGAAGGCATGTCGTCGGCGCTGGTGCGGTCGTTGATCGAAGTCTCGATGGTTCACTTCCGTTGCCAGCGTCTGTTGCAAGCCGAGCTCGAACAGACACAGAGCGCATTCGCCGACCGGCGCTGCATCGACAGCGTGAAATGCCTGCTGATGGAGCAGGAGGGCATGAGTGAACGGCTGGCCTATCAGACGCTGCGCAAACTCGCGATGGACCGTGGGCAGCGCCTGGCCGATGTCGCGCGCAGTCTGCTCGCAACATCCACCTCGCGGGGGTTTGGCACGGGCATTGCTTAGGCTCATCCAGCAGCACGCCCAGCATCAGTTGGACCGATGCACCCAACGACGGGTGGCGATGCAGCACTGGAAAACCGATATCCGACAAAGGCGTCCAGCGTGCTCTTACCCGCACGGTGGACGCCTTTTTTATTTGGCGTAACGAGCACGGGGGCAATACGCGAAACACGATGGCTAGCAAACTCAAAATGACTTCGAACCTTCTGGCGCTGGCGACGCTGCTGCCGATCGCGGCATTCGCCGACGCGCTCGACACGCTGCCCTACGCGTTCTCCGGCGGCACGCCGAGTCTCGACCTGCGCCTGCGCTACGAGAACGTCGACCAGCAGAGCGCATTGCACAATGCCTACGCCACGACGTTTCGAGCACGCATCGGCTACGACACCGGCAAGTGGAACGACTTCGATCTCTACGGCGAGTACGAAGGTACCGCCGCGTTTTTCAACCAGGACTACAACTCGACCGTCAACGGCAAAACCAATCAGTCGGTGGTTGCCGATCCGCAGGACACGCGCCTGAACCAGGCGTTCCTTCGCTACGCCGGCTTGCCGAAGACGGTCATCAAGCTCGGCCGCCAGCGCATCAAGCTCGACAACGACCGCTTCATCGGCAATGTCGGCTGGCGCGACGCCGAACAGACCTACGATGGCTACAACCTCGTGACCTCGTGGCTGCTGCCGAAGTCGACGCTGAACTACACCTACATCAGCAACGTCAACAACGTCTTCTACACGGACTTCGCGGTGCGCGGGCATCTGATCAACGCGAACTATGCCTATGCGAAATGGCTCAACGTCGTCGGTTATGCCTATCTGCTCGACTTCAAGCAGAACGTCGCCACACGGCGCGATACGGAAACCTTCGGTGGCCGCGTGACCGGCGCATTCCCGGTCGGGCCGGTGACGATCTCGTATGCCGGCGAATACGCGAAACAGCAGCGGTACGCCGATTCGCCGGGCCTCGTCGACGCCGAGTATTACCTGATCGAGCCCGCCGTCACGGCGTTCGGCGTCACCGGCAAATTTGGCTATGAAGTCCTTGGCGCCAACAGCGCCGGCACCTACGGCTTCCAGACGCCGCTGGCCACGTTGCACATCTTCCAGGGCACGGCCGACCTGTTCCTGAACACGCCAAACACCGGCATCCGCGACATCTACGGCAGCCTCGGCACGAAGGTCGAGAAAGTATCCCTGAGTGCCGACTACCACGACTTCAAGGCCGATACCGGCGGCCTGCACTACGGCACGGAGATCGACATACAGGCCTCACGGCCCGTGGTCAAGGGACTGACCGCGCTGGTCAAGTACGCCGACTACTTCGCCGACAAATTCGCGGTCGACACCAAGAAATTCTGGGTCGAACTCGACTATCAGTTTTGACTGGCGGTTCTGGCTCGCGGTTCTGGCTCGCTGCTCTGACCGGCGGCAGGCCTGATCCGGCATCTCCTTTGCAAAGAATTAGCTCTCCGGAAAATCTCATGACCGACCATGCATCGAATCAAGGCAGCACACGTCGCACTTTCATCAAGCAGGCCGCAGCCGTCGCCGGCGGCGTTGCCGCCCGCGACGGCTGCGGCCTGGATGAGCGGCACGGCGCGCGGCGACGCGGGCAAGCCCGAGAAGACCGATCTCACGATCGGCTTCATTCCATTGACCGACTGCGCCAGTGTGGTCATGGCCAGCGAGCTCGGCCTGTTCAAGAAGTACGGCCTCAACGTCACCGTCTCGAAAGAAGCGAGCTGGGCGGCCGTGCGCGACAAGCTGGTACTCGGCCAGCTCGATGCCGCTCATGTTTTGTACGGCCTGATCTACGGCGTGCATCTGGGCCTCACGGGTCAGCAGAAGGACATGGCCGTGCTGATGAACATCAACCATAACGGCCAGGCCATCACGCTCTCGAACCAGCTCAGGGACAAGGGCGCGACCGATGGCGCCTCACTCAAGAAACTGATCGACAAAAAGGAGCGCGAATATACCTTCGCGCAGACCTTCCCGACCGGCACGCACGCGATGTGGCTGTATTACTGGCTGGCGGCGAACGGCATCGATCCGTTCAAGGACGCGAAGACCATCGTCGTGCCGCCGCCGCAGATGGTCGCCAATATGCGCGTCGGCAACATGGACGGCTTCTGCGTCGGCGAGCCCTGGGGCGCGCGTGCGATCTTCGACAAGATCGGCTTCACCACGACCACCACGCAAGGCATCTGGAAAGATCATCCCGAGAAGGTGCTCGGCACCACGAAGGAATTCGTGACCAAATACCCGAACACCACGCGCGCGATGCTGATGGCCGTGCTCGAAGCGTCGAAGTACATCGACACACTTGCGAACCGCCAGAAAGTCGCCGAGACGATTGCCGACAAGTCCTACGTCAACGCGCCGACCGAAGTCGTGCTCGGCCGCTTCCTCGGCAACGACGAGGATGGCCTCGGCAAGAAGTGGAAGGACGAGAACTACATGAAGTTCTTCGGCGATGGCGAGGTCACGTTCCCGTACTACTCGCACGGCATGTGGTTCCTGACGCAGCACAAGCGCTGGGGTCTGATCAAGAACGAGGTCGACTACCTCGCCGTCGCGAAGCAAATCAACCAGGTCGAGATCTATACCGAGGCCGCGAAGGGCCTCGGCATCAGCGTGCCGGCCAGCCCGCTGAAGACCGAGACGCTGTTCGACGGCACCGTTTGGGATCCGGCGAAGCCGGCCGACTACGTCAAGGGTTTCAAGATCAGGGCCTGAGCATGCGACGACCGGAGACGAGCCGGTGCCCGCGAGGCTGAGACTGGCGCGAGTGAACGACGAACGGCAGCAAGAGACCGCGATGGCGACGAAGGACGGGGATGCCACCCGCATCGCCGTGTCGGCCGCATCGGCCTCGACGGCGGCTGATGAGCGCGTCGCCAAAGCTGCAGCACCGACCCCGCAGTTTCAGGGCCTGACCATGTTGGCACTCAACGTCGCCCCGCCGCTGACCGGCATTCTGGTCCTTTTGATGATCTGGACCGTGGTCGCCGCACTCTCGAAGGGTACGCTGCCCGGCCCGACGAAGACCGGCGCCTCGGCGCTTGCGCTGTTCGCGCACCCGTTCTACATCAAGGGTCCGAACGACCAGGGTATCGGCTGGAATTTACTCGGCTCGATGTGGAGAGTTGCCAAGGGCTTTGGCCTCGCTGCGGTCATCGGCATTCCGTTCGGCTTCGTGCTGGGTCGCTTCGCCGTCATCAACAAGGCGGCCACGCCGATCATCAGCCTGCTGCGGCCGGTGTCTCCACTCGCCTGGCTGCCGATCGGCCTCGCGGTGTTCAAGGCGGCCGGGCCGGCGGCGGTCTTCGTGATCTTCATCTGCTCGATCTGGCCGATGATCATCAACACCGCGCTCGGTGTCGCCAGCGTGCCGCAGGACTATCTGAATGTCGCGCGCGTGCTGCGGCTTTCCGAGTGGAAGGTGTTCACGAAAATCCTGCTGCCAGCGTCGATTCCCTACGTACTGACGGGTGCAAAGCTCGCACTCGGCATCGCCTGGCTGGCGATCGTCGCGAGCGAGATGCTGACCGGCGGTGTCGGCATCGGCTTCTGGCTGTGGGATGAATGGAACAACCTGGTCATGGAACATATCATCGTCGCCATTCTCGTGATCGGCGCCGTCGGCCTGCTGCTCGAACAGGGCATGACGACAATCGCCAATCGCTACGACTACAGAAAGAACTGACCATGCCCACTTACCTGCAAGTCGATCACGCAACGATCGAATTCAAGACCAGGAAGGGTCCATTCATCGCCTGTCGCAATGTCGACATCGACGTCGCGCAAGGCGAGTTCGTCTCGATCATCGGGCATTCCGGCTGCGGCAAATCCACTGTGCTGAATCTCATCGCCGGCCTCGTCGAGGCCAGCCTTGGCGGGGTGGTCCTGAATGGCAAGCAGATCGACGGCCCGAGCCCGGAGCGCGCAGTGGTGTTCCAGAACCACTCGCTCCTGCCCTGGCTGACCTGCTCCGGAAATGTCTATCTCGCCGTCGAGCGCGTGTTCGGCGCGACCGAGAACAAGGCGAAACTGAAGGAACGCACGGCGGCGGCCATCGAGCTCGTGGGCCTCAAGCACGCCGCCGACAAGCGCCCTAACGAAATCTCCGGCGGCATGAAGCAGCGCGTCGGCATTGCCCGTGCGCTGGCGATGGAGCCGAAGGTGCTCTTGATGGACGAACCCTTCGGCGCGCTCGATGCGCTGACGCGCGCGAACCTCCAGGATTCGCTGATGGAAATCCAGCAGCGCACGCAAAGCACAGTCGTGATGGTCACACACGATGTCGACGAGGCGGTTTTGCTCTCGGACAAGATCGTGATGATGACCAACGGACCGGCGGCGACAGTCGGCCAGACGTCGACGGTGACGCTGCCGCGGCCGCGTCATCGCATCGCGCTGGCCGACAATACCGACTACAACCACTACCGCGCCGAAATCCTGCGCTTCCTGCACGAGCGGCAGGGCCATCCGGTTGCGGCCTGACCGCAATTTCCAGTTGTTCGTTTCCAGTTTGCAGAGAGGCCGGTGACCCGCGAGCGTAAACCCAAGCCAAGGAGTCCCGAAATGAATCGCAGCGATGTCACGCGCAAGATCGTCGAAGCCAAGGTTGCCAAAGGCATCAAGTGGGCCGATGTCGCCAAGAAAGTCGGCCTGAGCAAGGAATGGACGACGGCCGCCTGCCTCGGCCAGATGACGCTCGATGCGAAACAGGCGAAAACCGTCGGCAAGATCTTCGGGCTCGACGAGAACGACATCGCCTGGCTGCAGGTCGTGCCGTACAAGGGCTCGCTGCCGACGGCGGTCCCGACTGATCCGTTGATCTACCGCTTCCACGAACTCGTCAGCGTCTACGGCACGACGTTCAAGGAACTGATCCATGAAGAATTCGGCGACGGCATCATGAGCGCGATCGACTTCAAGATGGACCTGACACGCGAAGCCGATCCCAAGGGGGATCGTGTCAACATCGTCATGAGCGGCAAGTTCCTTTCCTACAAGACCTATTGAAGGCGTTCACAGGCCCGTCTCCGGCATCTCGAATTTCATGTGCCGATTGCCGGCGGCGTTGAACGAGACATGTACCCACCCGGAATTCGGATCAGTGGGCTGGGTGACGCCTTCGAGGATGAGTTGATCGAAGTCCAGATTTCCGGCAATCCATTCGTACAGCGCGCGGTTGGCAACGCCCGGCACTTCGATGTCCGCAGCCAGCCCACGCGGGTGCTGTTTTTTCTCGAACCATTTGTCGACTTCGAGCTTGCCGCCGCGGGCGCGCATTCTCGCAACCTGCTTGTAGTAGATCGCCTCTTCGAGCGCGCGGCAGCGGAAGCCCGAGTTCGGGCGCAAGGCCACACCATAATGCGCGCGGATTGGATCGAGCACGCTCGACGCAAGGGCGGTCAAGGCATCAATGACCGCTTGATCCTTTGGCATGTTGTCGATCCGGTTGCGCGCGGCGGTGTCGGACCAGGACAGATCTTCAAGCGAGAAATACTTCGATATCGACGCCATGGCACCCCCCGACTCCCACGTCCGTATGAGCCTAACGCCGTCACCACGGTGCCGTCCGTGATGCATTTCACATCAGTCCGACACCGCCCGTCTGGTTCGGAGACGACCGCTGCCCTCAAACCAGTAGCGCACCTTCATGCCGCAGCAGCCACTGCTTGCGCTCCAACCCGCCGCCGTAGCCTGTCAGCGATCCGTTGGCGCCGATCACGCGATGGCAGGGCACGACAATCGACAGCGGATTGCAGCCGTTCGCGAGGCCCACGGCGCGGGACGCGTTCGGATTGCCGATGCGCCGCGCCAGTTCGCCGTAGCTGATCGTCACGCCATAGGGAATCGCCGCGAGCGCCTGCCAGACGGTTTGCTGGAACGCGGTGCCGGTTGCCGCCAGCGGCAGATCGAAGACCTGCAGGCGGCCGGTGAAATAGGCATTGAGCTGCATGCGAACAGCTTTGAACGGCGCGTCGTCGCGCCGCCACGTACCGCGCTCTTTCGGCCAGCCGTCGTGGCTGTCCATGTATAGCGCCGTGAGTCGTTCGCCGTCGCCGGCGAGGAACAGGTCGCCAATCGGACTCGGAATCGTGCACCAGCATGTCGTCGCGTTCACGATATTCATCACCCGCCTCCTTGATTCAGACCGTTCCAGAGATGCAGTGCCGCGTACGCGCGCCAGGGTCGCCAGCGTTCGGAAAGTGCCAGCGCCTCGCGCGGCTTGACGCTGCCGAGGGCTTTGCACAGCGCGAGATCGCCGTGCGGAAACGCGTCCGGCAGGCGCAGCACGCGCATGGCGACGTAACTTGCGGTCCAGTCGCCGATGCCGGGAATTTCCTTGAAGCGCGCGAGCACGCCATCGCCATCGACACTGGCCTGCAAGCGCAGCGAGCCGTCGACGGTGGCCTGCGCCACATGAAGAATTGTCTGCGCACGCCGCGTCGTCAGTCCGAGATCGATCAAGGTCTGTAACGGCGCTTCGGCGATGCGCGCGGCCTCGGGGCTCAGATGCGTCAGCTCGAGCCACGGTGTCGTGATCCGCTCGCCAAACTTCGCGGCGAAGCGGCCGAACAGTGTCGTTGCCGCGCGCACCGTGACCTGCTGGCCGAGGATCGCGCGCAGGGTCAGCTCGAAACCATCGAACGCGCCCGGCACGCGCAGGCCCCGCGTGCGCGCGAGCAGCGCTGCCAGTCTCGGATCGAGTGCGAGATGTGCTGCGATCGCGTCCGGTTGCGCATCGAGATCGAACAACGCGCGCAAGCGCGCGAGCAGTGGCGTCAGCACGGGCAGCAGCGACGGCGAGAGTTCAACGTTCAACGCTGATTCGGCCTTTCTTGGCGAGACCGCAACCCAGCCTTTCGCCGCACCGAGACGAACCGTGCGCAGGTAGCGGCCATCGCGCATCGCCTCGACACCCTCCGCGCCCCGCCCGGCCAGAAAGCCGAGCAGATGCGGCCAGTCCAGCGGGGGTCGATACCCGAGCTTCAGCCGGATTCGATCATCGCTCGCGGCTTCGTTGCCACGACGCCGCAAGGCACCCGGGCTAAGGTCATAGCGCGTGCGGAACAGGTGATTGAAGCGACGCAGACTCGCGAAGCCACTCGCGAACGCAATCTCCGCGACCGGCAGTTGTGACTCGGTCAGCAGCTGCTTCGCGAGCAGCAATCGCCGCGTCTGCGCGAGCTCGACCGGCGTCACGCCGTATTCGGCTTCGACGACCCGCCGGAGCTGCCGCGAACTCAGGCCGAATTCCGCAGCCAGCGCGTCCAGCCCGCCCTCGTTCAGCGCCCCGGCCTCGATGCGCGCGGCTGCGAGTTCGGCGACGCGCCGCACCGCATCGACCGGCGCCATGCCCGGCGCCAGTTCCGGCCGGCAACGCAGACAGGGCCGGAAACCGGCGCGCTCGGCCGCCGCCGGACTGCGGAAGAAATCGCAGCGATCCTTGCGCGGCGTGCGCGCCGGGCAGACCGGGCGGCAGTAGATACCGGTCGTCGACACGGCCACGAAGAACGCGCCGTCGAAGCGCGCATCGCGTGCGCAGAGTGCCTCGTAACAGTGGTCGAGATTGAGTTCCATGGCGCGCAGTCTAGGCGCGCGCGCCCATCAAGTCTCGCCGTTTTCGGACACGGCCACGACCGTCTATTTCGGCAGTGCCGATCCGCCCGACAGCAACCGTGCCCGCAGCCGGCGCATCGCCTCGGCATCGGCCTCGTCGCCGAGCAATGCGCGCGTTACGCGTTTACCGTTCCTGGGTGCGAAGTTCAAGACGATCAGCAACGGCCAGACCACGCTGCTACCGAGCAACTCGGCCTCCTCGCGCTCGCCGCTCGAGGTCTCGATGGCCCATGCCGCCGAGTCGGCATGCCAGATCAGATGCGTCAGCGCCTTCGGTCCGTAACCGGCAATTGCGGATCGACGCAGACGCTGCCACGACACGAGCAGCAGCAGCGCCAGAGCCAGTCCCACGAGCTTTGGCGGCTGCGCGAGAAACATCAGCGAAATCGCGGCGGCGTGCAGCACAAACACGCATCGCACAGCACGCACGCTCGGCACGAGCCTCAGTTCAAGCGTTGCGTTGAAGGCGGGCGACGACATCGGCGAACTTCGCGGGTGGTGGCGTCTGGCCGACGATCCAGGCCCAGACGTCGGGGTCTTCGCATTGGAGCAACGCGAGAAAACACTGCTGTTCTGATGCTTTCGCCTGCTCGTAGTGGCGGGCCAGAAAGCGCTCGAGCAACACGTCGAGTTCCTTCATGCCGCGGCGGCAGAGAAAGCGGATGCGGGGGAGATCACTCATGCCAGCGTCGTTTCCGGTGGCGTGCGCTCCGCGCACGAAATCATGGTTCTGCACAACGATAGAAAATCGCGCGCGGCGCCCACGTTACTTTACTGCGAGGCGAGATCAGGCTGTCGAATTTGCCAGACCACTTTTTTCCGCTGCGCCGCCCATGCGTCGAAATACTTGCTGTATGCGGCCTCGACCGTGGCGCGCTTGATCTTCATCGTCGGCGTGATGAAGCCGCTCTCGACCGTCCACTGCTCGGGCACGACCGCGATGAAGTCGAGATGCTCGTGCGGATCGGCCTGCGCATTGGCCTGCTTCAGCGTCGCCGCGAGCGAGGCGTTGAGTGGCTCGCGCAGCGCCTCGTCGTGGAATGCGGGCAGCGTGTCGGCCGACAGCATCACGATCGCGAACGGCTGCGGGTAGCCGGCGCCGGCGACGCAGACCGCCTCGATTTTCGGATGCCCGGTGAGCCGGCTCTCGATTGGCGCCGGCGCCACGTATTTGCCCTTCGCCGTCTTGAAAATTTCCTTGACCCGGCCGGTGATTTTCAGTCGGCCGGCTTCGTCGATCTCGCCACAATCGCCGGTATGCAGCCAGCCGTCTTCTGTCAGCGTTTCGCGGGTTTTTTCCGGCTCCTTGAAGTAGCCCATCATGTTGCAGACCGAGCGCACCATGATCTCGCCATTGGCTTCGATGCGCTGCTCGACGACCGGATACGGCGCGCCGACGTAACCGACCCGCCCCTCGCCCGGCCGCGAGCCATGCGAGACGCCGAAGTTTTCGGTCATGCCGTAGCCTTCGAGCAGGTCGAGGCCGAGATTGCGATACCACTGAAGCATCGAGGCCGGCATGGGTGCGGCGCCGCCGCCGGCCATGCGCACGGTATCGAGGCCGAGTTGCTTCAGGATTTTTTTCTTGACCAGGCGACCGAAAATCGGGATCGCGAACAGGCGGTCGAGCTTTTCCTTCGGCGCCTTCGCGAAGACGCCCTGCTGGAACTTCAGCCAGAGCCGCGGCACCGAGATGAAGAAGGTCGGGCGCGCGCGCCGCAAGTCGGCAAGGAAGGTCTCCTGCGACTCGGCGAAATAGATCTGGAAACCCGAGCGGACCGAGTTCGCCTCGACGATCCAGCGCTCGACCACGTGGCTGAGCGGCAGATACGACAGCATGCGGTCCTCGGCGACCAGCCCGAACAGTGTGACCGAAGGCTCCGGCGCCCAGCCGATCGTGTCGAAGCTGTGCATCACGCCTTTCGGCATGCCGGTGGTGCCGGAGGTGTAGCTGATCCAGGCGATATCGTCAGCCGCGGTCTTCTCGTTGGTGAACTCTGCGCTGGCGGCCTCGATCGCTTTCCAGAAATTGGTCGAGCC
>JAYWBB010000007.1:0-2680 GCA_043781855.1 Nevskia sp. | reverse complement strand
GGCAAGCCAACGATTCGACGCTCGTTTCGACGCGGTTGCGGGTTGCCGCCCATCTGCTGGGACGGTTGGCGCATCCCTCGTCGGTCGAAGCGCTCGAGTTCCTGGCGAGTCACCCGAATCCCACCGTGCGCTGGGCGGGAATCCAGAATCTCGCGCGAGTCAGTCCGAGCGAAGCGATCATTCGACTCAACAGAGCCGTCGATGATCCCCACCCGCATGTGCGGCGGGCGGCGGTGAAATCTCTGATGCAACGGCAAAAGAAAGCGGTTGAGTGAGATTTTTATGGCGCTGACGGTCCCCTGCCTCACGACGCGTGTAATCACCGTCGACGAATACATCGACTATGTCCGTCGTGAGGTCGATGTGCGCGATATCGACAGCGTCGCGGCTTCGGCGCCGATGCTGAGCGCGCTGGCCAACGATCCGGAACTCGTCGTGCGTGAGCTGAACAAGCAAGTCAAGAAAGAGTTCAAACCGGGCCTGGTCGGTTCGGCGCAGGTGATCCTGATCGGGTTGGGTCCGGACTTCTATGTGCGCGCGAACATCTGGCCTTCGCGGGCGGACATTGCCGCCGGGCGCATTTATCAGGATCAGTTCTCCTACGATGTCGCCCACGATCACAACTACAATTTCATGACGGTCGGTTACCTGGGGCCCGGCTATTTCACCGACATTTACGAGTATGACCGTGAAAAGCTCGAAGGCCGATCCGGCGAACCGGTCGAGTTTCGTTTCCTTGAGCGCACCCTTTTTGCCGGCGGCTGCGCCATGCTGTACCGCGCCTGCAAAGACGCACATATCCAGTATCCGCCAGAGGATCTGAGCATTACGCTGAACCTCATGATCAACGAACCCGACGTGCGCGCGCGTGATCAGTATTTCTTCGACATGGAAACGCGGACCATTTCCGACTTTCCGGCAGCTCAGGATGGCTCGAGGCGGACTGCGATCGTCAGCATGGCGGGACTGGCCGGGAACGATGAAACGCGACAGTTGCTGACCGATCTTTCGGCGCAGCATTCCTGCCGCCGTACCCGCCTGACGGCATTCGAGGCCCTTGCTCGATTGATGCCGGAGAGTGAAGCCTCAATCTGGGAGCGGGCCTGTGACGATCCCGAGCGTCTGGTCAGCAAGACAGCGCGCGAGCGACTTAAAGCGTTGACAGGCTGAGCGGCGGTTGGGCTGCGGCAGCGGCGGCCAATGCGGCCATGCCGTTCTCCTCGAAATTGTTGGCCCAGGCCTCGAATTCCGACGCCGGCAACGCGCGGGTAAAGTAAAACCCCTGTTGAAGCCGGCATCCGAGTATGCGCAATTGCCGCATCTGCTCAGCGTTTTCGATCCCTTCCGCAACCACGCCCAGGTCGAGATTCTGGGCCAGCGTCAGCGTCGCCGAAACGATCGCAAGCGCCTGCTTCGAGATGCCCATGCTGGTTACGAACAGGCGGTCGATCTTGATCTTGTCGATCGGCAGGCGCTGGAGATAACTGAACGAGGAGTAACCGGTGCCGAAGTCGTCCAACCCGATGCGGAAGCCGAGCTTCTTGATTTCGCCGAGCACTTTCTGACTGTAATCTGTGGTGTCGAGGAGCGCGCTTTCGGTCAGCTCGAAATCGATCAGACGCTCGAGCTGGCCATTGGGCGGAGGGCGCAGGCCGCGCAGGACTTGCAGAATCTTGCCGTCGTGAACCTGGCGTACGGACAGGTTGACCGCAATCCGCACCTTGCGGTCGCGCGACGCCCATTCCAGAGCTTGTTCGTGCGCCTTGATCAGGCACAGCTCGCCAAGCTGGTTGATGAGGCCGGAATCTTCGGCGACCTGAATGAACTCGCTGGGCAACAGCAGGCCGTTCTCGGGATGGCGCCAGCGCAGCAGGGCCTCGGCGCCGACCACGCGGCCGCGCTCGACATCGATCACGGGCTGGTAGAACGGTTCGAACTCGCCGCGTTCGAGACCGCGGCGGATGTCGCTGGCGACCGCAAGCTGGCGGCGCATGTTGCTGGTCAGCTGGGCGCCAGCGAAACGGGCGTTGTTGCGGCCGTTCTTCTTGGCGACATACATCGCCGCATCGGCACTGCTGATGATCTGCTCGGCGGTTTCGCCGTCGCCGGGAAAAACGGCGATGCCGATTGAAACCGACATGTTCAGCAGATGATCGCCAAATGGATAGGTTTCGCCGAGGCCACGCAGGACGCAGTCCGCCTGCTCGCGCAATTGTGCTTCCAGCGCCGGTCCGGCTTCGAGTTTCTCGACGAGGATCGTGAACTTGTCGCCGCCGTAGCGGCACAGAAACGCGTCGTAGGGCATGAAACGGTGCAGGCGCGACGTCGCCTCGCACAGATAGCGGTCGCCGGCCTTGTGGCCGAACTTGTCGTTGACCGCGCGGAAGTTGTCGAGGTCGACATAGAACAGCGCCACCGGCTCGCGGCTGTGACGTGAGCGCTCGATCGCCCGCTGCAGGCTTTCCTCCAGCCGCGCACGGTTGCCGAGGCCGGTCAGCGGGTCCTGATACGCCAGCCGCCGGAGACGCTCCGCCTGATCGCGGAACTGCCGCAGCGCCACCGCCATATCGCCGAATTCGTCGCTGCGTATCGGCGGCAGATTGATCTCGATTTCGCCCGCGTTGACCTGCCGGATCGCGTTGGTCGTCGCCTGCAGCGGCCGGATGATCGACCGCACGAC
>JAYWBB010000006.1:0-8342 GCA_043781855.1 Nevskia sp. | reverse complement strand
GGCGGCTGCGCGGCGAGCCAGGCCGCAAAAGCGGCTTCTTCCAACTTTCCCTCGGCGAGTTCGACCATGCGCTCGACCATTTCGATCGACGGCACTGGCGTCTCGATTCCATTCAGCCGCAGGAAAAGCAGCGCAGTGTGCAGCGCGGTGCGCTTGTTGCCGTCCATGAAAGGATGATTGCGTGCGATGCCGAACGCATAGGACGCAGCCAGCGAGAACGCATCCTCTTCGCCATAGGCATGTTTGTTCTTCGGACGCGCCAGCGCCGATTCCAGCAGTCCAGCGTCGCGAACACCGGCACTGCCCCCATGGGCGCCAAGCTGAAAATCGTGAATGGAGAGGACAACATCCTTGTCGACGAAATTCATCAGCGCTTCGCCAGCGCGCGGAAGACATCGCGATACTCACCGGCAATATCCTCGGCCGCCTTCATCTGCCCGGCAAACCCGTCATCGAACGGCGTCAGCCGGAAGCTGCCATCCGCGCCCTTGGTCGCGAAGATCGAATCGCCCTGCTTGAGGCCCAGCTCGGTCAACAGGTCCTTCGGCAGCAGCACGCCGGACGAAGAGCCGACCGCCCGCACTTTCAGTTCATACATGGGATTCACCTCGCAATTGAACACGTAGACATTATTATTATAACGCCGATCAGCCACCACACCGCGCCCGGCGAACCGGTATCGTTTGGCCCGCCTTCATCTCGCACGTTACGACCCGCCCATGACGACTGCCAGACGCGCCGGCCTGATCTTCGTGTTCCTCTGGTTCTTCATCGGCGGCACCGGGCATTTTGTCGTGCCGCAGTTCTTCCTGCAGATCATCCCGCCTTGGGTACCCTTGCCGCTCGCGGCGATCTATTTCAGCGGTGCGGCGGAGCTGATCGGCGCTTTCGCGCTGCTGTCGCCAAGGCTGCGCCCGCTGGCCGGCATCGGGTTGCTATTGCTCATCGTCGGCGTCACGCCCGTGCACCTCTATATGCTGCAAGTGCCGGAACGCTTTCCACAGTTCCCTATCGTGCTGTTGTGGCTGCGGCTGGTGATCCAGTTACTGCTGATGATCTGCGTCTGGCGCTGCTCCCGGCCGGACCGGCCCGCCGCCGTTTCCGCCTGAAGTCCCTCTTTCTAACGAGTCCGCCCGCCATGCACAGCATCGTCGTCAAGATGACCCTGAAAGCCCCGATCGAAAAAATCTTCGATCTGCTGGCCGATCACGCGAACTATCATTTGCTGCCCGGCGTGAAGCACTCGCTGCTGGTACGGAATGGCAAGCCGAACAAGAACGGCGTCGGCGCGATCCGCGAGATCACCGCCGGCCCCGCCTGGTTCCGCGAGGAGATCACCGCGTACACGCGGCCGACGCGCATGGACTACCTCATCACCGACTCGCGGCCGCCGCTGGAGCATCGCGGCGGCAGCATCCGGCTGACGAAAGAGGCCGACGGCACCGCCGTGACCTGGACTTCGCCGATGCGCGTGAAGATTCCGCTGATCGGCGGGCTGCTGACGCCGCTGATGGCGCGTCAGGTCGAGAAGGGCATCAGGGCCATGCTGCTCGACATCGAGCGGCGCTCGAACGGGTGAAGCGGCGCAAGGGAAATGCAAAGCCCGGAACCGCGCTGTGCGAAACCCGATCAGGAAATTTCGCCATCGAGGTAATACCAGCGCCCGTTCTCGCGGGCGAAACGGCTGATCTCGTGCAGCCGCGTTGCGCTGCCGCCGCCGACCTTGTAGCGCGCGACGAATTCGACGAACGCGCCGTGGTCGCCGTTGCGGCGAGACGCCTTCACCGAAAGACCCAGCCATTTCGTCGCCTTGTCTTCGGCCGTGGCTTCGATGGCGGCCGGCCGCGTGCTCGGGTGCCAGGTCGCGAGCACATACGCATGCCGACGCAGCACGTAAGCGCTGTAGCGCGACCGCATCAGCGCCACGGCGGTTGCAGCGATGCCACCCTCGTGCAGGGGCGCGCAGCAGTCGGCGTAGCGTTTGCTGCTGCCGCAGGGGCAACCGGTATCGGCAGCGACTTTCATCCGCGCGGGGCCGGATTTCGCTGCCAGACCAGGCAACGATTGTTCGCCGGCATCGCGCGGTCTTCGAGCAGTGTCAGGCCGATGTTTTCGGCGAGTGCGGCAACCGCCTCGAAAGCGCGGATACCGCTGGCCGAGCCACCGCTGCGCAGGTTCGCGTCGAACGCGGCATTGCTGTCGCTGGTCTGCCGGCCGCCGTAGGCGAACGGGCCGTAGATCGCGAGCTTCGCGTCTTCGGTCAATACCTGTGGCAAACGCTCGAACGTCGACATGACCTCCGGCCAACTCATGATGTGCAAGGTGTTCGCGCTGAACACGGCGTCGTAACGCGCGGCCGGCCATACGCCGTTCACCTCGAGAATCAGTGGCGGCGGCGTGTTCGGCAGCCTCGCCTCATCGAGCCACATCCGGATACCCGGCAGGTACGGCGCACGGTCAGCGGTTTGCCAGACCAGGTGCGGCAAGGCGGCCGCAAAATGCACTGCGTGCTGGCCGCTGCCGCTGCCGATCTCCAGCACCTGCCGGCGATCCGCAAAGTGCTCGCACAACAAGCTCAGAATGGGCTCACGATTGCGTTCGCAGGCCGGCGAAAACGGCTTGTCCGGCGTCACGCTACTGGAGCCGGAAGCCGAGCACGCCCTGGTAAACGCAGAGCAGCCCGGCTATCAGCAGCACGGCGCAGGTCAGCATCATGCCGATGACGCGCCCGGGCACGAACACCGGCGTGAACGACAGCGAATAGCCGTGCAGCAGACGCCCGATCAGCAACGTCAACCCCAGCGCATGCAGCAGCAGCGACGAGTAGTGACTCAATTCAAGGAAGCCGAGCAGCACCAGCGCCAGCGGCACGTACTCGGCGAAGTTCGCATGGCCGCGGATCACGCGCAGCGCCGATGCATCGCCACCATCGCCGAGGCTGGTCCACGAGCGCTGCCGCCAGCCGATGACACGCACGCTCAACAACACGAACCACAACGCGAGCAGTCCGGCGTACAACGGAACGACGATCATGTCGCCACCCCCTGCTGACCCCGAAGCGTCGAGGATACCGAACCGCCGACCGCGCGTGGCGCCATCCGTCGTATGCCTGCCACGCCGCAACCGCTACCATGCCGGCACACGTCGCATCCGCGCCGATGCTCAATTCCAGGCAACCCATCGATGCGGCTTCTCGATCGCATGCTTCGCGGCTTTGTCCGTATCGGCACCCTGACGGTGATCGCGCCCGACGGTACGCAGGTCGTGCATCAGGGCGAACCCGGCCCGCGCTGCGCGATCCGCCTGACCGATCCAAAGCTTTATCGAACGCTGTTCCTGAACCCCGAGCTGAAGGCCGGCGAGGCCTACATGGACGGCAGCTTGCGCGTCGAGGAAGGCTCGATCCGCGACTTGCTGACAATCTTCGCGCTGAACCGCGAGCACCTGCGCAGCCAGCCGTTGCAGCGGGTCGTTCGCGATACCTACAAGCGCCTGCGCAAGCTGGTGCCGCGCAACAGCGCCGGCCGTTCGCGTGCCAATGTCGCGCATCATTACGACCTCTCGAACGAGCTCTACAAGCTCTTTCTCGATGATGATCTCCACTATTCCTGCGCGTATTTTCTGACGCCGGACGACAGCCTCGAAGTCGCCCAGCGCAACAAGCTGCGTCACATCGCGGCGAAGCTCGACCTGAAACCGGGCCAGCGCATTCTCGACATCGGCTGCGGCTGGGGCGGCATGGCGATGTATCTCGCGGAAGTGGCCGATGTCGAAGTCGTGGGCGTGACGCTGTCCACCGAGCAGCATCAACTCGCAAGCGAACGCGCGCAGGCGCGCGGCCTCGACGGCCGCGTGCGCTTCGAGCTGAAGGATTACCGCGACGTGACGGGTCCGTTCGACCGCATCGTCTCGATCGGCATGTTCGAGCATGTCGGCGTCAGCCAGCACCAGGAGTTCTTCGACAAGGTGCGTGATCTTCTCGCCGACGACGGGGTGGCGCTGCTGCACACCATCGGCCGCATGGGCGGCGCCGGGCCGATCTCGCCGTGGTTTCGCAAATACATTTTCCCCGGCGCCCACGTCCCCGCGATTTCCGAAGCCGCCGCCGCCGCCGAAGCCGCCAGGCTCTGGATCACCGATATCGAAATCCTGCGCCGCCATTACGCCGAGACACTGCTGCACTGGGAGGCGCGTTTCCGCGCGAACCGCACGAAGATCGAAACGATGTTCGATGCGCGCTTCTGCCGCATGTGGGAGTTCTACCTGATCGCGGGCGAGATCGGCTTCCGCTACGGTAAGCAGATGATCATCCAGATGCAGCTCACAAAAAATTCCGCCGCGCTGCCGATCGCGCGGGACTACCAGCATCGGGCCGAAAGCGCGTTGCATCTGCGCGAGCGGCCCCTCGCGACAGCGCGCGTTTGAGCACGCTGCGGAAAATACCCGGTCACTTGCCGGCGCTTAACGCCATCGGCTGGAACGCGCACTGCGCCGCAGCGTTTGCCGCACTCGACAATCCACGCGGACGCCCGGCGCGCATCGCCGAACAGCATCGCGCACACAGCGGCGTGCACGACGGCAGCGCGATCCTCAAGGCGCAGACGATGTCCGGCCTGTTCACGCGGCTCGAAGCCGCTGGCGACGGCCTCGCGGTCGGCGACTGGGTCCTGATCGGGGAGGACGGCGGCAGTCTCTACATCACCGATCTCCTGCCAAGAAAGAGCCTGCTCAAGCGCAGCCGCGGCGAGAGCGGCGTGCAGCGCATCGTCGCCAACGTCGACACCGCCGTGCTGGTCATGGGGCTCGACGGCGACTACAGCCCGAACCGCATGGAGCGCTACCTGCTGATGGTGCGCGCGGCGCACGTTGCGCCGCTGATCGTTTTGACCAAACCCGATCGCTGTGACAACGCGCAGGCCTGCGCGGCGGAGATCGCGCTGCTGGCAGGCCCCGCAACGCCGGTGTTCGTGCTCGATGCTCGCACCGCACTCGCGCTCGGCGTGCTTGCGCCCTTTCTTGCCGAGGGCCTGACGCTGGTTCTGCTCGGCTCATCGGGCGTCGGCAAGTCGACGCTCATGAACACACTGCTCGGCGACGGCTCGCAGCGCACCGGCGCCACGCGCGAGCATGACGACAAGGGCCGCCACACCACCACTGCGCGGACGCTGCGCCTGCTCCCGCAGGGCGCCTGCCTGATCGATACGCCGGGCGTGCGCGAGTTGCGCCTGAGCGGCGATGAAGAAGTCGAAGCCGATGCCTTCGACGACATCGCGATACTCGCGCTGAACTGCCGCTTCCGCGATTGCCGTCACGAGTCTGAACCGGGTTGTGCGGTAGTCACCCTTCTGGCGCCCGCGCGTCTCGCGAACTATCACAAGCTGCGGCGCGAGCTGGCGCTGCTCGAACAGTCGCGTCTCGCAGCCGCCGAGCGCAAGCGTGGCGACAAGAACGCGGACAAGGAAACGGCGCGCTACCCGCGCGACTCCGACAAGCGGCGATAGCGCCCCGGCTGAATTCAGGCGATGAGCGTCTGCGTCCCCTGCCAGCGCTCGCCCGGCGCAAGCTGCACCCGCCGACCGATCACGGCGGCCTCGATGCAGAGCATGTGCGCGTAGCCGTCGGCTTCGAGATCGGTCAGCGCGGCGCCGCGCACTTCGCCGGGATTCCAGATCACCACATCCGGGAAACCCGCCGCCTCGATTTGGAGACGGCAATGCCGCTCCTGCAGCCGCAAGGATTCCGGCACATCGAAATAGATGCGATCGACCTCGCCGACGATGCGCAGGGCACGTTCGGTTTGTCGACGCTCGACGCCGCCGGCCGCCGTGTCGCGATACCGGTGGCCACCCAGGCCGAGCACCGTCACCTCGGCGATATCCTCGACCGCGAAATAGCTGTGCAATGCCGCGGTGAATCGCATCGGCGTGGCGCCGGCGTTGTGCACGGCGAGTGTCACTGCGAGCGTGCTGCCGCCCACCACGACCGTGAGTTGCGCCGCGAACGCATGCGGCCACAGCGTCCGGGTCGTCTCGTCGTCGCACAGCGTCCAGCTGGCGCTGGCAGCGCCGTCTACCGCCCGGGTTCCGCCATCGAACCGCCATTCGCTCACACGCGCAAAGCCGTGCTTCGGCAGTGACCCCTCGCCCGCGAACTGCGGAAAAATCACCGGGATGCCGCCGCGGATCGCAGCCTGTGCGCGGTAGTCCGCCGTGCGGCTCAGAAACAGCCGCTCGACGCCGCCCACGGGCCGCCACGAGATGACCTGTGCACCGTGCGCATGAACCACAGCGCTGGCGCCATCGGCGGCGATCAGGGTTTGCGGAACAGGATGGGCTGCGTCGTGGGTCGGGACGTCGGTCATCGCGCGTTCTGTCAGGAGTTTCAAACTAGCGCAGCGTCGGGCGCCAGTCCAACCGGCATGGCCTGGGCCTGCGGCTTGCTGTGCTGGACAGCGAATCCTGCGCAGCCGATCGGCCCCTGGCCATCCCCGTGCAGCCACTTTTTTTGCGTGCCGCCCCGCGAGGGCCGGTGCCGCCAACGCGGAGTATGACCGTGAGCATGAAGCACAAACCGAAGAAAGCCATCGCCACCGACGACAAGCTCAAGCAGTTGCAGACGCACATCGTCGACGATCGCGGCGCGACGCTGACCAGCGACCAGGGCATCGCCATCCGCGACAACCAGAATTCGCTGAAGGCCGGCAGCCGCGGCCCTTCGCTGCTCGAGGATTTTCTGCTGCGCGAGAAGATCACACATTTCGATCACGAGCGCATTCCGGAGCGCGTGGTGCACGCGCGCGGCGCTGCGGCGCACGGCTATTTCGAGCCTTACGAATCGCTGGCCGAGCTGACCACCGCCGATTTTCTGCAGGACCCGTCGAAGCGTACGCCGGTGTTCGTGCGCATCTCGACTGTCGCCGGTTCGCGCGGCTCAGCCGACACCGTGCGCGACGTGCGCGGCTTCGCGATCAAGTTCTACACGCAGGCCGGCAATTTCGACATCGTCGGCAACAACATGCCGGTATTCTTCATCCAGGACGCGATCAAGTTTCCGGATTTCGTGCATGCGGTGAAGCCGGAGCCGCACAACGAGATTCCGCAGGCGCAGTCGGCGCACGACACGTTCTGGGATTTCGTCTCGCTCAACACCGAGAGTCTGCACATGATCATGTGGGTCATGTCCGACCGCGCATTGCCGCGTTCCTTCGCGATGATGGAAGGCTTCGGCGTTCACACCTTCCGGCTGATCGATGCCGAGGGCCGGTCGCGCTTCATCAAGTGGCACTGGAAGCCGAAGCTCGGTGTGCACTCGATGGCCTGGGACGAGATGCAGAAGATCGCCGGCAAGGACCCGGATTTCAACCGGCGCGATCTCTGGGATTCGATCGAAGCGGGCAATTTCCCGGAGTGGGAACTCGGCATCCAGATCGTCGAGGAAGCAGACGCCGACAAGTTCGACTTCGACCTGCTCGACGCCACCAAGCTGATCCCCGAGGAACTGGTCCCGGTGCGGCCCATCGGCCGGCTGGTGCTGAACCGCAATCCGGACAATTATTTCGCCGAGACCGAGCAGGTCGCGTTCCATCTCGGCAACATGGTGCCGGGCATCGATTTCACCAATGACCCGCTGCTGCAAGGACGTTTGTTCTCGTATCTCGACACGCAGCTACTGCGCCTTGGCGGTCCGAACTTCGCGCAGATTCCGATCAATCGGCCGGTCGTGCCGGTGCACACCGATCAGCGCGATGGCTTTCATCAGCACCGTATCCACAAGGGTCGCACGGCCTACGAACCGAATTCGCTCGGCGGCGGCTGCCCGATGCAGGCGACCGAAGGCCCCGCGTTCGCGAGCTATCGCGATCGGCTCAAGGGCGAGAAAGTCCGCGCGCGCTCGGCCAGTTTTGCCGATCACTTCACCCAGGCCACGCTTTTCTATCAAAGCCAGTCCGATGCCGAGCAGCGCCATCTCGTCGATGCGCTGCGCTTCGAGCTGAGCCATGTCGAAACGCCGCAGATTCGCCAGCGCATCGTCGCACTGCTCGCGAACATCGACACCGACCTCGCGGAGAAAGTCGCGCTCGAAATCGGCGTCGAGAATTGCCGCACCGATATTTCCTGGCTCGACCAGGCGACGACCGCGCCCAAACCGTCGAGTCGCCGGGGTGCCGCCAAACCGGGTGTATCTGCGGCGCTTAGCATGGCCGGTACGCGGAAAGACTCGATTGCCGGCCGCAAGGTCGCGATGCTGATTGCGCCCGGCTACGACGGCGCGGCTGCGGCAGCGATGCAGAAAGCGCTGACCGCCGGCGGCGCAATGCTGGTTCCGGTTGCCCCGATGATGGG
>JAYWBB010000005.1:0-2731 GCA_043781855.1 Nevskia sp. | reverse complement strand
GCGGGTTCGCTGGCGGCGAAGCCGAGGCAAGTATCGCGGGGGCGTCCTCGGGGCGGTCTTATGCGCGTTGGGTTCCGCGCCTGAGGAAAGCGAACTCGAAAATGTTCGAAGCAACACGCTCGCTGCGCCGACAAACTGAAAAAGCCGAGGACAACTGCGGCCCCCATCCGGAATTGCCAAACGCCAGCACTGAAACTACGCCGCCGTCATGAACGACAAAAGCGACGAGGTCGCGGATATCGCAGACCGAGAAGGTTCCGGGGCAGGCAAACGTGATGTTCTCGCTATCGAGCGTGATGGCCGCACCGCCGGCGATGAGGACGATCTTCTGGTCCGCCAGCACGGTGATGCCGGCGTCGGTGGACGTGATCGTCACGCTCTGGTCGGCGAGGACTTCGAGGGTGTCGCGGTGGGCCTGGATCGAGACCGGGTGGTGGGCGGCAATGGCGGTGATACCGCCGGTGTGGGTGTAGAGGCTGGTGGCGGGGCCGCTGATCGATGAGAAGGTCTGGCCCGCACTGAAGTGCGCATCGCCCTGCACGCTGGCCTGATGATGGCTGCCGGCGTAGGTCAGCAGCGTGGCTGGTGTGGTGAAGGCGATGCTCGATGGCGCTTCGATGAGCAGCAGCGGGCTGGCGAAGGCGGGGACTGGCAGTTGCGCGCGCGGGCCGGTGCTGGTGAGGTCTGCGGTCTTGCTCAGGGATTCGAGCAGTCTCGCCTGCTCGGTTGCTGCGCCCTTGAGCGCGCGGGCGCCTTGATGCCCGACGGCATCGGAGAGACCTTGCGTCAGCGCCTGCGCGGCCGTCAGCCGGGCCTGCGCTTCGGTGGTGTCGAGCAACGGTGCCAACGGCGCCTGCGCGTAACGTCGTACTCAGCAGCAGGCCCTGTCCGGCGCGCGCCACCGCCCAGCCGTCTGTGGTCCACTCGAAACCCTGGCCGCGCACCGGGCCGCGCCAGGCCAGGGCCGGTCGCGTGCTCAGCAGATGACCGAGGTTGAGCTGGCTGGCAAAGTTCGAGGACGCGGCGCGGACGCCGGGTTGTCCCGGTGCGTCGTCGAAGACCAGGTCAACGTAGCCGCTGCCGTCGAGCGTCGTCGCGTGCAGCCCGGAGATGACGCCGGGGTGATCGAGATCCGCATCGACACCGGCCGCGAAGGGCGGCCGGTCTTCGCCGTTGTGGAGCTGACCGATGACGATCGGGCGATCCGGGTCGCCCTGCTCGAAGTCGATCAGCACTTCGTCGCCGATCCTCGGCAGGAAGATTTCGCCGTAGTCAGGGCCGGCGAGCGCTTGGGCGATGCGCAGCCAGTGGCTCGATTGTTCCGGAGCCGGGTCGCCGGGGCGGGTTTCCAGGCCATCCGTGGCGCGAGCGCCACCGCCTTGTTCGAACCCCGGCCCGGCCATCTCTGGCCGGGCGTTCGAGTCCGCAGCGAGCCGTGCTCGCCAAGCGCGGCCTCTCACCCAGTGAAATTGCACTTTCACTTCGTGGTCGCGCGTGGCCGTGAGCACCTGCCCTTCGGTGCCGACCAGGAGCGCGGTGTGCAGGCCGGGATACTGCGGCGCGGGGGGCGGTTCGGCAACGATCACGGTATCCGCCGGCAGGGCGATGAATTCGTTCTCGTGCAGCGTCTCATCGTCGACCGCTGCTGAGCACCCCGTCCCGAGATGCAGGTTGTTGCGCAGACGATGCCGCACAGATTGCACGAGGAAGCGGCCCGAAGGATTGCTCTTGCCGAATCCGCGCGCGCCGCGCAAACGATCAAAGTCCGGGTGATCGTCGATCGTGAACACCGTCGCTGGCGCGAGGCTGCGTACCGAGGAGAGCCCGCGCCAAGTGTTCAGGGGCAGGGCCTGTGCGAGTGCCGCGACCTCGGCGCGAAGCGCGATGGCATCAGCCGCTGGAGATGAGGTCGGCGGCGGCGCCAGGCTGCCGTCGTAGTCTCGAGTGGCGGGATATTCGGCGCATTGCCGACGACCTCCGCCTGCGCCGCGTGGGCGACGACGGCGGCGGCGTTCCAGCCGGCGCGTTGCTCGGACGTCGTGCCGATTTTCCGGCGCATGGTCAGCGCGTGGATCGAGTCTTCGAATTCGGCACCGGCGGAGCGGTAATAGCGGATCACGGGCTGCCGGGCTTCGGGCCAGACGGCAGCCCGGTCGACGATCACCAGGCGATGTTTCGATGGGGCGGATTCGGTGTCGGCGTCGTCCGGCCGATCGGTTGGCGCGTCGTGCTCGAAGTAGTAGCTCAGGCCGTCGTCGGCGAGCACGCGCAGCAGAAACTCGAGATCGCTTTCCTGCCACTGCGTGCGCGTGCGGTAGACCGGCAGCCGGGCGCGGGTTTCGTCGCTGACGCGGATCGCGTAGGTCGCCTGCGGCCAATCGGACATCAGCGCCTCGACGAGGCCGAGCGCATTCAAGTCCTGGAACAGGTAGCAGTCTTCGCGGCGTTCGAGCCAGGCAAACCAGGATTCGATCACCAGCCGGTAGCAGGCCAGGCCGCCATCGGCATCGAGGCGCGCCGCTTCGGTCACGATGCCGTGCCAGACACGTCGGTGACCGTCGGCTTCGAGCAGACTCAAGCACACTTCAAGGCCGCAGAGTTCGTTCCGTTCGAGCGGGTACGCCGACGGACTGAGGACATGCACCTCGAACCGGAACGGCTGGTTGATGCCTTCGACGCCGCTGGCGTCCTCGACGACGACGCCGGCATCGGCCGGCAGACCGGTCAGCGT
>JAYWBB010000004.1:0-23167 GCA_043781855.1 Nevskia sp. | reverse complement strand
GTCTCCTGGATGGTGAGGGCGTTGATGGCGGACTTGAAGGCGTCGTAGAGAATCTTGCCGGCGTCGGGCTCGGAGAGATTGCGGAGCACGACCGGGTCCTCGAGGTTCACCGGCGTCGGCGTGAACAGGTGGTCGCGCATGAAGTCGCGCACCTTCGGGTAAAGCACCTCATAGCCGCCCACGAGTCGGAGGTCTTTCAGCAACTGCCGGGCGAAGAAGCCGACGACCGAGCGGTAGTCGGCCACGCCGGTGCCATCGAGCGAGATGGTGTGATGCACCTCGGCGTCGAGCATGGTCTTGAAAACGATCTCGCGCGTCTCCTCCGGCGTGAACGGTTTGAGCGGGAGCGTGCGATTGCCGAAGGCCGATGGGTCGAGGGCGGAGAGGTTTTTGAATTCGCGCTGGTAGCGGCGGGTGAGCCGGGGAAGCGGGATGTCGAGCGCGTCGAGGTCCTTGGCTTTGTTCTCCGCATCGACCTCCACAATGAGTGATTCGTGGCGCTCGCTGCCCTTCCCCATCGGCACGCGCTCGAAGGTGACGCCCTCGCTCTGGATCGACTCGACGAAATCCATGAAGGCAGGCGTGCCCATGACGGAAACCGTCTCGCGAACGACGTCGTTGCCGAAATACATGCGGCGCAGGCCGCGACCGAGCGTCTGCTCGGGGAGAATGTCGCTCTGCGCGGCGTAGGCCCGCAGGCCGACGATGGTGGTGACGTTGCGCACGTCCCAGCCTTCCTTGAGCATGAGCACGGAGACGATGGCCTTGTGCGGCGATTTGAGGGTGTCGATCTCGTTGGCCTCCTTGCGGAGCTTTTCGAGTTCGTCCTTGTTCTTGCCGGAAGCCGCTTCGGAAATTTCGCCGTTGTTCTTGGTGTGAATGACCAGCACCGCGCCGTGCAACTCAGGACAAATCTTCTGGAGATACGCGCCAACCTCGTCGCAGTTGCGGGTGTCGTCCACCATGACGAACAGCACGGCTTTCTTGCCGAGCTTTTCATGCTCGGAGTAACTCTTGCGCCATTCCTCGATACCCAATTCCAGGTAGTCGGCGTAGTGCTCGGTGAAGATCGCGCTCTTGTGCTCGGTCAGTCGGGCACGGCTGGCGGGATCCGGCAACACGGGATGCTTGACCGCGTTCTGGTGAATGGCCTCGACCAGTGGGTAGTCGGATATGGTCTGCGCGAAGATCGCGCCGTTGTTGTGGCGCGGCGTGGCAGTAACATCCACCTGCAAGGCGAGCTGGCCATCGCGCTGGACCAGCTTGTGATGAATGTCCTGAATGCTCTTGAACCAGGCGAGCTTTTCATCGTGAATGTGGTGCGCTTCATCGTTGAACACGGCGAGTTCGTCGATGGTGCGGATGAGCTCGCCCAAGTCCATGCCGCTGTCTGTGGTTTTGCCGACGGGTCGCGCGCCAAAAGGGCCGAGGAAGTAGTCGCTCAGGTCTTCGTCGTCCAGCGAAGGCTCGGCGACTTCGTTGAGATAGACGCGATGGATATTGGTGAGGAAGAGATTGCCGACAGGCCGAACCACGCGCACATCGTCCTGGATGTGGAGGGCGATCTGGAAGTCGTCCCGCCAGTTCTGGCCGGCATAGCCGTTATCCGGCAGGACGGGATCGTTGAAGAAGATCTTTAGACCGTCGAAGTCTGCGCGCAGGCGATCCAGCACGATGATGTTCGGCGCGATCAGCAGGAAGTTTCGGGCCAGCGTGGAGCCGGGCTCATAGAGCTTGTGGAAGTAGCACCAAGCGATCAGCAGTGACAGCACCTTGGTCTTGCCGGAACCGGTGGCGAGCTTGGCGACGTAGCGCGGCCAGGCTTCGTTGAACATGTTGGCGGAGACGGCGCCGGAGGCGTCGAAGCGCATCAGATCGTACTTGTCACGCACCTGCTTGACGTCATGCAGCCAGAGGATGGTTTCAACCGCTTCGCGCTGGGCGTAGTAATAGCGGAACGGCGTGACATTCCCGTCAGCCGCCTCCATCAGGTGCTCGGTTTCGAACCACCAGCGCAGCAGGGATATGGTGACGGGTGAGGCCCCCTCATAGCTTGCCGCACGCCAGTCCGACACACCCTGCCGGATTTGTGCAACCAGTGGCGGCAACAGCTTTTCGTAAGCCTTGCCGCGCAACTCCTCGGCGGCAGGAAACCAACGCTGCTCAGGAATCAGCGGCGCATAGGGTGAACTTGGAAAATCCGGATGCAACGCCATCGGCGGAATTTTTTGAGGAGCGGGCTGTAATCTAACTCGCCAGCCGGGTTTATTGTTCAGCTTGGCTTCTCGCAATAGAGCCGGTCGGCGCACGCGGATGGATCATGTGCGTGGCCGGGCCGAAGAAACCCTCCTTGCCGAGTTCGCGCTCGACCGTGCCGGGCGGCAGGTCGGCGTGCGCCTGGCGCGAGGTCTGGCCTTCGATGTGGGGGATGTGGATCCATTTGCGACTAATGAAATCTCCTCCGGTACCAGCGGGGTTTGCCTCTCCGCCATCGCCGCGACTTGATGCGTAAAGTTTATCCGGCTATCGTTCGCAGAGTCGTACAACGATAGTGCGATCGATCAACGGAGCAGTGCCATGGATGCGGTTACGGTTTCACCCAAATACCAGGTTGTCATTCCGCAGGCCGTCCGTGAAGCATTGGGACTGGCCCCGGGGCTCAAGATGCAGGTCGTACAGTACGAGGATCGCATCGAATTCATCCCGATGCGTCCTGCGAAGAAACTGCGCGGCTCGCTGCGCGGCATCGACACCCGGGTTCCGCGCGAAGCCGACCGCACATGAACGTCGTTGACTCGTCGGCATGGCTGGAGTACTTCGCCGACGGTCCGAACGCGGATTTCTTCGCCAGGGCGATCGAGAAGCCGGACCAGATGCTGGTTCCGACGATCACCTTGCTGGAAGTGTTCAAGCGCGTGACTCAGCAGCGTGACGAAAGCGCAGCCCTGCAATGCGTGGCCGTGATGCAGCAGGGAACGGTCATCGACCTCAACGCCGCCCTGGCATTGCGCGCCGCAGCGCTGGGAATTCGGCACAAATTGCCGTTGGCCGATAGCATCGTCTACGCCACAGCGCAGAGCGGCGACGCCATCGTGTGGACCCAGGACGCGGATTTCGAGGGTTTGCCCGGCGTGAAGTTCCGTGCGAAGCGGCATTGATTGCATCCCGACTTCGAACCGCAGGCCCGGACTGATCATCAACGACAGGCTGACGCTGCAAAAAGCTCACGCCGTTTCGATTTTCAACACCCCACGCTTGATCTGATCTTCCTCGATCGACTCGAACAGCGCCTTGAAGTTGCCTTCGCCGAAACCTTCGTTGCCCTTGCGCTGGATGATCTCGAAGAAGATCGGGCCGATGACGGTGCTGGTGAAAATCTGGAGGAGGATGCCTTCGACCGGCGCGCCGTCGATGAGGATGCGTAGTTCGCGCAGGCGCGCGAGGTTCTCGCCGTGGTTGGGGACGCGAGCGTCGGTCTTGTCGTAGTAGGTCTCGGGCGTGTCCATGAACACCACGCCGCGCTCGCGCAGGGCCTTGACCGTTTCGTAAATGTTGTCGGTGCCGAGTGCCAGATGCTGGATGCCTTCGCCGCGGTAGTCGCGGATGAATTCAGCGATCTGGGATTGGTCGTCGGCGCTCTCGTTGATCGGGATGCGCAGCTTGCCGCAAGGGCTGGTCATGGCGCGCGAGACGAGGCCGGTGAGTTTGCCTTCGATATCGAAGTAGCGAATCTCGCGGAAGTTGCCGATGCGCTCGTAGAAACCAGACCAGACATCCATGTTGCCCTTGGCGACGTTGTGCGTGAGGTGGTCGAGCGCAACGAGGCCGACACCCTGGGGTTTCTGCTCGACGCCTGCGATCGGCACGAAGTCGACATCGTAGATCGTGTGCTCGCCGTAGCGGTCGATGAAATAGAGAACGCTGTTGCCGATGCCGTAGACCGCAGGCAGGTTCAGCTCCATAAAGCCGGGTTTGGTATCGAACGGCACCGCACCTTGGGCGACGGCGTAGGCGTGCGCTTTGACGGCGTCCTTCACGCGCCAGCCCATCGCGCAGGCGCTGGGTCCGTGCGCGATCGCGAACTGTGCGAAGTGCGTGTACGGCGTACCGTTGACGAGGAAATTGATGTCGCCCTGACGGAACAGCGTCACGTCCTTGCTGCGATGACGCGCGATGGCAGTGAAGCCGAGCAGCGCGAACAGAGCATGCAACTGCGCCACACCTTCGCGCGTCGGCGCGGTGAATTCGACGAACTCGAAGCCGTCGGTCTGCAAGGGGTTGTGGGGGTTCTGCGGCATGCTCGACTCCATGATCTTTTCGTCGTCCCGGTGATGCCAGGATGAGGCTTGGACAGCTAAGCCGCCTTTTTCTTCGCGTCGGCCGGCGACTGTTTCGGCGCGAACAGCGGCGCATGCAGTCCGAGCCGCTTCGCTGCCACGACGTTCGCCATGATGTCCATGCGCGTCAACGCTTTCAACTCGTCCAGGGATTCGAGCACGTAGTACAGCGGCTGCATGATGTCGATGCGATACGGCGTGCGCAGGGTTTCGACGATATCGAAGCGCCTGCGCTGGGGTCGATCGCCGATCGCGTATTCGGTCTCGCCGATCGACGAGAGAATGCCGCCGCCGTAGATCTTCAGCGCCTCGCCGGCTTTCTGCACCAACCCGAACTCGACGGTGAACCAGTACATGCGCGCGAGAAAGACGCGGTCTTCCTTGCTCGCCGCGAGGCCAAGCTTGCCGTACGCGTGGGTGAATTCCGCGAAGGCCGGATTGGTCAGCAGCGGCGTGTGGCCGAAAATCTCGTGGAAGATGTCCGGCTCCTGCAGATAATCGAGTTCCTCGCGCGTGCGGACGAACGTGGCGGCCGGGAATTTTTTGTCGGCGAGCAGCGCGAAAAACTCCGAGAACGGAATCAGCGCCGGCACGTACGCCACCTCCCAGCCGGTTTCACGCCGGAGGTTTTTCGAGACTTCGGCGAGTTGCGGCACGCGATCCCTCGGCAGTTTCAGCAGGCCGAGACCGTGCATGAATTCATCGCAGGCGCGGCCGGCAATGGCCTTTTCCTGGCGCGCGTACAACTCCGCCCAGATCGCGTTCTCGTCTGCGGTGTAGCGCACGCGGCCGGCAGCGTCCGGTGTTCGCGAGACGTATTTGGATGACTTGCCCATGACCGCTCCGACGCATTGCTTGAGTCGGACACTGTAGCGCGAAGCCGATGCCGGATTAACGCAAATCCACTGTTCAGACGTAGGATTGACGCAGTAATCCACTACTGATCCCTGCATTCGCGAGGTTTTAATGCAAGCCGAACTGGACCGCACCGATCTGCGCATGCTGCGCGAGCTGCAGAAGAACGGCCGCATCGCGATCGTCGAACTCGCAGAAAAAGTCTCGCTCTCGCCCACTGCCTGCCAGCGCCGCCTGCGCAAGCTCGAAGACTCGAAGGTAATCGACCACTACACGGCGGTGCTGAATCCGGCAAAGATGGGCCAGGCGATCCAGGCCTTCGTGCGCGTCTCGATCGAGCGGCAATCCAAGGACGTGACCGAAAAATTCGAGGCTGCGGTGCGGCGCCTGCTGGAGGTGCGCGCCTGTTACGTGATGACCGGCGATCTCGACTTCCTGCTGCACGTGCAGGTCGCCGATCTCCAGGCTTTCGCGGTGTTCTCGATGCAGGTGCTGATCGGCCTGCCCGGCGTCAAGGACGTGCGCTCCTCGCTGGTACTCGAAGCGGTGAAGCAGGATGAAGGGATGCCGCTGAAGATCTAGCGGCGCGTCCCTCGTTACATCCGCGCAAACCGGTCCGCCGCTTCGATCAAGCGACTCAACGTGCCGGTCTCACTCGCGGCGTGGCCGGAGTCGGTCACCACTTGCAACTCGGCTTCAGGCCAGGCGCGGTGCAGGTCCCAGGCCGATTTCATCGGACAGACCACGTCGTAACGACCCTGCACGATGACGCCCGGAATATGGCGGATCTTGTGCGCGTCTTCGAGCAGCTGGTTCGGCGAGCGGAAGAAGCCGCCATTGACGAAGTAATGGCATTCGATGCGCGCGAAGGCTTCGGCGAAATCGTCGCCGCCGTAGCGCGCAACCATGTCCGCACTCGGGATCAGCTTCGAGGTGGCGCCCTCCCAGATGCTCCAGGAGCGCGCCGCCTCGCGGCGGATTTCCGCGTTCTCGCTGGTCAGGCGGCGATGGTAGGCCGCGACCAGATCGCCGCGCTCCGCAGTCGGAATCGGCGCGATGTAATGCTCCCAGGCGTCCGGATAAATCCAGTGACAGCCTTCCTGGTAAAACCAGCGGATTTCCTCGGGCCTCAGCAGGAAGATGCCGCGCAGGATCAGGCCGAGCGTGTGCTGCGGGTGTGTCTCGGCGTAGGCAAGTGCGAGTGTCGAGCCCCAGGAGCCGCCAAAGACAACCCAGGCTTCGATGCGGAGCTTTTCGCGGATCGCCTCCATGTCGGCAACCAGTTCCCAGGTGCCGTTCTCGCGCAGATCGGCATAGGGCGTGCTCTTGCCGCAGCCGCGTTGATCGAACAGAACGATGCGGTAGCGACGCGGATCGAAGAACTGACGATGCCAGGGTTCGCAGCCGCCACCCGGCCCGCCGTGGACGAAAACGATAGGCTTGCCCTGCGGATTGCCGCTTTCCTCGACATAGATCTCGTGGATTTCGGAAACCTTGAGACGGTGCTTGCGGTAGGGTTCGATCGGCGGGTAGGGCTGGGCCATGACGGTGCAATTTTATGATCAGCGCCCAGCTTAACCGGATGAGCCGGCGCGTTCACTCGGACGCTTCCTGGAAATTGGCGGTCACCGGCCCTCGCGTGCCGGCGACAGCGGCGAGTAGGGCACGAACTCGCGCGGCAGGATGGCCGAGAACGAGCCCCTCAGCGATGCGCTATGCACGATGTCGAGGCAGACCGACGCGGTCGCTCGTGGCGAGGCAGCGATACTTCCAGACGCCGGTCAGCATCCCGGCGTGAAGAAGGTTCCGGCGGCAAGCAGGCGGGGCGTGGCGGCGTTCATCGGTCGGTTCGTATCCTCTCGTCAAAAAAGTACGGCAATTCATTGCTGTAGGTGAATCCCTGCGCTAGCATCGACGACAGGGTAGTCATCAAGGACAGGGCGAGTAAACATGCACATTCGGCGCTGGATCGCGGCCACGTTCGCAGCACTCGTCGGGCACGCCGCCGCCCAGACCGCACCGGCGCCGACCCCACCGGCGCCTCAAGTCACAGAGAGTCCGCAAACTGCGCCGGAACCGGCACCCGTCGCGGGTGCGGCGCTGGTCGGTGTCACCGTGCAGATGCCGGTGCCAAACCCGGATGCGCCCGCTGCGGCTCTCGACGATCCGCAGTTCCCGCATCTCGTCGTGCTGACGCCGGCCGTGACTTTCTGGACCCGGGTTTTTTCCGAGTGGTCCGAAAATCAGAGCGTGATGCATTCCACCGAAGATCTACGGCGCGTTTACACCGTGCTCGACTTCCGCGCCGAGGCTGCCGTGCTGACGCCGGCCGCGCTCGCCGCCTTGAAGAGCCGCGACGAAAAACAGGCGTATACCGACCTGAACACGCGGCTCAACCAACTGCAGGCGCTGCTCGACCAGCCCGGCGGGATCGATCCCGAAACGCTGACGGCCGAACAGCGCAAGGTCTACGACCTGTTCGACGACAGTCGCGATCAGCAGCGCTTCCGCAACGCCCTGGGCACCTTCCGCTTCCAGCGCGGCCTGCGCGAGCGCACGCAGCATGCGCTCGAAACCTCTGGTCGCTACCTGCCGGAGATGGAGCGCATCTTCACCGGCTACAGCCTGCCGACGAAGTTGACGCGGCTGCCGCTGGTCGAGTCCTCGTTCAACGTCGACGCCTACTCGAAGGCGGCGGCGGCCGGACTGTGGCAATTCATTCCGTCCTCGGCGCGCATCTACATGCGCCTCAACGATCTGGTCGATGACCGTCGCGATCCCTGGCTGTCGACCGACGCCGCCGCGCGTCACCTGAAAGACGATTACGCGGCCCTCGGCAACTGGCCGCTGGCACTCACTGCCTACAACTACGGCCGTGGCGGACTCGCACGCGCGCTGACCGAGGTCAACGGCACCACACTCACCGACGTGCTCGAACGCTATCAGGGCCGCCGCTTCGGTTTCGCCTCGAGCAATTTCTACGCGGAGTTTCTCGCCGCCAGCGACGTCGAAGGCGAATACCGCAAGCACTTCGGCGACATCACGCGCGAGCCGGCGCTGGTATTCGAGACGGTCAGTACGCGCGACTACGTGCCCTTCGAGACCCTGCGCAAACTCTGTGGCACTGACGAGGAAGAGTTCCGCCGCTTGAACCCGGCCTATCGCCCTGAAGTCATCGCGGGTCGTCTCTATGTGCCGCCGGGACACAGCATCCGCGTGCCAGCTGGCGCTGCCGAGCGCTTCCGCCTCGCATACGCCACGCTGACACCCGACCAGCGCTTCGACCATCAGCGTCAGTTCTATTCGACACACCTCGTCGCGCGCGGTGAGTCGGCCGGCAAGCTGGCGCGTCGATATGGCGTGTCGGTCGCGCAGATTCTCGCCGCGAACGGCCTCAGCAGCAGTCGCAAGGTCCGCGCTGGCCAGACCCTGAAGATTCCGGTGCACGATGCCGGCGAACTGGTCGCAACGGCGGCGGAAGCGACCAGCGCAGCGGCGGCGCCGGTCGCGGGCAAGGCGGCGAGAACCGAGCGCACTGTGGCCAGGGCCATCCAGGTGCGCACGCATCGGGTCAAATCCGGACAGACGCTCGGCGCGCTGGCACGGCGCTATCAGACCACGATCCACTCGCTACGCGAACTGAACGGATTCGGTGACTCCGACGTGCTCCGCGTCGGCAGCACGATCAAGGTGCCGAATGGCTGATCGTCTCGCTGACTCTTCCCGTCAGTGCACCAACCCGCCCGGTCCGATCAAGGCGACGGCAATCAGCCAGATCGCCACCACGTAATTCAGCAGTTTGGGCCGGACCAGGATCAGGATGCCGGCGACGAGCGTCGCAATCGGCATCCAGTGCAGGTGGATCGTCATCGCTGTCTCCTCAGTGTGCGGCCGGTGGAATCGCGGTGATGATTTCCTGCGCCACGCGGTCGTAGTCGCCGCCGAAGTGATGTCCACCCTTGAGCTTGACAATGCGGACATGCTTGGCATCGAGTTTCGGACATAGCGCTTCGCCATCATCCTCGCCGTAGATGCAGAGCAGCGGCATGCTGCCGATGACGCCCTTGAGCTTGTCGATCTCGGGCAGCGTCGGCAGACCTTCGTCGGCAGCACCGACCCAGCTGGCGAGATGGAACTCGAACAGCGCATCGTCAGACAGCCCCATGACCACGGCCTCGGCGATCTGCGCGCGTGTGGCCGGCGCGAGCCGGCTCAACGCGAACGGCAGCACGTCTGCGCCCTGCGAATAGCCGATCAAGAGCGCACGGCTCTTTTTCAGCGTGCTGAGGTAATAGCGCAGGATTTTCTCGACATCGGTAGCCAGACCTTCAGGCGTGCGCGGCGTCCAGAAATAGCGCAGCGAATCGAGGCCGATGACGGTGATGCCGCGCGCCGACAGCGAAGCCGCCACCTCCTTGTCGATACCGGCCCAGCCGCCGTCACCGGAAACGATCAGCGCGAAGATATCGGACTCGGCCACGCCGGCTTTGGCCGGAATCTCGACGACCGGCAGACCCGTCAGGCTCGCGGGCGGCGGCGGCACGGTGTGCGCGGAGGGCGTGCTGGAGAGCTTCGCGAACGCCGCCTGGTATTGCACCATCCAGTTCGCCGGCACCGAGAAACCGTGGCCGACTTTCGGCAGCTCGACGAATTCGGCTTTCGGCACCTTGGCGACGAAGGCCTTCGTCGCGGGCACATCGCAGACCTGGTCGATCGCGCCGTGCAGCGTGATCCATTCGTCGCCGAGTTTCTTCGCCGGCAGGAAGTCGACACCGGCGCCGTCGTTGCGCTTGGTGAACTCGATGCCATTGCCTTTGCACAGTGGCTTGTGCAGGTTAAGGTCCGGACAGAAGCCCAGCGTCAGCGCGCCGGAAAACGTATCTTCGGGCGCCTGCACGAGGCTGGCATACGCGAGTGTCGCGCCGGAGGAATAGCCGACCAGCACCGGCGCGAGATAAGTCGGCAGCTTGTAATAGGCCTGGATGAAGTGGCTGAGATTTTCGAGATCGCCGTCGGGATAGACACAGTCGCCGTCGTCCTTCTCCATCTCCGCGATCAGCTTCGGCGTGTTGATGCCGGCGACCAGCGCGCCCTGCGCGACCAGTGTTTTCGCCATGCTGACTACGCCGAGGCTCCAGCCGCCGTCGCCGGACAGGAACATCACGAAGGATTTCGGCGTGCCCACAGGCCGGTAGATCGCGATGTCCTTGAAGCGGCCGTGGCTGAGACGCTCGCTGCCATCCGTCGACGCGCCTGCAGCCGGTGCGGCGTCCGCCCCGGCAAGTGCTGCGGCGGCGGGTTTCGGTTTCGCGCGGGCCGTTTTCGCGATTGGCGCATCGGCAGCGAAAGCCGCAACGGAAAAAGACCAGACAGCCAGTGCCGCAATGCCAATCGGTTTCATGATTTCCAGACCACTTCCTTGACGCCACCGGCGATCAGCGCCGCCGTATCGAGAATGACGCGCGGCAGGATCAATCCGCCGGGCGAGGCCAGATAGCGCGGACGCCATTCGGGGCCGAATTTTTCCTTGTACCGCCGCAAGCCTTCGAAGTTGTAGAACGGCTCGCCGTAACGATGGACCAGCCGCCCGAGCTTGTGCCAGAACGGTGCCAGCGGATGCTTTTCGAGGCCGGCGAGCGGCGCCATGCCGAGGTTGAACCAGCGGTAACCGCCATCCTTGCCCCAGAGCATCAACTCGATGAACAGGTAGTCCATCACACCTTTCGGCGCGGCATCGCTGTAGCGCATGAGATCGATCGAGAACTCGTCGCGCGAGCGCGACAGCCAGAGGTTCGCGAACGCGACGATGCGGCCTTCGCGCAGCACGCAGGCGCAGGAGAAGCGGCGCAGGTACTCGACGTCGAAACGACCTACCGAGAAGCCTTTCTCGGCGACCGACTTGCCATGCAGCCAGGCGTCGGAGATCGCGCGCAGCTCCGGCAGTTTCGCCTCGACCTCGCCCGGCGTCAGCACGGCGAAGCTGGCGCCGTCGCGTTGCGCGCGCCGGTATTCGTTGCGCAGGTCGCGGCGTTTCGGGCCTTCGAGCGAGAACTCGGGCAGCAGCACGCGCGCCTCCTCGCCGAGCTTGGCCAGCGCCAGGCCCAGATCGAGATACAACGGCAGCTGCTCGGCGCTGACCTGATAGAAAACCGGCCAGCCGGCGTTCTTGTCGCACAGTTCTCGGAAAGCCCAGGCCAGTTGCTCGAACCGCAGCGGATTGCCGACCGGATCTCCGAGCGCGATCAGCGAACGGCCGGAACGCTGGTACATGATGAACGCGTCGCCGGCCTCGTGGAACAGCAGCTGCTTGTCGCCGAGCAGCGCGAGATTGGCCAGCGTATTGGAGCCCTTCAACGCGATTGTCGCGGCGCTTTCAAGCTGTGCCGCGTTCGGCAGCAGCGGCTCGGGGCGGCTCGGACTCAGCAGCAGCCAGAGCAGATAGCCGGCCGCGAGCAGCACCGACAGCAGCCCGGCGCGCATGACGCGCGGCGCATCGTCGTCGAAGGCGAACTGCCACCACATCTCGCGGCCGAACTGGATGTCGTGATAAGCCAGCAGCGAGACCCAGACGGCGCTACCGACGACGAACGCGATGCCGATGATCCAGGTCCGCGAATAGCGCAGGTCAAGCAGCGGCGCGCGACGATAGAAGCGTTCGTGCGACACCAGCAGCACCGCCATGATCGCGGCGAGCAGCACTGCTTCCTCGTAATCGAAACCCTTCAGCAGCGACGCCAGGATACCGGCCGCGAGCAGCACCAGGGTCAGCCACCAGGCGCCGTCGAGCCGCTGGTAGAGGCCGCGCGCGAGAATCAGCAGAGCAACTCCGACTGCGCTGCCGACCAGATGCGAGACTTCGAGCACGCCGAGCGGCAGCATGTCGGCGAGCCAGGCCAGACGGCTGCCGACCGCCGGGGTCGCGCCCGATACGAGCAGCACGCCACCGGCGAGAAACACCGCCGCCGCCAGCGCCTGCGGCGCGAAGGTTTCGACCGAGTCCTGCAGCGCCGACGTCAGCTTCTGGAGGTAGTGCCGCTGCGTGAACACCGCGCGTGCGCCGAGCAGCGCGATGGCCAGCACGAACGGCAGCAGATAGTAGATGACGCGATACAGCAGCACGCCGCCGAGCACCGCTTCCGGCGGTGCGCCCGGCAGCAGCAGGATCAGCACCGTCTCGAACACGCCGAGGCCACCCGGCACGTTGCTCAGCGTGCCGGCGTAGATCGCCAGCACATAGAGGCCGACGAAACCGAAGTAGTTCAGCGCGACGCTGTCCGGCAGCAGCACATAGAGCGTGGCGGACGCGAAGCAGAGGTCGACACTGGCGACGGCGATCTGCGCCAGCGTCAGGTTGAACGGAGGCAGCGTGAAATTGCGCTTGCCGAGATGGATCGGGCTGCGCCGGAATCGCGTCAGCAGCGCGTAGCCGACGACCAGGCCGAGGATCAGCACGCCGATGACGCGCACTTTTTCCGCCGACAGGTGCATGACCTGAACGGCATCGTTCGCAGCGATCAGCAGCGAGGAACCCAGCAGCGTGCCGACGCCGAGCACGAACGTCAGCGAGACCAGTGCAACGACGCCTGCGATCTTCCACGGCGGCAAGCCAGCGGCGGAGTAGTCGCGATAACGGATCGAGCCGCCGGAGATCGACGAGAAGCCGACGCTGTGGCCGATGCCGAAGGCAATGAACGAGGTCCGCGCCGCGCGCGGCCACGGCAAGCCCTGCTGCACGCCGCGCAGGGCGAGGAAGTCGTACATCGTCAGCATGCCGTAGCTGCCCGCGCAGCACAGGAGTGACGCGAGCACGCTGCGCGGCGGCACGGCTTGCAGGCTTGCCAGCACCTGCGCCAGATCGATCTCCGCGAGGCTGTGACGCAACACCCACAGCGCCAGCGCGAAGACCAGAGCGGTAATCGCGGCAAAAGCCCAGGTTTTGTAGTCGCGAGGGGCGACGTTCATTGCGCGGTGCGGAGCATCGGCTGCATTTTACAGACGGCCTCTGGCCGGTGCCGGAAATCTTCTTTTCCTGTCGACGGTCGTTTAGGCCCGAATGACCCAACCGCGCAGTTGCAGCGATGCCGGATGGCATACTTGTTCATCGTTGTCTTTTTGCCGTCGTCTGCATGTCCAAGAAGCTGATCGCCAGCCGCTGCCGCGAAATCGAGCAATCTGCGAACTACGCCGAGTGGCGCGAGATCGCGCTCGAACTCGACCGTCTCGAAGGCTCCGACGCCTGGAAGCAGGACGAAATGAGCGATGATTACGATTATCTGTTGATCCGGGAACGGCTCGCCGAAATGCGCGGGCTGCGCCGTGCCGGCGACGTTCGTCAGCTGGTGTTTTCGCTGGCCGAGGGCCTGCACGGCAATCTCGGCAACGTCGCCGACCCGGTTCTCTACTCGTATGCGCGCGTCGGCACCAAGCGCCTCGTCGAGGAATACATCGAGGAGGCCGTGCGCTGCCTGGACTACATCTGCGTCGGCGATTTTCCCGATTTTTCGGCCGACGAAAAGATTCTTTTCTTCAAACGCACCGGCACCAGCTTCGGACGCTCGGCACTCCTGCTGTCCGGCGGCGCGACACTGGGCATGTTCCATCTCGGCGTGATCAAGGCGCTGTGGGAACAGGGCATCCTGCCGCGCGTGATCTCCGGCTCCTCGGCCGGCGCGATCATCGCCAGCATGGTCGGCACGCGCACCGACGAGGAACTGCCGGCGATCTTCGCTCCCGACAACCTCAATCTCCAGGCCTTCCAGACGGTCAGCCTGCGTCAGGTCCTGAGCGGCAGCGCGCTGATGGACCCGACGCAGCTCCGCGAATGTCTCGAAAGGAACATCCATGCCGGCAGCTTCGTGGAAAGCTTCGAGCGCACGCGGCGCATTCTGGGCGTGACGGTTTCTCCGGCCGACGCACATCAGTCGGCGCGCCTGCTGAATTACCTGACTGCGCCGAACGTCACGGTGCGCAGCGCCGTGCTCGCGTCCTGCGCGGTGCCGGGCGTGTTTCCTTCGGTAACCCTGGAAGCGCAGGAATACTCGGGCGCGACCGTGCCCTACATGCGCAGCAAGCGCTGGGTTGATGGCTCGATCGCGAACGACCTGCCGATGCTCAGGCTCGCGCGCCTGCACAACGTCAACCACTACATCGTCAGCCAGACCAATCCGCACGTGGTGCCGTTCATGAATGACGGTCACAGGGCCGGGCGGCGCTCCCTCCGCGCGATCGCGCAGCAGTTCGCCGCAGCGGCGAGCCGCGACATGCTGAAAGTCACGCGCAATTACGTCGGCAGCGCCGCACCCGGTCGCATCGTCGAGATGCTCAACGACGTGCTCCAGCAGCGCTACAGCGGCGATATCAGCCTCTATCCCAGGCAGTCGCCGACACAATTGATGCGCATGTTCAGCAATCCCTCGCCCGAGGCGATCCGCGGTTTCATCCGCGACGGCGAGCGCGCGACCTGGCCCAAGCTCGAACGCATCCGCCTGCAGACACGCATCTCGCGCGCGTTCGAAGACTGCCTGCACTGGATCAAGGACAACGGCCTGAGGCGGACGCCGCCTGGCCGCCGGTCGAAGCGCGGCGGCCAGCCGCTGACGCTGGCCACGAGCAATGGCTTGCGCGCGGGGCGCACCACGTCCACCTGATTCGGCAAGATAGCGAGCGCTCATCGCGGATGCGAGCGGTGACATCCGCCCTGATTCACCTTCAAAATTTCCTCAAATTGCCACCTCGCGCCTGAACGCGGCGACACTTTCGGACTCTTCCGCAGCGAGAACTGACCGAGATTCCGCCAAAAACTACCGTACATCGGAATGAGCGCATCCAATTGCGCGAGACACCGCGTGCTGCGGCATTTTCCGATTTGCCCTGAAGTAAGCTTCGGACTTCAATCAAGGCTGAAACGGGATTTCCGAAATCATGCTCAAAGAACTCGTACCCGTCACCGCGCGCGGAGAAGCGACCCGCAGAAAACTCCTCTCGGCGGCCGAAGTTGAAATCGGCGAGAAAGGTTTTCACGCGGCCTCGGTCAGTTCGATCACCACCCGGGCCGATGTCGGTCAGGGCACGTTCTATCTGTACTTCCACAGCAAGGACGAGATCTTCGTCACGCTGGTACACGATATCGGTCGCACGCTGCGCAAGAAGATGGCGCTGGCCGTCACCGACGCGACCGATCGGCTCAATGCCGAGCGCCGCGGCCTCGAGGCGTTTTTCCGGTTCGCGCAGGAGTATCCGGGGCTGTATCGCATCGTGCAGGAATCGCAGTTCGTCGACGAACCGGCGTATCGCGATTATTACGAGCGTCTCGCGCAGGGTTATGCCGACGATCTGGCCGAGGCTTCGCTGCGCGGCGAAATCGCGCCCGGTAACGCCGAAGTGCGGGCCTGGGCAATCATGGGCATCGGCCATTTCATCGGCATGCGCTGGTGCTTGTGGCAGCGCAATCTGCCGAGTGCCAAAATGGTCGATGAGGTCATGGATCTGATCGGTCACGGCATCGCCGCGCAGCACGCCTGAACGCGGCCCGGCGTCGGGCGGGCGTGCTGGCATCGCCCGCGCTTCGCGAGGACAATCCGCGCTCAGCGGATTCACGCCGCACGACAGGATTGCCAATGATTGTTTTCATCACGGGAGCATCCGCCGGCTTCGGCGCGGCGATTGCACGGCGCTTCGTCGCCGAAGGCCACAAGGTGGTCGCCAGCGCGCGCCGCATCGAGCGACTCGCAGCGCTGCAAGCCGAACTCGGCCCTTCGCTGCTGCCGCTGCAGCTGGACGTACGCGATCGCGTGGCGGTTGCTGCGGTTCTCGCCACACTGCCCGCCGAGTTTGCGGACATCGACGTCCTGGTCAATAACGCCGGACTCGCGCTCGGTCTCGAACGGGCGCAGTCCGCGGCGCTCGACGACTGGGAGACGATGGTCGATACGAATATCAAGGGCCTCATGTATTGCACGCGCGCCATGCTGCCCGGCATGGTCGCGCGCGGCTGCGGCCACATCGTCAACCTCGGCTCGACCGCCGGCGAATGGCCGTATCCCGGCGGCAACACCTACGGCGCGACCAAAGCCTTCGTTCGCCAGTTCACGTTGAATCTGCGCGCCGACCTGGTCGGCACCGGCGTGCGTGCGACCGACATCGAACCGGGCCTCTGCGGCGGCACCGAATTCTCCACCGTGCGTTTCCACGGCGACCAGGCCAAGGCCGACGCGATGTACGCGAATACGCAGCCGCTCACCGCCGAAGATATCGCCGAGACCGTGTACTGGGTGGCATCCCGGCCGGCGCACGTCAACATCAATGTCGTGCAGCTGATGCCGCAAAGCCAGGCCTTCGGGCCGCTCGCGATCAAGCGCAGCGTCTGACCGTGGGCGCATTCAAGGATTCCGGCGTCGTCGTCATCGACGAAAACGAATACTTCTGGGAAGTCCGCCACATGATCGGCGCGCCGCTCGCCGAAGGCGGTTGCGGCGGCATGTCCGTCTCGGTCAGCACCGAGCCCGGCAAGCGGCGCGAGTTGATCGTCGAATTTCCGTTTGCCGAGTTCGGCTTCGCGCGGCCGCGTTCGGAGCCGGAATTCGCGAAGCGTCTACAAGGCTGCATCGAGGCTGCGCTGGCCGAGGGCTGGCGCGCGAATTCGCGCGGGCGCCCGTGGATTCATCTGGCCGACGATCTGCTCGAAGGTCGACGCTAGCTTTTTTCGCCGCCCGGCGAATCGCGCCAGAGCTTCGCGCCGAAGAAGATCACGCGCAGCTGTTTCACGAAGTTGTCTTCCTGCTGCTTGGCGAGCTTTCGCGAATCCGCGGGCAGATCGAGGATGTCGGTCGCGGCGTTGAGCATGGTGTTGACGACCAGGCCGCAGATCATCATCAGCGATGCGGTCGACAGCTGCGGCAACATCGCGAGATGCCTCAGGTCCTGCGTCAGCTCGGCGGTGAACTGGTCGACCTCGTTGCGGATCGCGCTGCGGATCACCGGCGAGCCGCCGTGGCGCTCGCCGACGATGAATAAAAAGTGCAGCCGGTTGGCGAGCACGTACTGCTTGTAGACCTGCACCGAGCGCCGGATCATGTCTTCGCTCGGCGCGCCACTGCGGCGCGCTTCGCGCAGCATGCGGCGCAGGGTCAACCCGCTTTCCTCGACGAGCACAAGACCCAGCTCGTTGGTATCGCGGAAGTGGCGATAAAACGAGGTTGGCACGACACCCGCGACGCGGGTGATTTCGCGCAGGCCCAGCGAGGTGAAGCTGCGACCTTCGCTGAGCAGCGTCAGCGCGGCTTCGATCAAGGCATCGCGCGTGCGCTGCTTGCGCGCGCCACGCAGCGGCAGGACTTCGTCAACGGCTTCCGAATCATCCGGCTCGGACGTTTTGCGGCGCAGGCTCATCGCGGATTCCAGAATATTCCAACGATGGTATCAGGGAAAATCGCGCTTCCGGCATGGCGCTGGCGTGGCAAAACGAGCATTGGAAATTATCAGTGTACAAGTGTTGACATATTTTACTGTTTGAGTAAACATATGTTCACTTTAGTGATCGAAGAGCCCCGATGTCCTTCCGTAACGCCGTCCGTCAGGCTACCTTGAAGGCCACCCGAAGCACACGCCTCGTTGCGGCGGTCGACCGGCTGTCGACGAAGTCCTGGCTGCATCCGCTCAACGACGTCGCAGCGATCGACGATCTGCTCGCGCAGTTCAATCCGCTGTGGTCGCTCAACGAGGTGCGCGCGCGTGTCGAGCACATCCATGACGAGACGGCGGATACACGCACGTTCGTGCTGCGCCCGAACCGCCACTGGTCCGGCTTCTCGGCGGGCCAGCACGCCGTGGTCACGGTCGAGATCGATGGCGTGCGTCAGAGCCGCGCGTACAGCCTGTCGTCGAGCCCGCGCGAGGCCCGCCTGATCTCGATCACGGTCAAACGCCGGACCGGCGGCCGCGTCTCGAATGCCTTGCACGAACAGATCGCCGTCGGCGACACACTCGGCCTGAGCGCTGCGGGGGGGCAATTCGTTCTGCCAGTCCAGCTTCCGGAAAAAATCCTGCTGCTCGGCGCCGGCAGCGGCGTGACGCCGCTGATGAGCATGCTGCTCGAACTCGAAGCGCGCGCTTATGAAGGCGATGTGATTTTCGTGCACGGCAGCCGCTTTGCCGCCGATGCGATCTTCGGCAAGACACTGCGAGCGCTGGCGTGTCGCTTCCCGGCGCTGCGCTGGATGGAACATTACAGCGAGGCGGCTGGCCGCCTCGATGCTTCGAGACTCGAAGCGCTGGTGCCGGACTACGCCGAGCGCACAACCTTCCTCTGCGGTCCGCAGGCCGTCATGGACTGGGTGCAGGACCACTGGAACGCGCAAGGCCTGAACGATCGCCTGAGCTTCGAGCACTTCGGCGCGCCGGTTTCGAAGGCGCGTGCGGCCGGCGAACCGCAGGCCGTGACCTGTACGAAGTCGGCCGGTTTCAGCGCACCCGGCGCAGCTTCGTTGCTGGTCGAGGCCGCAGCCGCCGGGCTGAAACCGAAGTACGGCTGTCGCAGCGGCATCTGCGCGAGCTGTACCTGCCGCAAAGTCAGCGGCCGCGTCGAGAACCTGCTGACCGGAGAGATTTCCGACCACCCCGACGAGTTGATCCGAATCTGCGTCAGCGCTGCGCGCTCCGACTTGCAGCTCGACCTCTAACGCTTCTTCCTGCAACCGAATCGATACGGAGTCATCCGATGGCCGCAGTTACCAAGTCCACGGCGCGCGCAGCGCGCCGCACCAAGCCGCCGCTCGCCGACATCCCGGTTGTCGTCGCAACAACGCGTCGCCAGCGGCACCGCCTGTCCCGCACACAAGTCGCCGCATTCGAGGCCGAGCTCACCGCGATCTACCACGCGGCGAAAGCCGATATCGGCGAGCGCGATGCCCGGCACATCCGCAAGATGGTGCGCGTCGCACAGGGCAGCGCGATCGCCGGCCGCAGTTTGCTGATGTTCGGCTTCGGGCCACTCAGCTTCGTCGCCGGTGTAGCCGCGCTCGCGAACGCCAAGATTCTCGAGAACATGGAAGTCGGCCACAACGTCATGCACGGTCAGTACGACTGGATGAACGATCCGCGCTTCGCCTCCCAGACCTACGATTGGGACAACGTCTGCGACGGCGAAGACTGGCGCCATTCGCACAACGTGATGCATCACAACCACACGAACATCATCGGGCTCGATAAAGATCTCGGCTACGGCGTGCTGCGCATGGACGGCGATACACCCTGGAAGCCGCGCCATCTGCTGAACCCAATCAACAACGCGCTGCTGGCGCTGCTGTTCCAGTACGGAGTCGGCGCGCACGAAGCGGACGTCGCCCACTGGCTCGGCTCGAGCCAGGAAGAGCGGAAGGAAATCCTGCGCAAGATGAAGCCGTTCGTGCGCAAGATCGGCAGGCAATGGTTCAAGGACTACGCGCTTTTCCCGGTGATCGGATTCTGGAATGCGCCACGCATTTTTGTCGGTAACGTCGGCGCCAATCTCATTCGCAATCTCTGGAGCTACGCGATCATCTTCTGCGGCCACTTTCCGGAAGGCACGCAGACGTTCACGCAGGCCGAAACCGCGAACGAAACGAAGGGCGACTGGTACATCCGCCAGTTGCTCGGCTCCGCGAACATCGAGGGCAGCAAGCTGATGCACGTCATGAGCGGGCACCTGAGCCATCAGATCGAGCATCACCTGTTTCCCGACCTGCCGGCGCATCGCTACGTCGAGATCGGGCCGCAGGTGCGGGGCGTCGTCGAGAACTACGGTCTGCCTTACAACACCGGCTCGTTCGCCCGTCAGCTCGGCACGGTGATGAAGAAGGTGTTCCGCTACGCGCTGCCGACTCCCGGCGCGAAACGCGCCACCGAAGCGCTCGCCGCCTAAACCAGCGCGCGACCGGCGAGTCGTTCCAGCACGCGCAACGGCGCACTGTCCGGATCGTAGAGCGCAGCGACCGGCAGGTGCAGTGTCTGCTCGAACAGGTACTGTCCGCTCATCGCGGCGTGCGCGGTCTGATCGGAAAAGCAGATCCAGGTCGAGCCCGGCGGAAACGGCATCGCTTCCTGCGGGGCGGACTTCTGATAGTCGGCATCGGACTTCATGCGGTCGTGCAATTGCAGCATGAAATGGTCGTAAAGGCTGCGCGGCGACTTGGTGATGTGCAGCGCGTTCAGCAGCGCAGCACTTCCGGGCAGCGGCTTCGGCAGCTTCGGCAGAAAGCGTGCGGCGAGATCGGCGAACGGCTCGCCCACCCGCCATAACCTCGGCTCGCCCCGTGGATTGACATTGGAGAACACTCTCAGAATGCGCTCGCCCCGGTTCGGTCGCGATGGAAACGCATCGACATGCAGGCGGCTGTCGTCCTTGCGCCAGGAACTATTGCGGCCTTCGGCCGGCAGCGGCCGGAAGCTGGTCGGCGCAACGCGCAAGGCGTCCCGGTAGGCCGGCAGCAGGGCGTGGATCAGAGTCATCGCCTGCGCATGAAAGCGGCCGATCATCGCGGCCAGCGCTTCGAGGTCGACACGATTACCACTCGCACCCTTGAGCTGTTCCGTGGCTGGCTCGTAGCTGATGTTCTTGGCCTTGCCATCGGACCAGCGCGAGTCGAGAAAGCGTTTTTCCTCCGCTGTCAGCGCGAAGTCGAGATACGGGAAATACAACACCTTGCCCGCCTCAAGTTCCGTCGCCAGTACCCGCGACTGGCATTCCTTCAGCCGCGGATTCCAGGCTGCCAGCGTCTGCGTGACGATCTGGCTCATCGCGCCGCGCGGTTTACTTCTTCAGCAGATCGCGGATTTCCATCAGCAGCTTTTCCTGGGCGCTCGGCTCGGCCGGTGCTGCCTCTTCCTTCTTTTTCATGCTGTTCAAACCCTTCACGACCATGAAGATGACGAACGCGACGATGATGAAATTGATGACGGTCTGGATAAACTTGCCGTAACCCACGAGCACCGCCGGCACCTTGCCGTCGGCCGAGGCTTCCTTGAGCACGAAAGCGGCTTTCGAGAAATCGATGCCGGCCGTGGCCTGGCCGATGATCGGCATGAATACGTCGCCGACCAGTGAGCTGACGATTGCGCCGAACGCCGCGCCGATGATCACGCCGACCGCGAGGTCGACCACGTTGCCGCGCATCACGAACGCCTTGAACTCGGTTGCCATGCTCATTTTTTCCTGCTCCCTCGGTTGGTTTTTATCGAAATGCTTTCGCGGATTGTATGTCAGCGTGCGCAGCGCGGCTGACCACATCATCACCAAGGCATGCCGGCAGGCCCGCAGCAAGATCCGGGAATTCGGGTGTCCAGTCCAGCGTCGCGACCAGCCGGCGATTGCTCAGGCGTTTCGACTCCTCGAGAAACGACAGCAGCATCGGCGAGAATGACTGCCGCGCCTCGGCGAGACTGATTTGCGGCGGTTCCGGCAGACCCAGCAGGCGTGCGCAGCGCAGGAAGTAATCGGTCATGGTTGTCGGTTGGCCGTCACTGACGTTGTAGGCCTCGCCGGCGCGGCCGTGCGCGGCCACGTGCAGCGCCGCAGCGGCGAGGTCGTCGGCATGGATGCGGTTGGTGTACGGCGACTCCGCGATGCGCAGTACCGGCCTGCCGGTGCGCAGGCGCTCGACGGGCAGCCGGCCCGGGCCGTAGATGCCTGGAACCCGAAGGATCAGAGTTTCGCAGCCGCTCGCTGCGGCGTAGTCGAGCGCGGCGCACTCGGCATCGAGACGGCGCCGGCCACGCTCGCTTTTCGGCGCCAGCGGCGCGGTCTCGTCGATCCAGCGGCCGCCGCAGTCGCCGTAGACAGCCGACGTCGACAGGTATACGAGACGCCTGGGCGGCCGTTTCAGTGCGATCAGAAAACGGCGCAGGCGCGGATCGTCCGCGCCAACGTCCGACGGCGGCGCAAAGTAGAAAATCCAGTTGAATGACGCGGCGACGCAGGCGTCGATGTCATCGGCGTCGAGGTCGGCACGAAAGGCCGCGATGCCGAGCGCGGCGAGCGCCTGCGCGCGGCGCTCGCTCCGCGCCAGGCCGCTCGCGACAATGCCGGCGGCATTCAACAACAGAGCCAGCCGGCAGCCGACGTCGCCGCAGCCGACGATCAGCGCACTCGCAGGCATTGCGGAACCGGTGAACGCTCAGCCGTCGCCGGCCAGCATCTTCGCGATGTAGGCCTCGTAGCTGATCAGGCCACCGGAAGCATCGATACGCGGCTGGTCGCGGGCCGGCAAAGTTTCGGCGAACGCATCGATACGCTTCCATTGTGCGAACGGCGTTTCGCAGGCCGCTTTCGGCACGTATTTCGAGCTGTCGAGCTTCTGGTATTTGTGGATGTAGCGCGGGCAGTTTACGAACAGCTCGGTCACCGCGACACGCACTACCAGATCAGCGCCGGGATAGTCGGCGAGCAGCGGATCGTTCTCGACGATCGTCGCCGTGCCGTGCAGGCGCAGGCGGCTCGGCCTCTCGAAATCAATGAACAACATGCCGATCTTCGCGGTAGCGGCGAGGTTGCCCATCGACAGGAACATGCCGTTGCCGTCGTAGCTCGGGAACGCCACGTGGCGGCTGTCCACCACGCGCACGAAGCCCGGCGCGCCCCCCTTGTAGGAGCAGGTCGGCTGGCCGTGGCGATCAACTGTGGAAAGGAAAAACAGATCGCGGCTTTCGATGAACAAGCGCTCGTCGTCGGTGACCTCCGCGTGCATGGTGATCATCGCCACGCGGTCGGCCAGCGCCTCGGTCTCGAACTGCTTTTGCAGATGGCGCTGTTCGGCACCAAAGAGTGTGCTCATCGGCGGTCTCCCCTCGCGAGCGGCTGCTCGGAGCCTAGTCTGGCAGCATCGGAGGTCGTCGACACCCCTTGGGCTCAGCCGAGGAAGCCGAGCGTCCGGTTACTGCCGAAGTTGGCGAGATTCGGGAAGACCGAGGTGAGGTCGGCATCGGCGACACCAAACCAGCGCGCC
>JAYWBB010000003.1:0-23265 GCA_043781855.1 Nevskia sp. | reverse complement strand
TGAAATGTCGCGCGGCGCGCCCGAGCTCGGCATCGCGGTTCGGAAATGCGATTTCGATCATCAGGTGATCGAGCCTCGGCAGCGCATTGAGGAATTCCCAGATGCGGTCGTCGGCCCAGGTATCGCCGCTGAACGCGAAAACGCCGCCGCCGGCTTCGATGACATAGCCGACCGTCGGCACGGTATGCAATACGTGAAATGGCGTGATCCGCGCCGAGCCGATGCCGAGGCTCGTTCCCGGTTCGAGGATGCTGAAGATCAACACCGGGTGCTCGGCATCCGGCAGCGCAGTGAAATCCGGCCAGAGCTTCCAGTTGAACAGGTGCTCGCGCAGGGTGCCGAGTGTCGCTGTCGTGGCGTGCACGCGTAATGCCTGATCGGTGCTGCCGAACAGATTATCGGCCATGAACGCGAGGCCGCAGACGTGGTCCAGATGGGAGTGCGTCAGTACCACGTCGCGGATCGCCGCGAGTTCCCCCGGTTCGAGATCGCCGACACCGGTGCCGGCGTCGATCAGCATCTTGCCGTCGATCAACAGGCTTGTCGTTCTCAATCCCGGCCCAATGCCGCCGCTGCACCCGAGAATCCTGATCTGCATCGAGGTTCGCTTCCGATCGAATGGCCGAAAATGTAGCACTGATTCCGTGACCTCGGCTGCGGTCACGGCGGATGCTATCGTTGAACGATATCGGACCGTCCGCCATGTCTCTCGTCTACAGTCTAATCGCCGCGCTGCTCTACGCCTTCGCAGGCTGGCGCGCCTTCCGCGCGCGCAGCGAGGGCCAGCAGATCGTGCTGAGTGTGGCTCTGCTCGCCCACGCGGGCGCGCTGGTCCAGCAGATTGTGCTCGGCAACAATCTCGTGATCGGCGTCGTCGAAGCGGTATCGCTGCTGGCCTGGCTGTCGGCGCTGATGCTCTGGATTTTCTGCCTGCGGGAGCCGCTGCAGGTGCTGGGCGTGGTGCAATATCCGCTCACGGCGCTGTGCGCGCTGGCGCCGGCGATCATCCACGATTCCGGCAACACGATTCCTCTGGCCGATTGGAAAATCGGTATCCACATCGTCTTTTCGCTGCTCAGCGCCGGCCTGCTGACGCTCGCCTCGATCCAGGCGCTGGCGACGGCGATCCTCGACCGCATGCTGCACCATCCCGGTCGCATGCGGCTGGTCGAGCGGCTGCCACCGTTGCAGACCATGGAGCGGCTCTTGTTCCAGCTGATCTTCGTTGGCTTCTTCCTGCTGTCGCTGACGCTGCTCAGTGGCCTCCTGTTCGTGCACAACCTGTTCGCGCAGCATCTGGTGCACAAGACCGTGCTGTCGTTCCTGGCCTGGCTGATCTTCGGCACGCTGCTCCTGGGTCGGCTGCGCTACGGCTGGCGCGGCCGCATTGCCGTCCGCTGGGCGCTATCGGGTTATGTCGCGCTGATCCTGGCCTACTTCGGCAGCAAACTTGTTCTCGAACAGATTCTCGGCCGGCACTGGACCTGAGCGCCGGCAACAGGATTTTGAGCAAGGGCAAACCCGCGCGGGCTTGACACCCGGCGGGTCTGTTCCGCTCTAATGCAGCTGTTCGCCACAACAGGTTTGTTTCAAGTTGGACGATAAAACGCTAGTTGCGCTGCTGATCCTGCTGGCTTTCCTGATTCTGCTCTCGGCCTTCTTCGCCGGCTCGGAAACAGCGCTGATGGCGCTCAACCGTTATCGGCTGAGGCATCTGGCGAAAGCGGGCCACCGTGGCGCGCGGCTAGCCGAAAAGCTGCTGGCACGCCCGGACCGCCTGATCGGCATGATCCTGCTCGGCAACATCGCCGTGCATTCGGCGTCGACCGCGATCACCACCTACATCACGCTGGAGCTGTACGGCAACGGCTGGATCGCTGCGGCGACCGGCGTGCTGACGGTGTTCATTCTGATCTTCGGCGAGATCGCGCCGAAGACACTCAGTGCGCTGCATCCGGAACGCGTGGCGATCCCTTCGGCCTACATCTACACGCTTCTGCAATGGCCGCTGTATCCAATCGTGTGGCTCGTCAATCTGCTGTCGAACGGGACGCTGCGCATCTTCGGCGTCAGTGCCGAGGACGCCGCCGAACACAGCCTGTCGAGCGAGGAACTGCGTTCGGTTGTCGCCGAAGCGGGCGCGATGATCCCGCAGCGCCACCAACGCATGCTGATCTCGATTCTCGACCTGGAAAAAGCCACAGTCGAAGACATCATGATTCCGCGCAACGAAATCGTCGGCATCGACATCTCCGAGCCCTGGGAAAAAATTCAGGACGTGCTGATCGCCTCGAGCCACACGCGACTACCGGTATTCAACGGCGCGATCGACGATCTGAAGGGCGTGATCCATCTGCGGAAAGTCCTGCGCCTCAGTGCACAGGACACGCTCAATGCCGACTCGCTGATGACCCTGGTGCGCGAGCCCTACTTCATTCCGGAAGGCACACCGCTGAACCAGCAGTTGCTCAACTTCCAGGACCAGAAACGGCGCATCGGGTTCGTCGTCGACGAATACGGCGACATCCAGGGTCTGGTCACGCTCGAAGACATCCTCGAGGAAGTCGTCGGCGAATTCACCTCGGACCCCGCGACACGGATCAAGAACGTCTATCTCGACGCCGACGGCAGCGTGCTCGTGCACGGCTCGGTGACGATCCGCAGCCTCAATCGCTCGTTGAGCTGGAAGCTCCCGACCGGCGGCCCGAAAACCCTCAACGGCCTGGTCATGGAACAGCTGCAGGAAATGCCCAAGCCCGGCCGCAAACTTGCAATCGGTGATTACCAGATCGAGATCACGGACACGCGCGCGAACGCGGTGAAGACGGCGCGGATCAAGCCGATGGGCATGGTCGCGCATTCGCTGACGCCGGCATCCTGAGCGGCCTCGCGGCAAAACCGGCGCGGCCTTGATACGGAACAAACACCGGATGCGGCGCGAGCGCGCAGCGGTACAGAATGGAATCTACCGGGAGAAACCGATCATGTGGTCATTGCGCTGGTTGCCGATCGCCGTCGTCGTCGTTGCCTACGGGCTCTGGAGCGCCAAACAGGAGCAGGCGCCGCAGGCCATTTCCTTCGCCAAGGCTGCGGAAGGCGGCCCGGCAGCCCCCGCGTTCACGCACAAGGCCGGGTCCGACTGGCTCAACTCCAGACCGCTGGCCTGGAACGACCTCAAGGGCAAGGTCGTGCTCGTTGATTTCTGGACCTTCGATTGCTGGAACTGCTACCGCTCATTCCCGTGGATGAAGAGCGTCGAGGAAAAATTCGCTGCGCGCGGTCTCCAGGTGCTCGGCGTGCACACGCCGGAACTGCCGCAGGAATACCTGCGCGACAACGTCGTCAAGAAGGTCGCAGAATTCGGGCTCAAGCATCCGGTGATGATCGACAACGACTACTCGTACTGGAACGCCTTCGGCAACCGCTACTGGCCCGCTTTCTATCTCGTCGACCAGCAGGGCAAGGTGCGCGGCGCATTCTTTGGCGAGACGCATCCGGGTGATGGCAACGCGAAGCGGATCGAGGCGGCGATTGAGGGCTTGTTTGCGGAGAGTGCTTCGGGGTCGAGTGGTGGAGCGTCAAAGTGACGAAAGGTGGCAGGTCGCATCTGCCGCCGATTCGCAAACTCTCATCGAACCGGGGCACGACCTCCGGCCTTTCCCCGCCCTGCGAGGCTCAGAGATACCCGAGCGCCTGATCCAGCCGCGCGACCGGAATCACTTCCAGCTCGATCTTCGCGGCCCGGCGCGGCTTGTTGCCTTCGGGCACGATGGCGCGCTTGAAGCCGTGCTTCGCGGCTTCGATCAGCCGCTCCTCGCCGCCCTGCACCGGGCGGATTTCACCCGCCAATCCAACCTCGCCGAAGACGACGAGATCGTTCGCGACCGGCCGGCCGCGGAAGCTCGACAGCGCGGCCATCAGCAGCGGTAAATCGGCCGCCGTTTCCTGGATGCGCATGCCGCCGACGACGTTGGCGAAGACGTCCTGGTCGGCGAGCGCAACACCCGCGTGGCGATGCAGCACGGCGAGCAGCATCGCCAGGCGATTGCCTTCGAGGCCGAGCGCGACGCGGCGTGGATTGCTGCCGAGTGCCGTGTCCACCAGCGCTTGCACCTCGACCAGCAGCGGCCGCGAACCCTGCCGCGTCACGGTGATGACGCTGCCCGGCACCGGCTGTTCATGGCGCGACAAAAACAGCGCCGACGGATTGCTGACCTCGCGCAGGCCGGTGTCGGTCATCGCGAACACGCCCATCTCGTTGACCGCGCCGTAGCGATTCTTCACCGCCCGCACGATGCGGTAACGCGAGCCGACATCCTGCTCGAAATACAGCACGGTATCGACCATGTGTTCGAGCACGCGGGGGCCGGCGATCGCACCTTCCTTGGTCACGTGACCGACCAGCACGATGGTGCAGGCGCGCGCCTTGGCGTAGCGCACGAGTTGCGCGGCGCATTCGCGCAGTTGCGAGACCGAGCCGGGTGCGGCATCCAGCGCATCGGTGTACAGCGTCTGGATCGAGTCGAGCACGACGAAGCCGGGCTTCGTGCGCACGAGCGTATCGAGGATGACTTCGAGGCCGGTCTCGGCGAGCACCGGCAGGTCCATGCGCGGCAGGCCGAGCCGACGTGCGCGCAGGTGGACCTGCGTCAGCGATTCCTCGCCGGTGACGTAGAGCGTGCTGACTTTTCCTTCCAGCATCGCGAGCGCCTGCAGCAGCAAGGTCGACTTGCCGATGCCGGGATCACCGCCGATCAGGATCACGGCACCCGGCACGACACCGCCGCCGAGCACGCGATCGAGTTCGCTCAGGCCCGTGGCGACGCGCTCGGTTTCTTCGCCGCCGACCTCATCGAGCCGCTGCACTGTCGCACTCGCCGGCGCAAAGCTGCCGGCGCGAGCCTTCGGTTTCGCGGCCGTGGTTTCGACCAGCGTGTTCCACTCGCCGCAGTCAGCGCACTGGCCGGCCCACTTCAGCGCGCTGGCGCCGCAGCTCTGGCAGACGTAGCGCAGCCTGGCCGCGCCGGGGTTCAGTGATTTGGCCACGCGTCAGCCTGGAAACGCGCGCGCGATCAGCGCGGCCATCGGCGCCTGCGCCGGCAGTGTGCCGAACGCAGCACCGTGGGCGCCGCCGAGCCGTGATTCGCAGAACGCATCGGATACCTTGCGGTTGCCGGCGCGGATCAGGATCGAGGCCTGCAAGGCCAGCGCGAGACGCTCGACGATTTGCCGCGAACGCAGCTCCAGCGTGTCGGTATCGGCGAGGTCCTGCACCAGTTTCCGGCTTTCAGCGTCGAGCGCCGGATGGCCGCCGCGCACCGCGTCGATCTCATCGAACAGCACAGAACGTGTCGCCGGCTCGCGCGCAAGTGCGCGCAGCACGTCGAGGCACTGGATGTTGCCGCTGCCTTCCCAGATCGAATTCAGCGGCGCCTGCCGGTAAAGCCGGGGCAGATTCGATTCCTCGACATAGCCGGCGCCGCCAAGACATTCCTGCGCCTCGTTGACGAAGACGGCGGCGCGCTTGCAGACCCAGTACTTGCCTATTGCGGTGGCGACGCGCGCAAAGGCGGCTTCGTTCTCGTCGCGCTCGGCGCCGTCGATCGCGCGCGCGACGCGCGCGGTCAGCGCCGTATGCGCCTCGGATTCGAGCGCAAGATCGGCGAGCACGTTCTGCATCAGCGGCTGCCCGATCAGACATTTGCCGAAGGCCTTGCGGTAGCGCGCGTGATGCACGGCCTGCACGAGCGCCTGGCGCATGATGCTGGCGGACCCGATCATGCAGTCCTGCCGCGTCAGCGCGACCATTTCGAGTATCGTCGCCACACCGCGCCCTTCCTCGCCGACCATCGTCGCGAGCGCACCCTCGAACTCGACCTCGGAACTCGCATTGCTCCAGTCGCCGAGCTTGTCCTTGAGGCGCTGGATGCGGATCGCGTTGCGCGCTCCGTTCGGCGCAAAACGCGGCAGCAGGAAACAGCTCATGCCGCCTTCCGCGTTCGCGAGCACGAGAAACGCATCGCACATCGGCGCCGACAAAAACCACTTGTGGCCGACCAGTTCATAGAGCTCGCCGGGTCCGCGCGCGCCGATCGCGACCGCGCGCGTCGTGTTCGTGCGCACATCCGAGCCGCCCTGTTTCTCGGTCATGCCCATGCCGATGGTCGCGCCGGTCTTCCGCATCGCCGGAATGAGGCGGCTGTCGTAGTGCGTCGACGTGACCAGCGGCAACCACTCGTTCGCGATCCCGGGTTGATGGCGCAAGGCCGGCACACAGGCATAGGTCATGGTCAGCGGGCAGCTGGTGCCCTGATCAGCCTGGTTGTGCAGATAGCTGAGCGCCATGCGCGCGACGTGCGCACCCGCCCTGTCGGCGTTGCGCCAGGCGTAGTTCGGCACGCCGTGCGCGATGCCGGCTGCCATGATGCGGTGATAGGCCGGGTGGAATTCGACCTCGTCGATGCGGTTGCCGTAACGATCATACGGTCGGAACTTCGGTTTGTTTTCGTTCGCGAGGAAGCCAAGCTGCATCAGCTCGCCGCCGACCACCGGCCCGTATTTCGCAATATCGCTTTCCGCCCAGCCGCCGCCTTCGCGCACGACAGCTTCGCGCAGCGGCAGGTCGGTGGCCCAGGCATCGTAAGGCGCAAGTGGCGGCGGCTGGTTGTCGACTTGATGCGTGACAAAGGTCGGCGCGAGGCGGCCGGATTCCGGAGCGGTCACGGGCGCAGGCTCAGTGTCCGGTCTCGCGACGCGCGGCGAACGCGATGCGGTCGACGTAGGCGAGGATCAGCGCCGAAACCACGAAGGCCAGATGCACGGCGGTCAAGGTCAGCAGACGCGCCAGCGGCACGTCGCTGCTGTTGAGGTGGTGCGCAGCAGATGGATCGCCGAGATCGCGACGAGGCTGGACGCAACCTTGAGCTTGATCGTGCCGGCGTCGTACTTGCCTAGCCAGGTCGGCTTCTCGGCATCGGGGTGCGCATCGATGCTCGACACCATCGCCTCGTAGCTCGACAGCGCGACCATGACCAGCAGATCGCCGACCAGCGCCAGGTCGATCAGCGCCAGCGCGGCGAGCACCAGTTCGGTCTCGCTGATCGCCATGATCTGCCCGAACAGGTGAAACAGTTCGCTCCCGGCGCGTGCCGCGAACACGATCAGCACCAGCACGAGTACGACGTACATCGGCACCAGCAGCCAGCGGCTGCGCAGCAACAGCCGTTCGAATTGTCGCTCCATCGACGGAGTTCCTCGTTAAACGGATCGGGCCGAAAGAATACCGCGTCCGCGCTGCGGATTTAGCGAGACAGGCTGACAGCCCCGACGCATCCAGCGATAATCCCGCGCATTGACCGTTTCCGACTCATCCCTGCCGACGCTACTCGCCCCTGCGCTGCCTGCGACGGCGGACCTGCGCCCGCGCTGGAGCGGCCTGCCGGGCGCCGCCGCCGCACTCGCCATCGTCGAAAGCGCGGCGCGCCACGCGGGCCTGGTAATCGCCGTCACGGCGGGCGAACAGCATGCTTACAAGCTCGAAGAGGAGCTGCGTTTCTTTGCCGGCACGGTCGCTTCATCGGGGCTTCCGGTCATGCATTTTCCGGATACGGAGACGCTGCCCTACGACCCGTTCTCGCCGCACCAGGAAATTCTTTCCGACCGGCTTGCCGCGCTCTACCGCCTGCCCGCGCAGACGCGCGGCATTCTGATCGTCACCGTCGGCACCCTGCTGGAGCGCCTGCCGCCGCGCAGCTGGCTCGACGGCCGCGCGCTGCTCCTGAAAGCCGGGGACAAGCTGCCGTCGCACGCCTTCCGCGAGCGCCTGGTCGCTGCCGGCTATCAGAGCGTGTCCGAGGTTCAGACGCAGGGCGAGTTCGCGGTGCGCGGCGCGCTGATCGACGTCTATCCAATGGGCTCGAACGACGCCTACCGACTCGACCTGTTCGACGACGAGGTCGAGACCATCCGCGTGTTCGATCCGGAAACGCAGCGCTCGACCGACAAGGTCACGGAGATCCGCCTGCTGCCAGCGCGCGAGTTCCCGACCGACCGCGAAGGCATCGAAATCTTCCGTCGCCGCTATCGCGAATATTTTCCGGGCGATCCCTCGCGCTCGCGTATCTATTCGGAGGTCAGCAAGTCGCTGATGCCGGGCGGTGTGGAGAGCTATCTGCCGCTGTTCTTTGCAACCCCGCTCGATTCAACCCAAGGCGGGACAGCCTCGCTGTTCGACTATCTGCCCGGCAACGCGCTGGTCATCGCGACTGACGAACTGGCGCCGGCGCTGGCCGCCGAGTGGAAGCAGATCGAGGAGCGCTTCGAACGCTACTCGGGGAATCTCGAACGGCCGCTGATGAAGCCGGCGGATTTGTTCGTCGCGCCGTCGATCACCACCGAACGTCTGTCGGCGTATCCGCAGGTGTCGATTCCACTTCTCTCTCCGCTTGCGGGGGAAGGCGTGGCCCTGCGCGATGACCTCACCGCCCCCTTGCAACCCGCCGCCGAAATCGCGGAAGGGTTGGCCAGTATCGACTTCGACTGCGTGCCGCTGGCCAGCGGCGCCGAGCCGATCCGGGCCTTCCTCCTCGCGAATGCCGACCGTGACCGCATCCTGTTCATCGCCGAATCGCCGGGCCGCCGCGAGGCTTTGCTGGACTGGCTGAAGCCGCTCGGCGTGCTCCCGCGCGTACACGACGGCTGGCATTCGTTCGCTGCGGATCGCAACCGCTACGGCATCACGCTCGGCCCGCTGCAGGATGGCCTGCATCTGCGCGGCGCCCACGTCGCGATCATCGCCGAGCCGCAGGTGTTCGGTAGCCGAGCGCCGGTCAGCTTGCGCAAGCGCGGCAAGATCCGCGATCCGGAAACGATCCTGCGCGATCTCAACGATCTCAAGCTCGGAGCGCCGGTAGTGCACGTCGAGCACGGTGTCGGGCGTTATCGCGGGCTGCTCCGTCTCGATGCCGGCGGCATCGAAGCCGAGTATCTGGTTCTCGAATACGCCGAAGGCGACAAGCTCTATGTCCCCGTCGCCTCGCTGAATCAGATTCATCGTTATACCGGAGCGGAAGCCGACGAAGCCCCGCTGCATAATCTTGGCTCGGATCGCTGGGCCAAGGCCCGCGCAAAGGCCAGGGAACGCGCGGCGGATGTTGCCGCCGAACTCCTGCAGATCCAGGCGCGACGGGCGGCGCGCGAAGGCATGGCGCTGCCGGTCGTCGAAGTCGACTATGCACGCTTCATCGAGGGTTTTCCGTTCCTCACCACACCCGATCAGCAGAAGGCGATCGATACGGTGCTTGCCGATCTCGCCCTGCCCAAACCGATGGACCGCGTGGTCTGTGGCGACGTCGGCTTCGGCAAGACCGAAGTGGCGTTGCGTGCCGCGTTCGCCGCCGCGAGCAACGGCAAGCAGGTTTGCGTGCTCGCGCCAACCACATTGCTGGTGCAGCAGCACGAGAAGAATTTCCGCGACCGCTTCGCGCAGTACGATGAACAATCCGGCCAGGTGCCGCTGCGCATCGCGGGGCTTTCGCGCCTGCGCACGACGAAGGAACAGACCGCGCTGCTCGCTGATCTCGCAGCGGGCCGGATCGACATCGTCATCGGCACGCATCGACTCTTGCAGGACGATGTGCGCTTTGCCGATCTGGGGCTGGTGATCGTCGATGAGGAGCACCGTTTCGGCGTGCGCCACAAGGAGAAGCTCAAGAACCTGCGCGCCGAGGTACATCTGCTGACGCTGACCGCCACGCCGATTCCGCGCACGCTGAACATGAGCATGGCCGGCCTGCGCGATCTCTCGATCATCGCCACACCTCCGCCCTCGCGCCTGGCGATCCGCACCTTCGTTTCCGAGTGGGATTCGGGCCTCGTCTACGAAGCCTGCCTGCGCGAATTGCGGCGCGGTGGCCAGGTGTATTTCCTGCACAACGAGGTCAAGGACATCGAGCGCTTCGCCAGCGAGATCCAGACGCTGGTGCCGGAAGGCAAGGTGCGCTTCGCGCACGGCCAGATGCGCGAACGCGAACTCGAACAGGTCATGCTCGATTTCTACCACGCGCGCTTCAACATCCTGGTCTGCACGACGATCATCGAATCCGGCATCGACGTGCCGACCGCGAACACGATCCTGATCGACCGTGCCGATCACCTCGGCCTTGCGCAATTGCACCAGCTGCGCGGCCGCGTCGGGCGCAGCCATCACCGCGCGTACGCCTACCTGCTCGTGCCGAGCAAGCGCTCCCTGAGCGCCGACGCCGAGAAGCGCCTGCAGGCCATCGAGGAACTTGGCGAGCTCGGCTCCGGCTTCGCGCTCGCCACGCACGATCTGGAAATCCGCGGCGCGGGCGAGTTGCTCGGCGAGAACCAGTCGGGCCAGATCGAGGAGATCGGTTTCACGCTGTATGCCGAGCTGCTCGCCGACGCCGTGCGGGGGCTGCGCGGCGGCCGCATTTCCGACACGCCGTTCGGTCACACCGCCTGCGAGGTCGATCTCGGCCTCTCGGCGCTGATCCCCGAGGAATACGTGCCGGACGTGCACACGCGCCTCGTGCTCTACAAGCGCGTTGCGGAGACGCAGGACGAGCCGGCGCTCGACGAACTGAAGGTCGAGCTGATCGATCGCTTCGGCCTGCTGCCGCTGCAGGCCGAACGCCTGTTCGACGCCGCGCGCCTGCGCCAGCTTGGCGAGAAGCTCGGCTTCAGCAAGATCCGCGTCGGCGCGAAGACCGCGATGCTCGACTTCGGACCGCAGCCCAGGATCGAGCCGATCAAGCTCATCAAGCTGATCCAGTCCCAGCCCAGGGTCTACAAGCTCGAAGGCCAGAAGCGGCTCAACATCACCGCCAAGGAACTCGAAGAGCCGGGCGGCCGCGCGGCGCTGCTGACCGCTCTCCTGCAACGACTGGCCGCGCCCGCCGACCCTAAAAAGCCGTGAACCGGAACGTCATGGTCGTGGCGCAAATCCGGGCGAACAACATGAACCTGTTGCGGCTGTGCTTCGCGACGATCGTGGTGTTCTCGCACTGCTTCGAGGTGGTCGATCGCAGCACCCGCTACGAGCCGTTCAATCGGCTGTTCCACACACTGTCGCTCGGCGATCTCTCGGTCGACGGCTTCTTCCTGCTCAGCGGGTTCCTGATCCTGCACAGCTGGCAGCGCGATCCGCGACTCGGTGGCTTCATGGCGCGGCGCATCCTGCGCATCTATCCCGGCTTCATCGTCGCCACCTTGATCGGCGGCCTGATCGTTGCGCCCTTGTTCGCGGCGAGCACTCCGGCCTACTGGGCCGCGTTTCAGCCCGGCCGATTCGTGAGCTGGATGCTGGCGCTGACCGAACCGGCCGTGCCGCCCTCGTTCGCCGGCCTGCCGTATTCCGATCTGAACGGCGCGATGTGGACGATCCAGTACGAATTTCTCTGTTACCTGCTGGTCGCAGTGCTCGGCGTGCTCGGCTTCGCCGGCTCACGGAAGCTGTGGCTGCTGCTGTTGGCAGCAACGATCGTCGCCAGCTTCTTTCCGGATCAGTTGATCGCGCTGCGCGGGGTTGATTCGAACACGCGCCTGATGATCTGCGACGAGCCTGCGAGCTTCGTGCGCTTCCTGAGCTATTTCAGCGCGGGCGCCGTCTACTACCTTTATCGAAACGAAATCCGGCTCGATGGCCGCTGGGCTGCGGTGCTCGCACTAGTCTGTTTCGCCGCGATGTTCGGCGTCGACAGCAGCCGGATCGTGCTGCCGACCGCCGGCGCTTACCTGCTGTTCTGGCTCGCGTTCGCGAAGCTGCCGGACAACCCCTTGTCGCGTTTCTGCGGGAAGCAGGACCTTTCGTATGGCGTCTATCTCTATGGCTGGCCGGGACAGCAATCGCTGCTGTTTTTCCTGAAGCCGATCTCGCCTTACCTGCTGTTCTTTCCGGCAGCGGCCGTGGCGCTGATCTGCGGCGGCTTGAGCTGGACGCTGATCGAGCAGCGCTGTCTGCGCCTCAAGCCGGGGCGCGGCGCCGGGCATTGATGCGGCGCGGCGGGATCACTGCAACTGCACGACCCGAAGATTCGAGAAGCCGAGCTTGGTCTGCACGTCGATCAGCCTGGCCTGCGCGGCTTCGCGCGTCGTGTATCCGCGCAGCTGCACGCTGTTCCAGGTCTTGCCGTCGAGGATCTTGACTCGCAGGAACGGCGTATAGCCGGCGGCGATGAGCTTCTGCTGCACCTGCGCAGCGTTCTGCGCGTCGGCGAAGGAGCCGACGATCACGGTCCACCCGGCCTCGGCAGTGGTCGCGATCGCATCATGCACGTCAGGCGCCGGTAGTGCGCTGGCCGTCGGCGCCTCGACGACGACCGCAGTCGGTGCGTGCGCAGCAGCAACCGATGGTGCCGTCGCGGCGCCCGGCGTCGATGCGGGAAGCTCCTGCTCAGCCTCCTTTGCGGGCGCCGCGAGCGCCGCGACCGTCGGGTCGGGATCGAGCGTGAACTGCTGGCGTACCGCGAGCCATGAATCCGGTGTGCGCGGTTCGATGCGCGGTGCGTTGCCGACCTTCATCGCGTAGCAGGCGGAAGGACGCAGCGTATCGCGGCCGTTGCCGGCGATGGCAGTCACCGTGAGGCGGCCGGCGGCGACGCAGGTGCGAGTGTGATCGCCGCCAGGCCCGAAGAAATATTCGCCTTCGACCAGGCTCGAACGCTGGCCCCCGAAATAGACGTACAGCGGCCAGACCGCTGGCGGCGGCGGCCGCTTCCAGACGATGTGCAGGTAGCCTTTCGAGAGATTGAAGATGCTGCGCAGATCGGCCAGCTCGCCACTTGCCGGCAGGCGCTCGATCGCCAGTGCTGCGCCCTGTCCGAGTTCGAGCGCGCCGTCGTGCGCGAAGCGCAGCGACAGCCGCGCGTCGTTGGCCAGGCGCACGACATCGCGCTCGCGCAGTTCCTCGCCCACTTCGAGGGTCCGGGTCTCGCCGAGGTGATCGACCTGCACGCTGCCGCTGACGCTGTCCACGGTCAGCACGCCTGCGGCCCGCGCGGCAGGAAAAAGAGAAAGTGCGGTGAACAGCAGGAGCAGCACCCGCAACAGAGCGACGAAACACCACGGGGTGGCAGAGCGCGGCAAGCTCATGGAAGCAGGCTTTCGAATGGCTTGCCCCAGCTGGTCGCGCGGCCCTGCGCCGCATCGGCCTCGAACAGATTCCTACGGCCGGGCAGCGCGTCGGCGTCATCGAGCAGAAGGCAGCCGCAAGAACGCAGCGCCGCGTGCATGAATTCGAGCACGGAACGCTGCACCGCGAGTTCGAGATAGCCGAGCAGGTTGCGGCAGCAGATCAGGTCGAGCTCGAACAGTGCTGACGGGGCGCGGAACAGCGAGCCCGATGGACGTTGCAGCGCGTATCCGAGCTGTCGCGTTTCTGCCGGGTTGCGCACCAGATGCACGTAGTCATCGTCGACGCGGTCCAGCCCGCACTGGCGCATGCGCCGCGCCACGCGCCGCTGCACGAACGTGGGCTGGTACTGACCGAGGTTGACGCCGATGGCGCTGAGCAGCCGGCCCAGCGCAAGGTTCGCGTAGTCGAAGGTGCCGCCGCGAGTTTGCTCTGCGGAAATCCGCTCTTCAGCGACGCTTTGATTCATCGACTCGCTTTCATAAAACGCCCGCTGATCCCCGGCTCCTGGCGATCTCAAGGTGTGACCTCTCCCAGCACGGCGACTTTAGCCGCTGGCATCGCACCATCCAAGCCCCCCCGCGGCGATTTGCGATGCACTCTGATGAACGGCTCAGACGACTGTCGACAATGTCGGCAGCGCGCGTTCGAGAATGGCGCGCACGCCGGCCATCCCGCTCTCGATCGAGCGATGGATTTCGCCGTGGATGTCCCCACTGCCGATGCCTGCACCCCAGTTCACGCTGACCGCGAGGCAGGCATAGGCGAGACCGAGTTCGATGGCAAGCGCGGCTTCCGGCATGCCGGTCATGCCGACCATGTCGCAGCCGTCCTGGCGCAGGCGGCGGATCTCGGCCGGAGACTCCAGCCTTGGCCCCTGCGTCACGCCCATGACGCCGCCATCGCGCGCGACCACTCCAGCCGCGCGCGCGGCATCGAGCAGCGCGCGCCGCACGGATGAGGTATACGGTTCGTTGAATTCGATGTGCTGCAAGCTGCTGCCTGGCGTGCCATCCGAATAGCTGTGCTCGCGGCTCCCGGTGTAGTCGATGAGATCGGTCGGCACCGCAAGTGTGCCCGGCGCAAACCAGCCGGCAATCGCACCGACCGCCGCCACGGCAACAACCTGCTGCACGCCCGCCTCGCGCAGCGCCCAGAGATTGGCGCGGTAGTTGATCGCATGCGGCGGAATTCTGTGGCCTTCGCCGTGGCGCGCGAGGAACACTGCGTCGACGCCATGGACGCGGCCGCGCAGCAGCGGTGCCGACGGTGCGCCGTAAGGTGTCGCGCTTTCCAGACGTGAAACGATCTCGAGACCCGGCCACTGGTTCATGCCGGTGCCGCCGATGACTGCAATCCTGCTCATGGGTATTCCGTGTTCGTGCGCGACCGGCTCAGCCGGCCTTGAGGGCGTAGATCGCCGGCAACTGCCGCCAATATTCCTTGTAATCCATGCCGCAGCCGAAGACGTAGCGATCGGCTACGGTGAGGCCGATGAACTCGGCGTGCGCGCCGGGGACGCGGCGGTCATGCAGCTTCTCGGCGAGTACGGCGACCTTGAGACTGGCCGGGCAGAATTCTTCGAGCGCCTTGCGCACGGCGAGGAGCGTATGGCCTTCGTCGAGGATGTCGTCGATGACCAGCACCTGCCGGCCTTCGAGAATGGCCGGCGGCTGCCGCTTCCAGATCAGGCCGCCGCCGCTGGTCGCGCCGCGATAGCGCGTGGCGTGCAGATAGTCGAGATCGAACGGAAACGCGAGACGACGGATGATCTCGGCGGTCGGCACCAGGCCACCGATCATCACGCAGAGCAGCAGCGGATTGCGTGCAGCGTATTCGGCTGTGATCGCGGCGGCGAGCCGGTCGTAGGCGGCGGCGACTTCGGCAGCCGTGTGCAGACAATCCGCTTCGGCGAGTGTCCGTAGTACCTCGTCCGGCCCAATCATGCGACACTTTCCGAACGATAGAGCGCACGCAGTCGCGCATTCGACAGCCGCCGCTCGCGGACCGGCAGGCGGTCGAGCAGGGTCGTAATGGCGGCGCGATCGTTGCAGACTGGCAGCATGTCGCAGCCGGCCGCGAGCGCGATGCGCGCGCGTTCGTCGATGCTGCCCACGGCCACCGCGCCGGCCATGCTCAGATCGTCGCAGAAGACCGCGCCGTTGTACTTGAGCTGATTGCGCAGCAGTCCGCGGATCCAGCGGCGCGAAAACGAGGCCGGCAGATCGTCGAAGCTGGTGTAGCGCACGTGGGCCAGCATCAGCGATTCGATGCCGTCCTCGATCAGTGCCTTGAACGGCAGGAGATCGCGCGCCTCGATGTCGGCGAAGCTGCGGCGATCGATCGGCAGCTCGGTATGCGAGTCGGCGGCGACGGCGCCGTGTCCTGGAAAGTGTTTGCCGGTCGCTTTCAGTCCCGTTGCGTTGAGCCCGGAGCGGAACGCGCGCGCGAGCTTGATGATGATGTCCGGATCGGCAGCGAAGGCGCGGTCGCCGATGATCGCGCTGACGCCGCAGTCGCGATCGAGCACCGGCGCGAAGCAGAGGTCGATGCCGAAGCCGGCCAGCTCGCGGCCGATGGTCTCGCCGTGCTGGCGCGCCTCGTCCACGGCGCGCGTCGGCGATTCGTCATGCAGGCGTCCGAGCGTGCCCATCGCCGGCACGCGCGTGAAGCCGACGCGGAAGCGCTGCACGCGGCCGCCTTCATGATCGACCGCGATCAGGAGCCGCGGCTGCTTCAGCGCCAGCAGTTCCGCGCAGAGCGCGCGGAGCTGTTCGGGATCACTGTAATTGCGCGCGAACAGGATTACCCCGCCGACCAGCGGATGCGCCAGCACTTCGCGGTCCTCGGCGTTAAGGCTGAGGCCGCCGACATCTGCCATCAAGGGACCGATCGTCATCTTGTTCAATCGATATCTTGCGGGCGCCAGTCGCGATAGGGATGCAGGGCGAGCGCGTGATTATAATAGCGCCGCGCGTCAGTCACCTCGCGGCCAAGCCACGAAGGCCGCGCAAATGACTGTTCGATGTGACGCAGTTCAAGTTCGGCGACCACCAGCCCGGCATTGGCGCCGGAGAACTCATCGATTTCCCAGCACAGACCGTCGGCGGCGTCGATGTAATGCCGGGTCTTGTCGATCAGGCCGACGCAGAGCTTGTCGAGGATTTCATGGGCGTCGGTCACCGGCACTTCGTAGTCGTACTCGGCGCGCGAGGCGCCAACGACTGCTGCCTTGATGTTGAGCCGCGCCTCCGAGCCTTGCAGTCGTACGCGGATCGAGCAGAGTCCGCCCTCGCCGGTCATGTAACCCTGCCGCATCGGCACGCGCCGCGTCGCCTGCGCGCGCCAGGTCTCGTCGACCACCAGAAACTTCCGCTCGATTTCGATTGCCATGGGTCTTGACTGGAAACTAACAACTGCCTTTCACGAACAGCGCCATCGACTCGACGTGTGCGGTATGCGGAAACATGTCGAGCACGCCGGCGCGGACCAGGCGGTAGCCGTGAACCTTGACCAGCTCGCCGGCATCGCGCGCCAGCGTGCCGGGATGACAGGACACGTAAACGATGCGCTGAACGCCGCTCGCCACGACATGCGGCAGGATTTCCTTCGCGCCCGAGCGCGGCGGATCGAGCAGCGCCAGATCATAGCGACGTCGCAGCCATTCGGCCTGAGGCTCCGGCGCGAACAGGTCCGCGCGCAGGAAGTTTGCATGAAGTCCGTTGCGTCGCAGGTTCTCGCGGCCGCGTGCGACGAGCGCAGCCTCGCCCTCGAGTGCCGTGACCTGCGCGCCGGTCGCGGCCAATGGTGCGGTGAAATTACCAAGGCCCGCGAACAGTTCGAGCACGGCATCATTCGGCTTCGGCGCGAGCCAGGCCAGCGCCTGTCGCACCATTTTCTGGCTCAACTCGCCGTTGATCTGCACGAAATCGGCCGGGCCAAACGCAAGGCTCAGCCTGCTGCCATCGGGCGAGTAGTGAAGCGGGCGGACAGCCGTCAGCGGCGCGAGCGTGTCGGGGCCGCCGCGCTGAAGATAGAGATCGAAATCGTGCTCGGCGGCAAACGCGCGCAGAGCGTCAAGATCGGCCGGCGTGGGGTCAATGAGCACGCGCATCACGAGCGCGACATGATCGGCGCCGGAAACTTCGAGTTGCGGTATCTGGCCAGCGATCGACAAGCTGCCGAACAGGCTCGCCAGCGGCTTCAGTTTCGTGCCGACGCGCGCATCGAGCACCGGACAACTCTCGAGGGCGGCGAGCAGCGAGGAATCGCGCTCGCGAAAACCGACGAGCACGCCGCCCTTCTTGGGCACCAGCTTCACGCCAAGCCGTGCGCGACGACGATAATTCCAGATCGGTCCGGTGACCGGCGCGGCGATTTCTTCAGGCACGACACCGCCGATGCGCACGAGTGCGTCGAGCAAGGCTTTCTGCTTGAAGGCGATCTGCGCCGACGGTGCGAGGTGCTGCAGTGTGCAGCCGCCGCAGGTGCCGAAGTGCGCGCAGCCGGGTGCGACGCGATCGGGCGACGCAACCTCGATTGCGATGATCTCGCCTTCATCGACGTCACGCGAGACCTGCGTGAGCCGATAGCGCACGCGTTCCCCAGGCAGCGCGCCGTGAATGAACGTCACTTTTCCGTCGACGCGCGCGATGCCGCGGCCATCGTGCGCCAGATCGGCGATGTCGGCGCTGAATTCGCCCTGCGGTACGGGTTTCTTTCTTCTCTGTGCCATCGGCTAAAGGGTTTTATTCCGCCATCGCCATCGGCAGCGACACCACGGTGAAGCCGAGGGCTGCGATCCGTTCGAGCAGGCGCGGCAGGACCACGAGCACGACCGGCTCGCCGCTCGCAGTTTTCGCTGGATGGCCATCGTGCAGCAGCAGGATGTCGCCGGCCGCGAGGCCGCGCGTCAGGCGCCGGAGTACGCCGTCGGCGTCCCCGCGCACGGCGTCGTACCCGCGCCGGGTCCAGGAAACGTAACGCAGGTTGGCAAATGCCAGCGCCGGCTCCAGCAGCGGGCTGCGGATGCCCATCGGCGCGCGGAAGAACGTGGGGGATTTTCCGCTCAGCGCAGCGAGCCGCGCCTGCGCGCGCAGCAACTCGCGGCGCAGTCCGAAGTAGCCCTTGAAGGCGAAGAAGTTGGAATGCCGGTCGCTGTGATTTTCGACACTGTGCCCGCGCCGCACGATGTCCTGCACGAGCTGCGGGTGGGCGGCCGCGCAATTGCCGACACAGAAAAAACTCGCTTTTGCATCGTAGCGGTCGAGCAGGTCGAGCACCTGCGGCGTTACGGCGGGATCGGGACCATCGTCGAAGCTCAAGGCCACTTCGCCGCGCAGGACAGCGGCGCGCGGCAGGCGTGTCATGTTCGGGCCGAACAGGCGGCTGCGCGGCAGCAGTGAGGCGGTCACGAACAGCAGATGGCTTGCGATCACGGTCGCAACGGCCACCGGCCAGGTGCCCGGACGCACGACGACCGCGAGGACTGCGGCAACATGCAGCGCCAGCATCGCGCGCATGCCATGGGACGGCGCCCAGCGGCCCGGTGGAACATCCTTCGAGCCGGCGCCCGGCGGCATCGCGTTCAATCCGGGAAGACGCCGGTGGAGATGTAGCGGTCACCACGATCGCAGACGATCGCAGCGATCGTCGCGCCGCGCAGTTCGCGGCAAAGCTGCAATGCCGTCCAGACCGAGCCGCCGCTCGACGGCCCCGCGAAGATGCCTTCGACTTTCGCGAGCAGACGCATCGTGTCCTCGGCTTGCGCAGCACTGACTTCGACGACGCGATCGACGCGCGAGCGCTCGAAGATCTTCGGCAGATAGGCCTCGGGCCATTTGCGGATGCCGGGAATCGAGGACTCGCCATCCGGCTGCACGCCGACGATCTGGACGTCCGGGCTTTGCTCCTTGAAGAAGCGCGAGCAACCCATGATCGTGCCCGTGGTACCCATGGTCGCGACGAAGTGCGTGAGCTGGCCTTCGGTCGCACGCCAGATTTCCGGCGCCGTGCCCTCAAAGTGCGCGCGCGGATTGTCCGGGTTCGAGAACTGGTTCAGCACCCGACCCTTTCCGTCGCGCTGCATTTCATCGGCGAGATCGCGCGCGTACTCGATGCCCTGCTCTTTCGATACCAGCACGATCTCCGCACCGAAGGCCTTCATCACGGCGCGGCGCTCGGCACTCATGTGCTCGGCCATGATCAGTACCATGCGGTAGCCCTTCACCGCCGCCGCCATCGCCAGCGCGATGCCGGTGTTGCCGCTGGTGGCTTCGATCAGCGTATCGCCAGGCTTGATCTCGCCGCGCTCCTCGGCGCGCCGGATCATCGAGTAGGCGGGCCGATCCTTGACCGAACCTGCCGGATTGTTGCCTTCCAGCTTCAGCAGCAGTGTGTTGTCGCCGATGCCGGGCAGGCGTGTGACCTGCACCAGCGGCGTGCTGCCGATAGTGTCGGCGAGAATGACGTGGCTCATCCGCCTAGTTTAGCCCGCCGTTTCCAGCACAACGAACGCGAGGACCATTCCCGCCTCGTCGCTGAGCGAGAGATGCGCGCCGCTGATGCCGAGCGTGTCGAGCCGTTGCCGCATCGTCGCGCTGAAGATCAGCTGCGGCCGCTGCTTGAGCTCGCGCAGCACGCCGACATCGTGATAGCCAACGCCGTGAAAGCCGGTCCCCAGCGCCTTGACGAAAGCCTCCTTCACGGCGAACGCACGTGCGAGATGGTGGCCGGGATTCGCGGCCAGCCCGAAGGCCGGGCGCTCCGCCGGATGCAGCAGCTTCAGCACGGCGCGCTGGCCATGCCGCTGCCAGAGTTTTTCGCCGCGCTCGATGCGCAGCAGATCAGCGCCGATGCCGTAGATCATTGAAGCAGTTTCCAGTCAAGGCAAAAGCGGTTGCCAGTTTCCAGAGAAGCCGGCGCCCAGCCCGCGCTTTTGCTTTTCTGGAAACTGGCAACTGGCAACCGCTTTTCACCGTCGTGCCACCATCATCGCCGCGCGCAACTCCGCCACCGCCGCTGGCAGACCGATGAACAGCGCGCGTGCGATCAAGGAATGGCCGATGTTGAGTTCGACAATCTCCGGGATCAAAGCGATCGGCCCGACGTTATCGACATTCAGGCCGTGGCCGGCGTGAACCTTGAACCCCGCCGCGTGCGCCGCTGTCGCGAAGGCCGCAATGCGCGCACGTTCGGCTTCGCGCGCCGCGCCCGGTTCGGCATCGGCATAAGCCCCGGTGTGGATTTCGAGGTTCGGCGCGCCGGTCGCCTTCGCGGCTTCGAGTTGGGCCGCATCGGCGGCGATGAAAAGCGAAACTTCGGAACCAGCCGCAGCGAGCCGGCGGCAGGCCTCTCGGACGGCCGCGAGATTGCCGGCAACATCGAGACCGCCCTCGGTAGTTCGCTCCTCGCGGCGCTCGGGAACCAGGCAGACGTAGCGCGGATGCGCACGCACGCCAATCTCGATCATCGGTGCCGTCACCGCCATTTCGAGGTTGATCGGCACCGGGCAGCGCGGCATCAGGCGCTCCAGATCGTGATCCTGGATATGCCTGCGGTCCTCACGCAGATGGATCGTGATGCTGTCGGCACCCGTAGCAGCGGCCAGCATGGCCGCCTCGACCGGATCCGGATACGACGTGCCTCGCGCCTGGCGCAGGGTAGCGACGTGATCGACGTTGACGCCGAGGCGTAGGAGGGACGGCGACATGGCGGCTCGGCTCGGCGCGGGGACGGGCCGGCATTGTAAGTCCCGCCCGGCGCGAGGGCGATCCGGCGCCAATGCCAGGCGGTGCCCGCCCAGCCGTTTTTGCGCGGTGAGGAATTCATTGGAATTCCGTTTCGATTCCGTGGGGATTGGCCCGCCGCTCTGGCATCCACTGCGTTGGGCCCCGATCCGCGGGCCACACTCAAAGGGAATACGCCATGAAACACACAAGCCTGTGGTCCGGCATCGCGCTGGTCGCGACGCTCGGACTGACCGCCTGCGACAACAATAATGACTCGGGTGGGCCGCCACCACCACCGGCGATGAGCCGCCTGACCATGAGCGGCCAGGTCGTCGATGCGCCGATCGCCAACGCCGCCGTCGTGATCTCGGTCGGCAGCCAGATCGTTACCGGCACGGCGGATGCGACTGGCCATTATTCGATCCCGGTGGAAATCCTGACGACCGATGCTGGCAAGCCCGTCAGCATTTCCGCGACAGGCGTTGGAACCCAGGCCGAGGCCCGCCTGGCCAGCCTGCTCGGCAGCTTCTCGGCGCTGCAGACCGCCGCCGGCAGCGACAACCTGCTCGACAGCAGCGAGAACTTCCGCGTCAACATCACCAACCTGTCCACGGCCGAATCGGTGCTGGCGCGTGAAGCCAACGGCGGCAACACGCCGGACAGCGCCGAGTCGCTGGCAACGGCGCTGCGCAGCGTCGATCAGGATCAGCTGCTCGAGCTGGCAACGCTGGTCAAGCTGGTCGTGGATTTCAACGTGCCGTTGCCGAACGGCGTGCCCGACACCCTGCAGCTGATCAGCAGCGCCGCAACGCGCACGGCCTTCCTCGACAATGCCCGCTCGGCCGAGAACAACGACACCTACCTCGCCGCGCGCGATCAGACCCTGAGCGACCCGGCACTGACACCCGGCGTTGCCGCTGCCGATCTCCCGTACTCGCTGTTTCTGACCGTTACCGGCACGCAGAATCCGAACTTTCGCTGCGTCGCCTTCCTGTCCGAGGGCTTCGAGTTCAACGTCGATGGCAGCGGTCGCTATTCGAACAACACAGTCGATTCCAGCGCCATGCGCTGGACCATCGACGGCAACGGCAGTATCGCGATCACCTTCGCCACACCGGCAACATTCGGACCTTACTCGCGAGCCGACAGGGATCCTGCGACAGGTCGTTTCATCACCTTCAACTGCACCGATGAAACCACGAATCTCCTCGTGCGCCGCACCAGCGTCGGTAGTGCGACGCGGAACATATCCGTGCAGACCCGCTGTGACGACGCGCGCTTCAACGCCGATTTCACCAACACCGAAAGCCGCAGCTGGCTGCCGGCCGACGCCTCACTGCGCTACACCGCCACGGAATTGCCCGGCCGCGCGTTCACGCTGCTGTTTGACCGGACCGGCTCGCCCAACGTCCTTGCCGGATCTGGGGGCGCGCTCGGCGGCAACGTCGAGATCGGCTTCGACGTGGCGCGCTTTGCGGCCGATGGCAGCGGCAGCTTGCAGGTCACCGGTATCACCTTCCAATGGCAGGTCGACGCCGACGGCGCGCTGCGCGCAAGCTTTCCGAACGGTACCGTCGTGCGCTACCGGCGCACCGTCGCGCCATTTGCGAAGGCCGAGGTCGCGGTCGCCGAATTTCGCCTGATCGATGGCCGGCGCGTCGTCGCCGACCAGTTCGGCTACACCGCCGACGGCAGCCTGAGCTTCGCTACCGCAACCATGCCCGGCGTGTATTACCAGTTCGGCGTCGGCGGCTTCGACTACAACCCGATCTCACAGACGGCCTCGTTGGAAGCCCGCTGCTCAAGGACTTTGCGCTGGATATCGAAAGCGGCGGACGCCTGTCACAGCGGATCGACCGGCTGGTCACCGAAGCGGGCACTGGAACCGCCACACGCAGTGTCGGTGGTGCTGACCGCCTTCGCGCATGGGGCGTTCGTCCGGACGGCAGCTTCGTCAGCCAGCTCTATGATTTTCCGGATCACTCAGACTTCAACGTTGGCTGCGCCGTCGATTCCACCGATCCGAACTGCCTCCTCGTCGATGAGCGGCTGGTGTTCCCGCTCTCGCGCGGTGACAACGGCCGACAGTTCTGGCTTGAAGTCCGGCGACAGGATTTCGACAACCCGGTAACCGCAGCCTCGCCGTTCGCCTTCCGCAACAACTTCTACGACTACGCCGCGCCCGGCGACTATGAGCTTTCGCGCCAGGCTGGCGCCGCGCAGGCGGCAGCAATCGAATCGTCTTCGCGAGACTGGCGGTCGCTGAGCACGGATTTGCGGGACTGGGCTGTTGCCGGTTCTGTGGACACCACCTTAAGCTAATTGCATCTGCTGCTCGTATTGAATCGGGCTGAGACAGCCGAGCGTCGAGTGCCGTCTCGT
>JAYWBB010000002.1:0-56709 GCA_043781855.1 Nevskia sp. | reverse complement strand
CGGCGTTGGTCGTCCCATCGCCGCGACAAGCGAAGCCGCAATGCGCCCAATCTAAGGTGTTGGCGGCCCCGGCCCGAAGGGTTGCGGCCGAAAGAGCGCCGATGCGCCTCGCCTTCGGCCGGATTCCGGATGTGGCAGTGGAGTAATCAGTTCACTTTCGTCCGCGCAAACCGCCACTTCATCCACAGCACCGAGCCGGCCAGCAGAATCGTCGCGCAGTTGGCGACGATGATTGGCCAGGCGCCGAGCGCCAGACCGTAGACGAACCAGAGCGCGACGCCGAGCGTGAATACAACATACATCGGCGTCGAGATGTCCTCGGCTGAGCGCGTACGCCAGATCTTCACGACCTGCGGGACGAACGAAAAGGTCGTGCAGCTGGCGGCGGCGTAGCCGAGCAGTTCGTGCGAAGTCATGGGTGTTGTGCCGGGCGAGAAAAATCCGGAACGGACAATGCCGGAAATCCGGAGTGGCGTCTGCCCGTGCGCTACTTCACAAGCTGAACCCGGATCGGGTTGCGCCGGCACGGCGCGCGGGCGGACTATCGGAACGGGCTGCGGGAACTGTCACCGATGCTGCGCGATCAGCGCGGCGGATGAGCCGGGGAGAAAGACACATGTCGAATGTCGCGGGCAAGGCTTACGGGATGAATGTGCTGACCCCGATGAAGCCCTGGAAAACCTGGATCAATACGCTGCTCTTCCGTTTCGGACGGCTGGTGCCGCGCACGCTGTCGGGGCTGCTCGGGCTGTCGCTGATCCACTTCGCACGCTGGGTCATGATCCGGCGCAAGGACTGGCCCGACCTCGGCCAGGGTCCACAGGATCTGCAGAACGACTACATGCTGTTCTGCTCGAATTTCAACGGCACCTGGGATCAGTACATCGACGCCTTTTCCGACGGCATTCCGAACGGCCTCGACCTGTTCTGGTATTCGAGCACGAAGTATCCGCAGTCGATCCCGATCACGCCGTTCAAGGACTACATCCTCAACAACCAGATCGACACCAGCTACTACTACAACGCCACGCCCGGCTCCGCGCAACGCGACATCAAGGCGGCACTGCGGGTGTTCCCGGAACTGAAGACGCTGGCCGCGCGCCAGCCGCTGCTGGTACCTCAGCAGTTCGCCGAGGAATACCACGCCGCGCTGGTCCGCGTGCAGAACGATCTCGGCTCGCCGGGTTACGCGCCGGTGGCAAGCACCGACACGCGCGAGGCCGACTGGAACCGTGAACCCTTTGTACATCGTGCGCGCGAATTGCAGCAGGCAAAACTGGCGGCAGCACCTCTGCCAGCGGCGAATGCGGCTCCAGCCCGACCGGCTCGATCGGACCAGACCACGAGTTTCGACGGCGGCCACTACTTCCTGACCGTGCTGGTGCCGGTGCAGAACCAGTATCTGGTCGAGCACTACGGCGTGCAATGCTCGGCCGTGCAGCGTCTGCGCGATGTGCTCGCGACACTGCCTACGGCGTTGCAGTCGCGTGCGACCGAGGCGATCGGCCTGAACAGCCCGTTCGCGCGCAACCTGCGCACGCATCTCGCGCGCTTCGTCGTGATCAACGACGTGCAGTACAACGGCCGCGAAGCCACCGATCCGATTGGCGTCGCGATCAGGAAGACGCGGCCGACCGATCCGCAGAAACAGGATCGCCTCGCGACACCATTTCTGCTGTTCTCGGCGGATATCGACGCCGTCGATGGCAAGGTCGAAACACTGCGCGGCTACCTCGGCGAACTCTGGTCGACGATGCAAGCCGAACTGCGCGCAATATTCGAAAACTGCTATGGCTTCGAGCGCGTACGCGACGCTGCGACGTTCGGCGATTACATCCTCGCCTGCGAAGTGGCGACGACGATGCCGTTCAACGACTACTGGCCCGGCCCGCCGCCACTGAAGATGCGGCTGTTGGTGGCCATTGCGCCGGGGCTGATCATGCTGGGATTGTCGCTGGTGATCGGCATCGTTTTGCTATGCAGCCTGATCGGCGCGTGGCCAGCGGCGCTGCTGACGCTGGCCGGAATCGCCAGTTCCTTGTACATCGTTTATCGCGGCGTGCTCGCGCTCGGTGGCCAGCCATTCCCGGCAGCGCCGAACGCCGACCTGCCTTCGGTGCTCAAGGCGCTGTACGTGCAGCAACAGTTCACGCGCCATGTGATCGCGACGCAGGGCCTCGACGATGACGCCATTTGCGCAAGGTTCGCGCAGTTCGTCGCCGTGCATCGGCTCGACGACCTGCGCCAGCCGACCCAGCCGCCGGGCGTCGTCGGCCTCGCCGGGAGCGCGTCATGAGCCGCAGCCTGAATCTCGCCGATATCCAGGGCAATATCCTCAGCGCCTACGGCCACCTCGGCTTCCCGCGTTCGCGCTACATCTTCCTGCACGTTGCCGAGGAAACCGCCGGCCGCGATTTCATCACCGGCCTGCTGCCGAGGATCACCACCGCGCTGCGCTGGAAATCGAGCAAGGACTATCCGGGCGAGGTCATCGAGGAGCGCCCGATGGTGGCCTGGAACCTCGCGTTCACGATGCGCGGCCTGCTCGCGCTCGGCCTGCCGACCACCACACTGCGCGAGATGCCGACCGAGTTCATCGACGGCATGGCCGCGCGCGGCCACATCCTCGGCGACCAGCCCGAGCGCGGCAAGGACGAGGTGCAACCCCGAGTGCCGAAGCACTGGGACCCGATCTGGCAGAACGCCGTCGGCGAGAACCAGGTGCACCTTCTGTTGAGCCTGAATGCCTCGTTCGACGCCCCCGAAGATGCTCTCGACACAGCGCTCGCGGACGTGATCGATCGCTGCGCGAAGAGCCACGCCGGCATCCGCGTGCTGCCCGGCAACGGCCCGAACGGCGCGCTGTACCAGGACAGTGCGGCGCTGACGCAGCCCGGTACCGACGGCAAGCCCAAGGGAACCCGGCGCGAACATTTCGGCTTCGCCGACGGCTTCGGCGACCCGGTGTTCAAAGGCCAGTATCCAGACGAGGTCATCAAGGAGCGCGCCATCGGCCAGGGCAAGCTGCTGCCGGACCAGACCTGGGCGCCGCTCGCGACCGGCGAATTCCTGCTCGGTTACCCCGACGAGGCGCAGGAAACGCCGGGCGAAACTTACCCGTTCGAGTTCACGCGCAACGGCAGCTTCATGGCCTGGCGCAAGCTGCACGAGAACGTCGGCAGCTTCCGTCATTACATCGCGGGAACCGCGGAGACTTACGTGCGCGCGGCCGGCCTGCCGGAGACGCCGGAAGGCCTGTTCGAAGCACGGCAGACGATCATCGCCAAGCTCAGCGGTCGCTGGCCCGACGATGGCGTGCCGCTGATGGCAGCACCAACCTGGGCCGCGTACAAGGCTTTCCAGGCGCGCGAGAAGGCTGCGCGCGAGTCTGGCAACGAAGCAGAGATCGCGAAGATCGAGCGCGCCTACAACGACTTCATCTATCGTGAAGACCCGAGCGGCAGCCAGTGCCCGCTCACTTCCCATCTGCGCCGCGCCAACCCACGCGACGGGCTCGACCCGAACCTGCGTTCGAGTGATCCGAAGGACTGGAACGGTTCGGTGTTGAACAATCGCCGCCGCATCCTGCGCCGCGGCCTGCCTTACGGCGCAGTCGACCCGGCGAACCCTGACGACGATGGCGAACATGGCATCATCTTCCTTGCCGTCTGCGCGAGCCTGTTCCGGCAGTTCGAATTCGTGCAGCAGCAGTGGATCCAGTACGGCCTCGACTTCAACGCCGGCAACGACACCTGCCCGGTCGGCGGCAACCACGGGCCGGATGCTAAGTTCGTGATCCCTTCGGAGCCGGGCGGCGGCCGCCCACCGTTCATCTGCGCGAAGCTGCCGCAATTGGTCGAAGTGCGCGGCGGCGACTACTTCTTCATTCCGAGCCTGACTGGCCTGCGCATGCTCGGCATGGGCATCGTCGATCCGACTTGAAACACTGCCCCAACGTGCACAATCCACCGCTGTCACACTTTTTGCTCGGCAAGATCAGCGAACCTCGCGCGAACAGGCATTGCAATCAACCATGAAGGTTCTCGTTCTCGGCGCCGGCGCCACCGGCGGTTATTTCGGCGGGCGGCTCAGCGAAGCCGGCCGCGATGTTTCGTTCCTCGTGCGTGAGCGCCGCGCCGCCCTTCTGCGTGCCAACGGCCTGGTGATCCGCAGCCCTCAGGGCAATACCCGGCTGAAGCCGCGCATCTGCGTCGGCACCGTGCGCGAGACCTTCGACGTCGTCGTGCTCGCCTGCAAGGCCTACGATCTGGACAGCGCGCTGAAGGCGATCACGCCGGCCGTCGGCCCGGATACCACGATCCTGCCGCTGCTCAACGGTCTGCATCACTACAAAGCGCTCGACGCGCACTTCGGCGCCGAGCGCGTGCTCGGCGGCCTCTGCTCGATCGGTGTGACGCTGGCCAGCGATGGTGCCGTCGAACACCTGAGCCCGATGCACATGCTGCGCTACGGCGAGCGCGACGGCAGTGTCACGCCACGCATCGCAGCACTCGATGCGCTCTTCGCAGGTGTGAAAGCGGATGCCAAGTGCAGCCACGACATCCTGCAGGCGCTCTGGGAGAAATGGATCATGCTCGCCAGCCTCGCCGGCATGACCTGCCTGATGCGCGCGAACATCGGCGAGATCGTTTCCGCACCTGAAGGCCGCGCGCTGCTGCTGCAAATCCTCGAAGAATGCTCGGCGGTCGCGGACGCTTACCGGCGGGCGCCGCGCCCGGCTGTGCTCGACGGCACGCAGAAGATGCTGACCGAGGCCGGATCGAAGTTCACGGCGTCGATGCTGCGCGACGTCGAAAACGGCGAGCGGGTCGAGGCCGATCACATCCTCGGCGACCTGATCGCGCGCGGCGCGGCGAAGGCTGTCGCGACCCCGCTGCTGCGGATCGCCTACACGCATCTGAAGGCTTACGAGGCGCGGCGCAAGCGGCCCAAATAAAATCGCTTCAGCGATGCACGAGATGTACGCGGTTGGTCAGGCCGCAGAACAGCTCGTAGGCCAGCGTGCCGGCCCAGCCAGCAACTTCCTCGGCCGGCAGGCCGTCGCCCCAGAGAAGCACCGTATCGCCGACCTGCGCCTGCGGCAATGAGCGGAGGTCGACCGTGATCATGTCCATCGATACACGGCCGATGATCGGCACGCGGCATCCATGGATCAGCACCGGTGCCCCGGTTGGAAGTATGCGATGCACGCCATCGGCGTAGCCGACTGCGACGATGCCGACACGCATGCGTTCCGGGCACCGGTAGGTCGCACCGTAGCCGATGGTCTCGCCCGCCGCGACTTCGTTCACCGCGATCAGCCGGCTCTCGACATTCATTGCCGGCATCAGGCCCAGGTCGGCGCCGGTCTTGCCGGGTAGCGGGCTTGCGCCATAGAGCATCAGGCCGGGCCGCACCCAGTCGACGCGCGCCTGCGGCCACGCCAGCAGGCCGGCGGAATTCGCGATCGAGCGCGCGCCGGGCAGGCCCTTGAGTGCCGATTCGAACGCGGCGATCTGCTGCGGCGTCATCGGGCTGTCGACATCGTCGGCGCAGGCGAGATGCGTGATCCATCCGGCGAGCTGCCAGTGCGGCCGCGCCGTGATCGACTCGAACAGCCCGCGCGCTGCCGATAGCGGGAAGCCGAGACGATGCATGCCGCTGTCGAGCTTGAACCACAGACGCAGCGGTACGCCCGGCGGCAGCTGTTCGAGCAGCCGCAACTGCCAGTCGTCATGCACGACGATTTCGAGATCGAGCAGCGAAGCCTCGCGCGCCTCGTCGAGCGACAGCACCCCTTCGAGCAGCGCGATCGGCGTACGCAACTGCTTCTTGCGCAGCACCACCGCTTCTTCGAGGCAGGCGACCGCGAAAGCGTCGACGCCGGCCTCTTCGAGCGTACGTGCAACCGCCACTGCGCCATGACCATAGGCATCGGCCTTGATCGCAGCCATCACGCGCGATGCCGGCGCGACCTCGCGCACCCGCGCCAGGTTGTGACGGAGTGCGGCGAGATCGATCGTGGCGGTGACTCTCGGGATCGGCATGGTTGAAGCAGTTTCCAGTTGTTGATTTCCAGTTTCCAGAAAAGCCAAAGCTCACTGATTCGACGCCCTGCTTCTCTGGAGACGCCCTGCTTCTCTGGAAACTAACAACTGGAAACTGGAAACTGGAAACCGTTTTAGGTATAGGTGTATTCGGGCGCGAGGTTATCGAAGCGCGTGTACTTGCCGAGGAACGCGGTCTTGATCTTGCCGGTCGGACCGGAACGCTGTTTGGCGATGATGATTTCGGCTGTACCCTGGTTCAGGGAATCCTTGTTGTGGTAGTCCTCGCGGTAGACGAAGAGCACCACGTCGGCGTCCTGCTCGATCGAGCCGGATTCACGCAGGTCCGACATGATCGGGCGCTTGTCCTGGCGCGCTTCGAGACTGCGCGAGAGCTGCGACAACGCGATGATCGGCACCTTCAATTCCTTCGCGAGCGCCTTCAGCGAACGTGAGATTTCCGAGATTTCATTGGTGCGATTTTCGCGGTTGCTCGGCACCTGCATGAGCTGGATGTAGTCGACCACGATCAGCCCGAGCTTCTGCTTCGCCGCCATGCGTCGCGCGCGGCCCGCGAGATCCTGCGGCGACAGCGAGCCGGTCTCGTCGATATACAGCGGTGCTTCGCGCAGCAGGCCGCTGGCGGAAACCAGCCGGCTCCAGTCGTGGTCTTCCATCTCGCCACTGCGCAGACGCTGCTGATCGATGCGGCCGAACGAGGACAGCACGCGCAGCGCCAATTGCTCGGCCGACATCTCCATCGAGAACACGGCCGTCGGCACCTTGCGCTCGATCGCCACATGCTCGGCAATGTTCATCGCGAAACTGGTCTTGCCCATGCCGGGGCGGCCGCCGACGATGATCAGGTCGCCCTCGTGCATGCCCTGGGTCATCTTGTCGAGTTCGGTGAACCCGGTCGGCACGCCGGCGAAACTGTCGGGATTGTTCTTGAGGCGCTCCAGCCGCGCCTCGATCGCGTCCATCAGGAACGGCATGTCCCTGACCGGGCTGCGGCCGCGGTCGCCGCGCGCGCGGATGCGGAAGACCTGCTGCTCGGCGATGTCGACCAGGGTGCCGGGCTCGCGGCCATCCGGCTGGTAGCCGAGCTCGGCGATGTCCTGACCGGCGGCGATCAGGCTGCGCAGCACGGCGCGCTCGCGCACGATCTCGGCGTAGGCCTTGATATTCGCCGCACTCGGCGTGTCGGCGGCGAGCGTGCCGAGATAGCTGATGCCGCCGGCTTCGTCGAGCTTGCCCTGATGTCGCAGGTGCTCGGACAGCGTGACGAAATCGCAGGGCCGCGCCGCGCCCAGCAGTTCACCGATGGCGCGGAAAATCAGCTGGTGGTCGCGCGTATAGAAATCTTCTTCGCTGACCAGGCCAGTGAGTTCAAACCATGCCTTGTTGTTGAGCAGGAAGCCGCCGAGCACGGATTGCTCGGCCTCGATCGAATGCGGCGGATGTTTCGGACTCGCAGCGAGCTTGCCGCCGGCGGGATTCATGCCCGGCGAGGAAGTCGGCAGATAGGTCGGCATGATCGGGCTCGGGCGGAAACTTCAGTGGCTCATCATCCGCCAAGAACCTTGTCTTGGCGACGGATCAAGTTGTGGATAGCCGTGGGAAAACTGCCGGCCCGACCAGCGGCAAAAACGAATCGGCCCGCGCGAGGCGGGCCGACCGGGTGAAGCAGTTATTGGTTGCCAGTTTCCAGTTGTTAGAGAAGCCAGGCTTCTTCTTCTCTGGAAACTGACAACCAGCCACTGGCAAATGCTTTACGCCTTTTCTTCTTCTCTGGAAACTAACAACTGGCCACTGGCAACTGCTTCACGCCTTTTCTTCCTCGATCACGACGATCAGCGAGCTCTCGACTTCCGAGTGCAGGCGCACCACGACGGTGTACGTGCCGATCACGCGGATCGGGCCGTCCGGCATGTCGATTTCGCTCTTCTCGACACCGAGGCCGGCAGCCTCGGCAGCGCGCGCGATATCGGCCGGGCCGACCGAGCCGTAGAGCTTGCCTTCGTCGGCGGCCAGGGCCTTGACGGTGACATGCTTGCCGGCGAGCTTCTCGGCGCGGATCTTCGCGGCGTTCAGCGATTCCGAATACTTCTTGACCAGTTCGGCCTTGCGGGTTTCGAACACTTCTTTGTTGCCGGTGGTCGCGGTCAGCGCCTTGCCCTGCGGCAGCAGGTAGTTGCGGCCGTAGCCGGATTTGACCTTGACGACATCACCAAGGTCGCCGAGGTTGGTCACCTTTTCGAGCAGGATGAGTTCCATGGATTCTTCTCCTTACTCGTGCGAATCGGTGTATGGCAGCAGCGCCAGATAGCGCGCGTTCTTGATCGCGGTGCCGAGCTGGCGCTGGTAGCGCGCCTTGGTGCCGGTGATGCGCGACGGTACGATCTTGCCGTTCTCGGAGACGTACTGCTTGAGCGTGGCCAGATCCTTGTAGTCGATCTGGACGGTGCCTTCGGCGGTGAACTTGCAGGACTTCTTTTTACGGAAAAAACGTGACATGGCTTAGGCGGCCTCCTCGGTGACGGGCGCGGAGTCGGCAGTCGCGCCGTCGGCAGCGCCGTCGGCGGCATCGGACTCGGCTTCGGCGTTGCGCTTGTATTCCGGCTTCTTGTCTTCTTCCGGCAGCTTGAACAGCGGCGACTGCTCGGTCTCGGCCTTGTCCATGCGGATGACCAGCTTGCGGATCACGGCGTCGTTGAAGCGGAAGGCGCTCTCGAGTTCCTTGAGCACGGCGTCGGTGCATTCGACGTTCATCAGCACGTAGTGGGCCTTGTGCAGCTTGGCGACCGGGTAACTGAGCTGCCGGCGACCCCAGTCTTCCATGCGGTGGACCTTGCCACCGTCGGCTTCGACCATGTTCTTGTAACGCTCGATCATGGCCGGAACCTGATCGCTCTGGTCCGGATGGACCATCACAACAATTTCGTAATGACGCATGGAGTCTCCTTGTGGATGCGGGCGGCCGATTGGCGGCCCAGGCAGTCCCCCGCATGGCGTCGGGCGGTGGGACAGGATTTCCGCACGACAAGCCGGAAAGGGCGCGAAGTTTAAGTGATTTTGGGTGCCCGGCGCAATTGGGTCGCCGCCGCGCCGGCTACGGCGTGATCACGCAGCAGTTCGGGTTCGACAACAGCTCCTTCGATCGCACCTCGGCCTGATCGAGATCGGTCGGCCGTAACCGGCTCCGGATACTGGCGAGCAGGCGATCGAAACGCTGCGGCTGCTGGCTGGCCGCGTTGATCTGGTCGAGCGCGTGAAAATGCGCGTAGGCCTCGACATCGTTCTTCGGCAGCACCTCGCCCTCCGCATACCAGGCGCCGAAGGTCCACAAGGCCGAGACCGAGCCGGCATCGCGCGCGCGGCCGAGATAGTCGACCGCTTCCTTCTGCAAGGCTTCCTGCGCGGCGCGCTGCTGCGGCGCGCATTCGGAGAGGTATTGGCAGTAGTCGGCCGGCGGCAGTTTCAACGGCAGGTTGACCTGCGCTTCGAGCACGCCGGCGTCGGCCGCCGATTTCAGATAGTCGCGAAAGCGATCGCGCTCGCCGGCCGGGATGTGGTCGCAGTTCTCGTAGCGATTCCGCAGCGTGCGCTCCTCCTCGGCCGGGGCATCGACATCCCAGCCGCCGTGGCGGCGCGTCTGATGGATCGTCTCGACCTCGCGGCTGAGCCCTGCCGGGTCGGACGGCACATCGCGGCATTCATAAAGCAGCAGACCGAGTTTGTACTGCGACACGGCATTGCCCGATTTCGCCTCCTGCTCCAGTTTCGTGAACTCGAAGACCAGCGGACCGGTCGGTGGATCGATGCGCGCGCGGCGCACGATGTGGATCGCGACGCCGGATTCGACAATCGTGTTCTCGACCGTCTGCCGCAGCGCTCTCGGCGCAGTGGAAGCGGGTGGCGCCGCAGACGCCGTTGCCGGCGCGGTGGGCTCTGGATCCGGCGTCACATCGCGCTGCCGCGCACCCTGCGTGCCGAACGACAGCCACACGGCGATCGTGACCGCCAGAATCAGCGCGAAGACGGCGAGATAAATGCGCTGCATTACTTCTTGTTGCCGCGCTTGCAGCCGCCGAGGCTGCGCTGGCGGAACGCCTCGTACAAGCAGACTGCGGCGGCAACCGAAACGTTGAGACTTTCGACGCGCGTTCCGGCCATCGGAATGCGCACGATGCGATCGCAGGTTTCGCGCGTGAGCCGGCGCAGGCCCTCGGCTTCGCCGCCCATGACGATGACCAGCGGGCCGGTCAGATCGACGTCGTAAAGCGTCTCGTCGCCCTCGCCGGCCAGGCCGACGGTCCAGTAACCGAGCTGTTTCAACTGCTCCAGCTTGCGCACAAGATTGGTCACCGCGACCACCGGCACGCGCTCCGCGCTACCCGCAGCGGCGGAACGTACCGCCGGAGTGAGTCCCACGGCGCGGTCCTTCGGAATGACCACGGCATTGACACCGACGGCTTCGGCCGTGCGCAGGCAGGCGCCGAGATTGTGCGGGTCCTGCACACCGTCGAGCGCGAGGATCAGGCGATCCGGCGTGGCCTGGAGATCGAGCAGGTCTTCGCCGCCAAGATCGGCCGCGTCGATCGCTGCGAGCACGCCCTGATGCCGCAGGCCCGGCGCGCGCAGGTCGAGCGTATCGCGCGAAACCTTGCGCACGGTGATCTTGCGCTTCGCCGCGAGTTCGAGCAGACGCTCGGCGCGCTGGTCCTTGCGCGTTTCCGCGAGCAGGATTTCGCGCGGCTTTTGCTCGCCGTCCTCGATCGCAGCCATGACGGCGTGAAAGCCGCCGATATAGGTTTCGGCCATGGGTCTCGCGTGGATGCGGCCATCGGCCGCGAAGTAAATCGATCGCCAGTTTACCGGGCCTCTTCCTCGCCTGTGTCGGCCCGGCTCGGCGGCAGCGGCGCGAGATAGCCCGTGACCAGCAGCAGCGCGCCAACGATCAGGAACGCGGCGATGCGTGCCAGCGTGCCGGTGCCGGCGGTGTCGACCAGGAACAGCTTGAGTGCGACGACGACCATCAACCCGGCGCCGACCAGCCAGATTTCGCGCGCGCCACGGCGGGCGCCGAGCAGCATCGCGCTGAAGCCGAGACTGCCCCAGAATATCGATAGTGCGGCCTGAACCAGCGCCGAATGGCGGATGCCATATTCGCCGAGCGGCGTGCCGAAGCCGTAGTGCAGGCCGCGGATCAGAGCGCTGTTGAGCCAGACGAAGACGACACCGGCGACGATGGCCGGCAGCAGCCAGGGCTGCGGGAGCGCGAGGCGCCCACGCTGCGCTGCGCTGAGTTCCTGCCACCCGATCGCCAGCACGGCGAGCGTCCCGGCAATGGCAAGATCGAGTGGATTCAGCAGCGGCAGCGTCGGCAGCGGCGCCGCGTTGCCGCGATTGAACAGGCTGTTCAGCGCGATCCAGAGCAGCAGCCAGATCGCCATCGGCGGCGCGGCCCAGAGCCGGTAGCTGTCGTCGTGCACCGCGACCGGCCAGCGCGGTTGGCGCAGCGTGATCGGCAGCAGGAGTGCAGCCGGAACGAGTCCGTAAGCGAGTGCGATCCAGTCGCTCGACCGCGTTTCGCTGATCTGCCAGGCCAGCTCCAGAGAGCCGCGCAAGGCCAGCAGCCACAGCGCGCCGACATGCAGGCCGCGCGCGATGATCGTGTTGTCCTCGGCTGATGCGCAGTGCTCGCGACGCCACAGCAGGAAGTAATGCACTGTGAGCAGCGCGGCCCAGCCGAAGCTGCCGCCCTCGCCGAAGGGATGCCCGATCAGCGCCTTGCCCGCTCCGAAGGCTGCAAACAGCACGAGCACCACGCGCGCCAGTTCGCGCAGCCAAGCCCAGGCCAGCCGCGCGCCAGCGAGATCGAGCAGCAGCGCCGTCATGGCCGCGAACAGCAGCGCCAGTCCGACGCCGGACATCGTGTGCAGGTGATCGATCTGTGCGCAGCCGGCATACAGCCACCAGCCCACGCCCCACACCGCAAACGCCCGATCAACATTGCGCTCATACGGCGCGAGTCGTTCGTGATGCCGGTACAGCCAGTAGCCGCTGAGCCATCCAGCCAGCGCCAGCAGCACGCCGCCCGGCACGCCGGCGGCGAGTGCTGCGTCGGTGTCATCGATCTCGCGCAAGCTGAGGATCAGCGAGATCGCGGCCAGCATCTGGATCAGCACGCCGAAGAAACGCGTACGACGCTGGTCCTGGCGCACGCCGAGCCAGACTGCGCCCGCGCCTTCCAGTGCCCAGGTCGCGGCGGTTGCCTGCTCGTCGTAGCGCAGCGGCACCGCGAGGCTCAGCAGCACGACGCCGATGGCGATGAACGCCTGCTTCGGCAGGCGCAGCGTCTCGCGCTTCGACGCGTGCAGCGCACCCGCGAGCAGCAGATAGAACAGGCCGAAGCCGAAGGCGCTCCAGGCGAGGCCGTACTCATCATCGCGGACGATGCTCGCCTGCAGCGACAGCACGATCGCCGGCAGGCCAAAGGTCAGCGTGCCGGAGACCGCACTGCGCAGATCCGGGCTGCGATTGCGCGCGTTGAGCACGGTCACGCCGACGTAGAGCGCGAAGAACAGCAGCAGGAAAAACTCCGTGCTCGCGAACAGATCAGGCTGGTAGCGCGTCGCGCGCCAGAGTGCGGTGATCACGAAAGTGAAGACAAAACCGAGCAGGTTGAGCACCGACCAGGCGCGGTACGCGGCGATCGCGAAGACGCCGAGATTGAGCACCGTGTAATAACCGAACAGTGCGATGTGGCTGCCGTGTCCGCCGATCAACAACGGTGCGACGAAGCCGCCGGAGAAGCCGATGACTGCGAGCGCCAGCGCATTCTGCCGGACGGCAAGCGCGGCCGAGGCTGCCGCAACGATCGCCAGCAGCGTTATGGCCATGGCACTCGGCAGCAGTGCGTAAAACCGGAATGCAGCGAGCACCGTGAGGTAGAGCAGCGCGAGCCCGCCGCCCTGCAGCGTCAGCACGTAGACGCTGGCCTTTTCGCGCAGACGCCAGCCGGTCACGACCATCGCGAGCGCGCCCACGGCAAGTCCACCGAGCCGCCACTCGATCGGTAAATAACCTTCTGCAGCGGCGTACTTGATCAGGAACACCGCGCCGAAAAACGTGATCAGCACGCCGAGTTGCGCGATCGGATTACCGCGCTTGAACCAGGCTTCGATGGGATCGAGAAAACCAGGCGTTCGCGACCGAGGTGGTGTTGGCAAGACCGCCTCGTCCGTCGGCGGCGTGGCGCTCCAGCCGGGCGACATCCGGGGCATTACCAGTGGCGAGGCCGCAGGTTCGACGGCGACGCTTGCAGTGGTCGAGACGTCTGGAATGGCAGCCCGCGCTGCTTCAGCCTGTTGCGGGGGCGGACCGGCATGCTCGCGCCGGAACAGGCGCAAATCCAGTTCGCGCAACCGCTCATGCAGCGCCTCGATCTGTCGTTCGAGCCCGAGCACACGGCCGCACAGCCAGCCCGCCAACGCCCCGAGCCAGGCCGCTTTGAAATCCTCGAGCGCATACGCGGCCAGCACCGCAAACAGCAGAACCCAGCCGACCGGGAAATTCTGCTTCGTTGATGGCGTCGAGCTCATGGGCCCGAGAATATCCGGTCTCAGCTTTTTGGCGCAGCAATCACGGGCGGCATCCAGGCGCGCACTTCGCGGCCTTCGACGATCGGCTCGAACACGAGTTCCAGGGCCCGCGTGGCAACGCCGCCAGCCGGTACACCGGACCGGCGACCCTCGATGCGAACGCGGCTGGGCGCCAGGCCGCGCGACAGCAGATAGGCCGCGACTGAACTCGCGCGGCGTTCGGCGAGGCCGACATCGTCGCTGCCGGGGGCCGCCGCTTCGCCAAGCACGTGCACGACGAAGGCACCCGGTGCCTGGGCGGCGGCGGCGCAATCGGCGATTCGCTCCAGCGTCTCGGCGCGCATCTGCGCGCTGTCGACTTCGAACGTGACGTCTGCGGCGAGAATCACGCGCAGCGCGCCATCCGGAAGACGCGCGATGCGGAGCGCGGCCTGATTGGCGTCGGGGCGCAGCCGCCGAACCAGTTCCGCGTTCAGCGCATCGACGGCGGCGCTCGCCTGCCCCGCAGGGATCGCACCCGCTACGGGCGTCGCACGGCTGACAACGGCAGGCGCCGCTGGCGCGGCAATCGGCGTCGCGACCGGCCTCAAGACCTGCGGCTTTTCACCGGCACAGCCGAGCAGACTCGCGGCGACAGCCGTCGCCGCGAGCAGCGCCGCCCGGATCATCGCCGGCCCCGCTTCTTCTTCGCCGGCCCCTCCTGCGCCCGCGCTGGCCCCGGCCCGCGCGAGGGCTTGGCGGACGCCGCATGCCGGGCATCACGCCGCGGCGGCGCATCGTTGGCACCTTCCTTGCCGGCAATGTCGAGATCGATCTTGCGTTCGTCGAGACTCACGCGCACGACCTTCACGCGCAGCTTCTGCCCCAGCGCGTAGACCTGCTTGCTGCGACTACCGACGAGGCGTTGATGCTTCGCGTCGTACTCGTAGTAATCGCCCTTGAGGTTTGACACGTGCAGCATGCCTTCGATGTACAGGCCGCTTAGATCGACGAACAGGCCGAACGAGGCCACGCTGACGACGATGCCATCAAAATCCTCGCCGACGCGGTGGCGCATGAACTCGCACTTGAGCCAGGTGTTGACATCGCGCGTGGCATCGTCGGCGCGGCGCTCGGCCAGCGAGCACTGCACGCCGAGTGCTTCCATCTGCGGCAGCGTGTAGTCGAAGGTCTTCGGCTTGCCTTTCTTGAGAATGTGCTTGATCGCGCGATGCAGCAGCAGATCGGGATAGCGACGGATCGGTGAGGTGAAGTGTGCGTAATGCGTCAGCGCCAGACCGAAGTGGCCGGTGTTGTCCGGCTGGTAGCGCGCCTGCATCAGCGAACGCAGCATCGTGGTCTGGATCAGGCTCGCGTCCTCGCGGCCCTGGAGGCTGGCGAGCAGCTTGGCGTAGTCGGCGGCCACCGGCGTGGCGCCGCCGCCCAGACGCAGTCCGCGTCCCGCGAGGAATTCCCGCAGCAGCGCCACCTTGTCGCCATCCGGATCGGCATGCACGCGGAACAGCGCCGGCATCTTGTGCTTCTCGACCAGCTTCGCTGATTCGACATTGGCGGCGATCATGCATTCCTCGATCAGCCGGTGCGCGACGTTGCGCTTGACCGGCACGATCTTCTCGATCTTGCGGTCGGCGCCGAACACGATCTTGGTCTCGGTGCCTTCGAAGTCGATCGCGCCGCGTAACTCGCGCGCCGCGAACAGCGCTTCGAACACCGCTTGCAGCGTCTGCAGCGGCCTCAGCAGTTGCGGCTGCGCCTGCGCTTTCGCGCCATTCGGCTCAGCGAGCATCTCGGCGACATCGTCATAGATCAGCCGCGCCTTCGAGCGCATCACCGCCTCGAAGAAGCGCGTCTTGCTGACCTCACCGTCCTTGGCCACGCGCATCTCGGCGACCATGCAGAGACGGTCGACCAGCGGATTCAGCGAGCAAAGACCGTTCGACAGCGCCTCGGGCAGCATCGGAATGACGTTGTCCGGGAAGTAGACCGAAGTGCCGCGCTCGGTCGCTTCGGCATCGAGCGCCGAGCCGACCGTGACGTACGCGGAGACATCGGCGATCGCGACCCAGAGCCTCCAGCCGCCGCCGCGCCAGCCCTTGATGGCTTCGGCGTAGACGGCATCGTCGAAGTCGCGCGCATCCGCACCGTCGATGGTCATCAGCGGCAAGTCGCGCAAATCTTCGCGATCCTTGAACTGCGCGGGTGTGACGACCGGGCCATAAGCCTCGGCTTCGGCCTCGACACCTTCCGGCCATTCGAACGGCAGCTTGTGCGCGCGGATCGCGGCCTGGATTTCCATGCCGGGCGCCAGATGCTCGCCGAGAATTTCAGCGACGCGACCGACCGGCAGCGTGCGTTCGCCCGGCGGCGTCACCAGTTCGGCGACGACCATCTGGCCGTGCTTCGCGCCACCCCGGTCATGCGGCGGAATGACGATTTCCGGCTGCCGCGGATTGCTCGGGATCACCGTGAACACGCCGTCCGCGCCGTGCAGGCGGCCGACGACTTGCGTCGTGCCGCGCTCCAGCACCTCGACCAGCGCGCCCTCGCGCCGGCCGCGCTGATCGGTGCCGGTGACTTTCACGCGGACCTTGTCGCCGTTCATCAGGCTCGCCATCTGGCGCGGCGACAGGAATACGTCGGGGCCGTTGCCGGGTTCGGGCACGAGAAAACCGTAACCGTCGCGGTGCGCGGAAACCTTGCCATCGACCGTGACGATAGCCCGGCTAGGCGCTTCGACGGGCTCGCCGCCCTCGGTCAATGTTGCGCGATACGCGCCGCGACGGTCGGCCGGCTGCAGCTGCGCTTCGCGCGCCATCGCTACGAGGCGCTTGGTGAACGCTTCCTGCTCGTTGAGCTTCTTCAGGCCGAAATGCGCGATCAGTTCGTCGAGCGTCATCGGCTCGGTCGCCTCGACCAGCGTGCGCAGGATGTGGTTGCGGCTCGGCAGCGGGCTGGCGTAGCGCGTCGATTCCGCAGCGAAGTCCGGATCGGCAGCGCGCCAGTCGTCGTTGGCGCTCGGCGCCGGTTTACGGCCCCAGTTGAATGGCGCCCGCACGCCCGGTTTGGCGGCCGCCTTCACGGTGGTTTTATCGGGCGCCTTGTCACCGTGTTCGTCGCGCCGACCGGTCTTGTTCTTCGTTCGTTTCATTGACACAGCCCCGTCGCGTCTTTAATCTGCGCGTCCGTTGCCGAGGTGGCGGAATTGGTAGACGCACTAGTTTCAGGTACTAGCGGGTAAAACCGTGGAGGTTCGAGTCCTCTCTTCGGCACCAACAAAAAAAGCTTCTGCAGCATCTCAAGGCCACCTTTACGGTGGTCTTTTTGTTTTGTCACTTCGTCTAAACCTCTCAAGAAATAGTTGCCAGTTGCGAGTTGCCAGTTTTCAGAACAAGCGAGGGGAGCCGGGCTTCTCTGAAAACCGGCAACTGGCGGCCGCTTCATGACTGCTTCACTCGAACGGATTGCGCAACACGACGGTGTGCTCGCGATCCGGTCCGGTGGAGATGATCGCCACTTCGGCGCCGGAGACCTCTTCCATGCGCTTCAGATAATCCCGGGCGTTTTTCGGCAGATCATCGTAGCGCGTCACGCCGAAAGTCGATTCCGACCAGCCCGGCAAATCCTCGTAGACCGGCACGATGTCGATGAAGCCTTCGGCGCCGATCGGCAGCGTTTCGACTGCCTTGCCGTTGACCGTGTAGCCGGTGCAGATGCGCACCGTGTCCATGCCGTCGAGCACGTCGAGCTTGGTCACGCAGAGGCCCGAGACCGAGTTGTTGAAGATCGAGCGGCGCGCAGCGACGGCATCGAACCAGCCGCAGCGACGGGGCCGTCCGGTAACGGTACCGAATTCCTTGCCCTTCGCGCGGATCATTTCGCCGATCTCGTTATCGAGCTCGGTCGGGAACGGACCGGAGCCGACGCGCGTCGCGTAGGCCTTGACGATGCCCAGCACGTAATCGAGGTTGCGCGGCCCCACACCCGAGCCGGTTGCTGCGCCGCCCGCCGTGGTGTTGCTCGACGTGACGTAGGGATAGGTGCCGTGATCGATGTCGAGCAGCGCGCCCTGTGCGCCCTCGAACAACACGTTGTCGCCGCGCCCAAGGGCGAGCCGCAGCAGCTCGGTGACGTCGGCGACCATCGGCTGGATGATCGCCGCGTAGGCGAGCAGTTCATCGAGCGTGGTCTGGAAATCGACCGGGGTTTCCTTGAAATAATTGACCAGCACGAAGTTGTGATAGGCCAGCAGCTCGCCGAGCTTCGCCGCGAGAATCTCGCGATGAAAAAGGTCGCTGACGCGGATCGCACGCCGCGCGACCTTGTCCTCGTAGGCCGGGCCGATGCCCTTGCCGGTGGTGCCAATCTTCGCCTCGCCGCGCGCGCGCTCGCGCGCCTGGTCGAGCTTCGCGTGCACCGCGAGCACCAAAGGCGCGGCCTCGGAAATTTTCAGCCGGTCGCGCACGACACAGCCGATCGCCTCCAGCTTCTCGATCTCCTTGATCAGGTCGGGCAATGACAACACCACGCCATTGCCGATCAGACAGGCGACACCGGGCCGCATGATGCCGCTCGGGATCAGGTTCAGGGCGGTTTTCACGCCATTGATGACCAGCGTATGGCCGGCGTTGTGGCCACCCTGGAAGCGCACGACGGCCTGCACCTTGTCGGTCAGCAGATCGACGATCTTGCCCTTGCCTTCATCGCCCCATTGCGCGCCGATGACTACGACTGATTTACCCATGATTCCTTCCGTCCAGATTCGTTAGGCGACCGGCTCAGCGCCGAGTCGCAGCAATTCATTCACGTCCGCCGAAAAACCAGTCGCCGCGCGTGCCGCGCCGAACTCGGCGCCGACGCCGTCGTAGCGGCCGCCCCGCGCAACATCGCGACCGTGTCCCGGCACGAAGGCCGCGAACACCAGTCCGGTGTGATAGCGGTACCCGCGCAGTTCGCCGAGATCGACGTGCAGCGGAGTTTCCGGGGCGCTGCACTGCAACTCGGCTGCGGCGCGCTCCAGCGCTGCGAGCGCATCGGCGATCACCGGCTCGGACAAATCCAGTGTCTGGCGCGCGCGCTGCAAGACCGTGACATCGCCATTCAGGTCCATCAGCGCCGCCAGGGCCTTCGGCGCCTGCGTCGGCAGCTTGCGCGCGGCGGCGAAGTCGCGCAGGTCCGGCTGCGATTTTCTTTGCAGGATGTCGAAGACGGCGTTCTCGTCATCGGCATCGAGCCCGAGCTTGGCCGCGATCGCACGATAGATACCGACATGACCGAGATCAACGTGGGCGTCGCGGACGCCGGCCAGGTGCAGCGTGTCGAGCATCAGCTTCAGGATTTCCAGATCGCCGCTCAAGGACGCTTCGCCGAATATCTCGCAGCCGACCTGCCGTGGCGCGCGCGAGCCGCCGAGGCTTTCGGGCCGCGTGTGCAGCACGGTGCCGAGATAGCAAAGGCGCACGACCGGCACGTCGGCGAAGTGCCGTGAGGCAATACGCGCAGCCTGCGGCGTCATGTCGGCGCGCAGGCCGAGCAGGCGGCCGCCGGACGGATCGGTCAGCTTGAACGTCTTGTTTTCGAGATCGGAGCCGGCGCCGGTCAGCAGCGTGTCGAGATGTTCGATCAGCGGCGGCAGGATCAGCTCGTAGGCTTTAGTACGGTAGTGATCGAGCAGCGCGCGGCGCAGGCCCTCGACGCGCCAGGCAACCTCGGGCAGCGATTCCTCGACGCCGTCCGGCAGCATCCACAAGCGGGTCATGCGTACGCCTTCATCGACGAATCCGGATCAGCGGAATGCGGACGGCATCACTTGCCGGCCTCGCTCTGCTTGAAGTACTTGAAGAACTCGCCCTTCGGTTCGAGCACGAGCACGTCCTTCTGGTCCCGGAACGAATCGCGGTAAGCGTTCAGCGAACGATAGAACGCGTAGAACTCGGGATCGACACCATAGGCCTTTGCCGAAATTTCCGTGGATTTCGCGTCGCCTTCGCCCCGCAATTTCTGGGCTTCGCGATAGGCATCGGCAAGTGTGGTCTGTGCCGAACGATCCGCTTCAGCGCGGATCTTCTCGGCTTCCTCGAAACCGCGCGCGCGCAGGTCGGAGGCCGTGCGCGTGCGCTCGGCGCGCATGCGTTCGTAGACCGAGTCGCTGACGCCCTTCGGCAGGTTGATGCTCTTGATCCGCACATCGACCAGCTTGATGCCGAGGTCCTTGACCTTGTCCGACGCCGATTTCTCCAGCGCCGCCATGATCTCGTCGCGCTCGCCGGACACCGCCTGCTGAATCGTCCGTGAGCCGAATTCGGCGCGCAGGCCGGGGTTGATGATCGTCGCGAGACGGCCTTCGGCGACCAGGTCCTGACCACCGGTTGCGCGGTAGTAGGTCGCGACGTTGTCGATGCGCCACTTGACGAAGAAGTCGACCTCGACGTTCTTCTTCTCGACCGTCAGGAAAGTTTCCGTCTGGTTGTCGAGCGTCAGGATGCGGCCGTCGAACTTCTTGACGGTCTGCATGAAGGGCACCTTGAAATGCAGGCCCGGACGGTCGTCGCTGGCCTTCAGTTCGCCGAACTCGAACAGCACGACCTTGGCGCGCTGGTCGACGATGTAGAAGCTGTTCAGCAGCAGCAATAACAAGGCCAGCACCGCGACGAGAATGAAACTTTGACGATTGCTCATATCAGTGAATCCTCAGCGACTACGGTCGCGCGAACGCGCCGGGTCGTTGTCGTTGCGCGAGGGCGCGGCGCGCACGCCGCTGCCCGCGTCGGCGCCGATATCGGCGGTATGCGGGGCATTTTTCAGCAGCTGTTCCAACGGCAGGAAGAACGCCGGATTGCCCTTGTCGACATCGATCAGCACCTTGCTGGTGCCACCGTAGACCTCGCTCATCGTGTCGTAGTACAGGCGGCTGCGCGTGATCTTCGGCGCCTTGTGGTACTCCTCGACCAGCGCCGTGAACCGCGCTGCATCGCCCTGTGCGCGGGCAATGGTCTGGTCGCGGTAGGCGGTAGCCTCGGCAAGGTTGCGCGCCGCTTCGCCGCGCGCGCGCGGCAGGCGGTCGTTGGCGTAGGCCTCGGCCTCGTTGCGCGCGCGCTCCTTGTCCTCGCGCGCCTTGATCGCATCCGCGAACGCCGCCTGCACCTGCTCCGGCGGCTGCGCCTGCTGGAGGTTGACCTCGGTGACGATAAGGCCGGCCTTGTATTCGTTGAGCCGCTCCTGCAGCAAAATCTTGGTCTTGTCGGCAACCGCCTGACGGCCATCGGTCAGGATGAAATCCATCTGCGAGCGGCCGACCACTTCGCGCACGGCGGCCTTGGTTGCCTGCTGCAGCGTCTTGTCCGGATCCACGAGATTGAACAGGTACTCCTCGGCCGAGGACACGCGGTACTGCACCGAGAGTTCGAGGTCGATAATGTTCTCATCCTGGGTCAGCATCGTGGCGCGGTCGGTGACCTGGCGCACCTGCGTGAACGGAATCTTCTCGACGCGCTCGATCGGCCAGGGCAGATGCCACTTCAGTCCCGGCTCGGTGGTCGCGGTATAGGCGCCAAGGCGCATGACCACGCCGCGCTCCTGTTCTTCGACCGTGTAGAAGCCGGACAGCAGCCACAACGCCACGACGATCACGCCGGCAAGACCGGCAATGCCGCTCGGCAACGCGCCCGGCCAGCCGCTGCCGGGCTTGCGGCCACCGCCGCCCTTGCCGAAGAAGCGGGCCTTCAGACGTTTCAACAATGCATCGAGATCGGGAGGGCCCTGATCGCCACGCTTGCCGCCGGAATTCTGGTTCCAGGGATCGCGGCCGGGGCCCGGCTCGTTCCAAGCCATGTTCAGACTACTCCGGGGTAAGGAAAACGCATCGATGGATCAGCGATGCAGAAGATGAGGGAATCGCCAAGACGCAGAATTTTAGGAAGCCGGCAGCGTGGCGGCAACCGCGCGCGGCGGCAGACTCACGCCGGCTTCGCGGCAAAGCCGTTCGAGCCGCGAATACGGCAGCCTCACTTTGAGACGGGAACTGCCGTCCTCGTCCGTGGTTTCGGAACGTACCGCCTGCAACTCGAATAATTGCGCGCGGAGCTTCGCGGCCCGCGGCGGCAGCAGCACTTCCTCTTCGGTGAGATCGGGATAGAGCCGCGCGGCGATTGCGTTGCGCAGCAGCTCCAGGCCTTCGCCGCTCCGCGCCGACAGGAATACGCGCTGCGGCAGGCCTTCGTCATCGGTCTCGACATGCGGCGTTTCGCCATCGCGCAGATCGATCTTGTTGAATACCTGCAGGCGCGGCACATCCTGCGCGCCGATTTCCTGAAGCACCGATTCCACCTGCTCGATGCGCGAACCGCGCTCCGGGTCCGAGGCGTCGATGACGTGCAGCAGCAGTTCCGCCTCGCGCGACTCCTCGAGCGTCGCGCGGAACGCCGCGATCAGATCGTGCGGCAGGTCGCGGATGAAGCCGACGGTATCGGCCAGCACTGCGGTCTCGCCGCTACGCAGCGCGACCTTGCGGATCGTCGTGTCGAGCGTCGCGAACAACTGGTTCGAAGCGAAGGTATCGTCGCCGGTCATCGCGTTGAACAGCGTCGATTTTCCGGCGTTGGTATAACCGACCAGAGAGATCGTCGGAATCTCGGAACGCGAGCGGCCTTGCCGGTTTTGCGCGCGGCGGCTCTTCACGGTTTCGAGCTGTTTCTTCAGCGTATCCATGCGACCGCGCAAGAGACGGCGATCGATTTCCAGCTGCGTCTCGCCTGGACCACCGCGCAGGCCGATACCGCCCTTCTGGCGCTCGAGGTGAGTCCAGCCGCGCACGAGACGTGTGGCCATGTGATTGAGCCGCGCGAGTTCGACCTGCAGCTTGCCTTCGTGGCTGCGCGCGCGGCGCGCGAAGATATCAAGGATCAGGCCCGCGCGGTTGATGACGCGGCACTGCAGGCGCTTTTCGAGATTGCGTTCCTGGCTCGGCGAAAGCTCGTGATTGAAGATCACGAGTTCCGCGCCGCTGGCGGCGACGGCGGCGGCAACTTCGTCGACCTTGCCGCTGCCGGCGTAGGTGCCCGCGTCGGGGCGGTCGCGCCGGCCGCCGAAAACGGCGACCACACTCACACCCGCCGAGCGTGCGAGTTCCAGGAATTCCGCGCGATCAGCTTCGAAGTCGGTGCCGGAAAATTCCAGATGCACCAGCACCGTTTTCTGCGCACCTGCGGCCGGATCGGCCGTAGTGGCGTAAGCAGGCGGATTGGTGGTCAAACGCTGACCGGTTCGGCCTCGTCGCCGTCGCCATCGGAAAGGCGGACAGAGCGGGCCGGCACGATCGTCGAAATCGCGTGTTTGTAAACCATCTGGCTAACGGTATTTTTCAGGAGGACCACGAACTGGTCGAAGGATTCGATCTGGCCCTGCAGCTTGATGCCGTTGACGAGATAGATCGAAACGGGAATGCGCTCTTTGCGCAGGGCGTTCAGAAACGGCTCCTGCAGAGTCTGTCCTTTGGACATGTCAGCTACCTTTTTCAATTTTTTTGGGTTGGCGTATGTCACTCGCCGGCAACGTCGAAAAGTGTAACACCGATTAAGTGCGGCTTTCCTCTTCGACTACCGTGATGTTGGCGCCGCCGCAATCTCATTCAAGACCCGCGCCGACGCCAAGGGTTCCGTTGCGTCCAGCCAGCGCCAGCTGGCGTCGCCGCGCAGCCAGGTCATCTGTCGCTTGGCGTACTGGCGCGTTGCAATGATCGCGAGTTTTTCGGCTTCGGCGAGGCCGCAATCGCCATCGAGATGACGCCAGATCTGTCGATAACCGACGGCGCGCATCGACGGCAGGCCGAGGTGCAGATCGCCGCGCGCGTGCAGACCTGCGACCTCGTCGACGAAGCCGTCATCGAGCATCCGACGGAACCGCACCGCAATATGCAGATCGAGGCTGGCGCGTTCAGGCGGCTGCAACGCGAAGCGAACGATCCTGCCGTCGATGCCATGACCCGCCTTCGGCCGCGCGTACCAGCGGCTCGCCGGTTCGCCGCTCAGTGTGTGGATTTCCAGCGCGCGCTGCACCCGCTGGGCATCGTTCGGGTGCAACCGCGCGGCCGTTTCGGCATCGAGCATCGCGAGCCGCGCATGCTGCGACTCGCCACCGTCGCGCGCGGCCTCGGCCGCGAGCTCGGCGCGCACCGCCGGATCGGACCGCGGCAGTACGCTGAGGCCCTCGAACAGCGCGCGGAAATACAGCATCGTGCCACCGACCAGAATCGGCACGCGGCCGCGCGCGCGGATCGCCACGATCGCGGCGCGCGCGTCCTCGGCAAAGCGCGCGGCGGAATACGCTGCCACCGGATCGAGAATATCGAGCAGGTGATGCGGCACCTGTGCCCGCGTCGCGGCATCCGGCTTGGCGCTGCCGATATCCATGCCGCGATAGATCTGAGCAGAGTCGACACTGATGATTTCGGCTAGTCCTTCGAGTCGCTCGACCAGCGCGAGCGCGAACGCGCTCTTGCCGGTGGCTGTCGGGCCAGCAATCGCAAGCACTGGCGGCAGACCGGCTTCCGTGGTCACAGTCGTCGATCCGACGCCACGATTGCCACGCATCGAGTCATCACCGCAGGCCATCCGGCAAGCGAAAGCGCCAGCCGAGATTCAGCTGCACGATCCCCCCAGATCGAATCCTCAGGGTTTTCCGATGGACTTCAAACAAGTTCATAACCGGCGTTATGACATGTGGCACACACGTTCGCGAAGCGAATGTCAACGCCCGCGGAGAAAGAGACGATCAAGCGCGTCGGCATCGATCTGCACCCAGGTCGGCCGGCCGTGGTTGCACTGGCCGGCGTTGTCGGTCTGCTCCATGTCGCGCAGCAGCGCGTCCATCTCGGGCAGCGTCAGCCGGCGGTTGGCCTTGATCGCAGCGCGGCAGGCCATGTCGGCGAGGATGCGGTGCTGAGCGTCGAGTGCTTCGATGAAGTGCTCGTCGCTGTCGGTTTCGTCGTTCGTCCCGACGCCGCAAAGCTTGCGCAGCAGCGCGGCGAGATCGGTCTTCGCGAGCAGCGGCGGCACGCCGCGCACGGTCACGGCATCGGGGCCGGTGCGGTCGACGACCAGGCCGAGACGCGACAATTCGTCAGCCTGACGTTCGAGCCGGTCGGCCTCGGCCTCGCCGACGCGCAGCGCTTCCGGCAGCAGCAGCGCCTGCGAGGCAATGGCGCCGTCGGCGAGCTGGCGCTTGAAACGCTCGTAGAGCACACGTTCGTGCGCGGCATGGGCATCGACCAGCACCAGACCCTGCCGGTTTTCCGCGAGCACGAAAAGGCCGCGCAGCTGCGCCAGCGCGCGCCCGAGCGGCGGGTCGTCGGGTGCGGGCGGGCTTGCTGCCGGCGCATCAGAGGTACTCGTTTCGTAAAGCGGCCAAGGCGAAGCGCCGCGCGGCGCTCCCGATTCCCGCAGCGGCCACGGTGCCGAAGCCATGCGCGCCGGATAGCTCAGCGGTGCCTGTTGCGGCGCGGGTGGCGTCGGCGCGAAATCGACATGGTGATGCTGCGTCGGCTCGGGCCGAATGCGCCGCAAGAGTTGATGCACGCAACCGAACAGAAAGTCGTGGATCTGCGCCGACTGCCGGAAGCGCACCTCGCTCTTCTGCGGATGAACATTGACGTCGACCATCGCCGGATCGAGTTCGAGGAACAGCACGAAAGCCGGATAGCGCGTCGAATGCAGCACATCCGAATAGGCGCGCCGCAGTGCATGGCCGAGCAGCTTGTCGCGCACCATGCGACCGTTGACGTAGAGATACTGCAAGTCGGGCTGCCCGCGCGCGAAGCTCGGCAGCGCTGCCCAGCCCCAGAGGCGCAGGCCCATGCGGGTCTCGTCGACACGCACGCTGTTGGCGAGGAAATCCTCGCCGCAGACCGCAGCGACCCGCGCGGCCCACGCCGCTTCGCCGTTGGCTGCCGGCAGATCGAGCACCTTGCGGCCGTTGTGCTTGAGCGCCAGCTGCACGTCGAACCGCGTCAGCGCAAGGCGCCGCAGCAGTTGATCGACATGGCGGAACTCGGTCGACTCCGCGCGCATGAACTTGCGGCGCGCCGGCGTGTTGAAGAAGAGATCGCGAACCTCGATCGTCGTGCCGAGTGGGTGCGCGGCGGGCTGCGCCGCTCCGGCATCCAGTGCGCCCGCGCCGCCGACGCGCCAGCCATGATCGTCGGCAGCCGTGCGCGATGTCAGCGAAAAGCGCGCTACCGAAAGGATGCTCGGCAGTGCTTCGCCACGGAACCCGAAACTGGCGACACATTCGAGATCGTCGAGGCTCGCGATCTTGCTCGTCGCATGTCGTTGCAGGGCGATGTGCAGTTGCTCCCGCGCGATGCCTTGCCCGTCATCGCGGATGCGGATCAGGCCGAGGCCGCCCTGCTCCACGTCGACCTCGATATGCCGCGCGCCGGCATCGAGACTGTTCTCGACCAGTTCCTTCACGACAGCCGCCGGCCGCTCCACCACTTCGCCAGCGGCGATCTGGTTGATGAGTTGCTCGGGCAGGATTCGGATGGTCACGGCGGCTTCCGCAGACAGCAGCCGCGAAGCATAAAGGACCGCGAGGCAGCAGTAGTGGCTAGTTGGTGCCGCTGCGGTTCAGACTGACCGGTACAACCTTGCCCTGCGCGGGTCGTGCCGGCTCGGGCGCCTTGGCTGCGACGGCGATCTGCTGCAGCGGCCGATAGCGCGCGAAGTAGCCGCGCACGCCGTCGAAAATCGAACTGGCGAGCTTGTCCTGGTAGTCGCCATCGCGCAGCAGGCGCTCTTCGTACGGGTTGCTGATGAACGCGGTCTCGACCAGTACCGAGGGGATGTCCGGCGATTTCAGTACGAGGAAGCCGGCCTGCTGCACAACCGGCTTCTGCAAGGTGTTGACCTTGCCGAGCGAGTCGAGCAGACGACTGCCGAGATCGAAGCTCGCTTCCATCGTCGCCGACTGCGAAATGTCGATCAGCACGGCGGCGAGATCGTCGTCCTTGTTCTTGAGCTTGACGCCGCCGACGAGGTCGGCCGCATTTTCGTGACTCGCAATCCAGCGCGCCTGCTCGCTGGTCGCACCGCGATCGGACAACACGTAAACCGCCGTACCGCGCATGTCGCGATCCTTGTAGGCATTGGCGTGCACCGACACGAACAGATCGGCCTGGGCACGCCGCGCGCGGACGGTGCGCTCGCGCAGGTCGACGTAGTAGTCGCCATCACGGGTCAGCACCGCGCGCATGCCGGGCTGCGCGTCGATCTTCTTCGCAAGCCGACGTGCGATTGCCAGCGTCACGTCCTTTTCCTGCAAACCGCCGCGACCGCGAGCACCGGGATCTTCGCCGCCATGCCCTGCGTCGACGGCGATCACGATCGGCTTCTCGCCAATCTGAATGCGCTCGCTGGACGGCGGGGCCGGCGTCTGTACCGTCGGCGCCGACGTTTGTACCGCCGGCGTCGGCGCGGAGGGCGTTGGTATCGGGTCCACCGCAGCAGTGATCTGCGCAGCCGGTGATTCGCGCGATGGCGACACGGCGGCCGGCGCGGCGCCGCTCTGCAGGTAGAGGTCGACGATCAGGCGATAGCCATAGGCGCCGCTCGGCTGCATGCCGAAACTCTTCGGCGCCACCGCCGCACCGACATCGAGCACTACACGCAGGCCCTTCTCGTGCGGGCCCGTGCGCACGGCCTTGATCATGCCCTTCCCGGCGGGATCGATGTGCAGGCCTGCGGCGCGTGTGACATTGGCAAAATCGATGACGACACGATCCGGATTGGCGAGTGTGAAAACCTTCGGCGCGGTTTCTGTGTCGAGGTCGAACACCACGCGCGTGGCATCCGGTCCGTCGAGCAAGCGCAGGTCGCGCAGCTCGGTCGCCTGAACGGCGACCGTGGCCAACAGCAGACAAACTCCGATCAATCCGCGCATACATTCCCCAGCGGGGCGAAGACAAATCCGACAATACTGCCAATGCTCGCCAACATCAAGAATTTTCTTATCCTAATCAAAGGTTACTGTGAACTAGTTAATGTTTCCACAAATGCCGGAGGCCAGGCCACGAGAATCGGGGTCAGCAGAGCAGCCACACCGGCAACCGCATCGAGTTCTATTTTTCTCATTGAATCATGCATGTAAAGTCGTATCGTTAAATCCGCAGCGGGTACTCCGGCGCCGCCGCGCTCCGGCCATTCGACCAGCCACCAGCATTGCTGCGGCGAATGATCGTCGAGACCGAGGCCCTCAAACTCGTCCGTCGTCTCCAGCCGGTAGAGGTCCATGTGTAGCAGTTCGTGGCGCGCAAGGCGGTACGGTTCGACGAGCGTGTAGGTCGGGCTGCGGATCGGGCCCGCAGCGCCAAGCGCGCGCAGCCAGCCGCGCGCAAGCGTGGTTTTGCCGGCGCCGAGTTCGCCTTCCAGATGGACGACAAGACCGGCGCGCGAGTCCAGCGCCAGTGCCAGCGCAGCGCCGAGACGCTCGGTGGCTTCGGCATCAGCGAGCAGAAAGCGCCCGACGATCATGGATTGACCACGCGGCGCAGCGCGTCGATCAGGTCGGTCGGCGTCAGGCCGCGCTCGCCGCTCTGCGCCGCACGGTCGCCGGCCAACGCGTGCGCCGTAACACCGGCAGTTGCCGCATCTTCGAGACTTGATCCTTGCGCGACAAAGGCGGCGATGATGCCGGTCAGCGCATCGCCCATGCCGCCCACACCCATGCCAGGATTTCCGTACGGGCAGACGTGCAGGCGCTCGCCGCGCACCAGTGTTCCGGCGCCCTTGAGCACGGCCACGCCGCCGTAGCGTTCGCGCAACGCGGCTACTGCTTCGACGCGATGGGACTGTACGCCGGCAGGGCTCGTTCCCAGCAGCCGCGCAGCCTCGCCAGGATGCGGGGTCAGAATCCAGTGGGCGCTGCCGCGATGGTCGCGTGCGAGCAGGTTCAAGGCATCGGCATCGACGATCTTTGGAAGGGCGGACTCCAGCACGATTGCCAAGGCGCTTCGTCCCCACTCCTGCTGTCCAAGACCGGGGCCGATCGCGACGACATCGGCCCGCGTGAGCAGCGCCCGCATTTCAGCCTCGCTCTCAGCGCCGCGAAACATGACTTCCGGTTGCGCGGCGGCGAGCATCGCGGCGTGCTCGGCGCGGGTCGCAACCGTGACCAGCCCCGCGCCTGCACGCAGCGCGGCGCGCGCCGCGATCAGAATCGCGCCAGCCATGCCGCGATCGCCCCCGATCAGCAGCACGTGACCGTTGTCGCCCTTGTGCGCGGTGCGACAACGGGGCGGCAGGCAGCGGCGTAAATCCGCAGCCTGTATCAGCCTCGCAATCGGCTCGATCCCGACATACACGCTCGCCGGAACCGCCAGCGTATCGAGCAGAACCTGCCCCGCATGCCCGGGTCCTTCGCCGGTATGCAGGCCGAGCTTGCGGCCGATGAAAGTCACCGTCAGATCGGCATCGACCGCTGCGCCCATCACGGCGCCGGTATCGGCGAGCAGGCCCGAGGGAATATCGATCGCTAGAACCGCAGTCCCGCACACAGCGGCTGCATTGATGGCCTCGATTGCGGAGCGTGCCGTGCCTTCGGGTGCACGCGAAAGGCCGATGCCGAAGATCGCATCGACGAGAACATCCGATTCCGGAAGCCTGTCACCGTGGTTCCAGGGCTCGACGCTGCCCTGCGTCAGCCAGGCTGCGCGGGCGATTGCGGCATCGCCACCTCGCGGCGACGCATCGAGTTCAAAAAGTTGGACGGAAAAACCGGCGGCCCGTGCGAGGCGCGCGATTTCATAACCATCGCCGCCGTTGTTGCCGCTGCCGCAGAACAGCACGATGCGCCGCGCCTGCGGCCAGCGCTCGCGCAGCGCGCCCCAGGCGGCAGCTGCGGCGCGCTGCATCAGGACATGGCCGGGAATCCCGCTGACCGCAATTGCGCGCCGATCCAGTTCGCGCATCTGTGTTGCGGAATACAATTCGCCTGCGATGCTGTCCATGCCGCGAGTATAAATGTCAGCCACCCTCCCCTCGCGCATCCGCAACCAGCTTCAATCCTGGGCACGTGAGCTGGGCTTTGCCGATGCCGGTGTAGCGACGCTGGACCTGAGCGAGGACACGGCGCATCTGGAACGCTGGCTTGCGGAAGGTCATCACGGCGGCATGGACTGGCTGACGCGCAACCACAGTTTGCGAACAGACCCTGCGCAGCTGCGGCCGGGCACAGTTTCGGTAATCAGTGCGCGACTCGAATACCAGCCGTCTGCGGAAGACGCCGACGCGGTGCTCGCCGACGGCGAGCGCGCCTACATCTCGCGCTACGCGCTGGGTCGCGACTATCACAAGCTGATGCGCTCACGCCTCAGGAAGCTGGCCGAACGCATCGCGCAGGACATCGGCCCGCACGGCTACCGCGTCTTCACCGATAGCGCGCCGGCGCTCGAAAAAGCGCTGGCGCGCAACGCCGGCCTCGGCTGGATCGGCAAGAACACGCTGCTGCTGACGCGCGAGGCCGGATCGTGGTTTTTCCTCGGCGAGATTTACACCGATCTACCGCTGCCACCCTCACCGGCCGAACCCGTCGCCAATCTCTGCGGCAGCTGCACGGCCTGCCTCGATGTCTGTCCCACCAAGGCGATCATCGCGCCGTACCGACTCGACGCGCGGCGCTGCATTTCCTATCTGACGATCGAACATCACGGCGACATCCCCGAAGACCTGCGTCCACTGATCGGCAACCGCATCTTCGGCTGCGACGACTGCCAGCTGGTCTGTCCCTGGAACCGCTACGCGAAGACCACGGTCGAGCCGGAATTCGCGCCGCGCCACAGCCTCGACTCGGCGAAACTGGTCGAGCTTTTTGCATGGAACGAAGACGAGTGGTTCGCCAAGACTGAAGGCATGGCATTGCGCCGCGCGGGCTACTGGCGCTGGCTGCGCAATCTCGCGGTCGCGCTCGGCAACGCGCCTATTTCGGAGCCTTCTTCGACGACGATTTCCGCAGCGCTCGCGGCACGCGCGGATTGTCCGGATTCAACGGCAAGACGTCATATTCAATGGGCGCTTGCGCATCGGCATCGGGCTGCTGACAAAAAATCGCCGTTCCCGCATAGCGCCTGATCTTCGCATCAGTCTGCGCGTAAGCCTCGCGCAGTTTCGGGTCGGTCTCGTGCTCGATCGCCTCGGCGACCTCGCGTTCCGCAAGGTCGACACAGCGCCGCTCCAGCAGCACCAGCGCAAGATTATTGTGCACGACCGGGTTGTCGTCCTTGAGCTTCAGCGCCTTGAGATAAGCGCTCTCGGCACCGGTGTAGTCCATGCGCGCATACCGCGCGTTGCCGAGCGCGACCGTGACCAGCAGCGTCTGCTCCGGCCAGCGCAGCAATGCCGCTTCGACCGCCGCTTCGGCAAGCGTCGCCTTGCCGACCAGGCTCAGGCTTTCCGCTGCCGCAATCCAGCGTTGCGGTGTAGCCGTCGCCGGAATCTTCGCCGGCTCGCCCAGCACCATTGCCCAGTTGCCGCCCTCCTTCCAGGCCCTGACGAACGCGCCGGGCTGCATGCGCGCGCGACCCGCGCGGCCCGAGCGCAGCAGCAGCGAGTTCGACACGGACTCGTAGCCGATCACGACGGCATACCGCCACGCGGGCGCAGCCGTCGGTGCCAGATTCAGCAGCACCAGCACCGGCCGTCCGGCGCGCAGTTCCGTGACGACATCCTGCAAGCGCGGTTCGAGCACGTAGGGAACGCGGTCGAAGCTCTGAACTGCGCTGTGCAGGGCCGGTTGCAGTTCGATCGCCCCCGCCGCCGTATCCAGCCGTGCTGCGACCATATCCGGCGAAACGACGACGCCATCGGTGTAGAGCAGCGTCGCCAGCGCTGCCGCGGCGGCGTAGCGATCTTCGGCCGGGAAGAATGCCGTGTTCAGCAATTCCAGCCGTTCACCGGTTGCGCCGTACGCCGCGAGATCGCCGGTCGTCGCGCAGGCGGACAGCAGGATCAGCGCCGCTGCGACAAAGCAGCGCCACTCAGCCGACTGCATCGCGGGTGCGCGCCAGCAATTGCAACGTCGACGCGTCGAGGGCGTCGCTCGCGCCGGCGCCGTCCTGGGCTGCAGTGACCTGCTGGGCAAGCTGTTTGCCAAGTTCCACGCCCCATTGGTCAAAGGCGTTGATATTCCACAGCACGCTCATCACGAAGGTCCGGTGTTCGTAGAGCGCACACAGCGCACCGAGATGATACGCATCGAGCCTTGGCATCAGGATGGTGTTGCTCGGCCGGTTGCCGCTGAACACGCGGGGCGGGATCGCCGCTTCGAGCGCTGCGCCACTCATGCCGTTGTCGGCGAGTTCGGTGCGCACCTGCTCCGCACTCTTGCCGCGCATCAGCGCTGCGCTCTGCGCAAGGCAGTTGGCAATCAACAGCGGCTGCTGTTCCGGCAGCGCGTTGGTTGGCGCAACCGGCAGGATGAAGTCGACTGGATGCAGCGCCGGCCCCTGATGCAGCATCTGGAAGAAGGCATGCTGCGAACTGGTGCCGACATCGCCCCAGAGCGCCGGAGTGGTGGCGTAGTCGACCGCTCGCCCTTCGCGATCGACACCTTTGCCGTTCGATTCCATTTCGAGCTGCTGCAGCCAGCCGACGAAGCTTCTCAATCTTTGCGCATAGGGCGCGACGACCTGACTCGCGGCGCCGAGGAAATTGGTATTCCAGACGGCAAGCAGGCCTAGCAGAACCGGCAGATTCTGCGCGAGCGGCGCCTGGCGGAAATGCTCGTCCATCGCGTGCGCGCCGGCGAGCAGTTGCCGGAACGTCGCGGGTCCGAGCGCCACGATGACCGAGAGCCCGACCGCCGACCACAGCGAATAACGCCCGCCGACCCAGTCCCAGAACTCGAACATGTTGGCCTGCGCGATACCGAATTTCTTGACCGCCGCGCGGTGGGTCGACACCGCGACGAAATGCCGGTCGACTGCGCCCTCGCCGAGCACCGCAGTCAGCCAGCGCCGCGCCGCGTGGGCATTGACCATCGTCTCCGGCGTCGTGAAGGTCTTTGAGGTGACGACGAACAGGCTGCGCGCCGGATCGAGCCCGTGCAGCGTTGCGTCGAGTTGCGCGCCGTCGACATTCGCGACGAAATGCGCGCGCGGCCGATCGCCCGGCGTCGACAGCGCATCCCAGACCATGCGCGGACCGAAGTCAGAGCCGCCGATGCCGATGTTGACGATGTCAGTGATCGTCTCGCCAGTCGCCCCGCGCCAGTCGCCGCCGCGCACCGCGTCGGCGAACGCGAACATGCGGTCGAGCACGGCGTGCACCGCCGGCATCACGTTCTCGCCGCCGATAGGCATCACCGCATCGCGCGGCGCGCGTAACGCGACATGACCGGCCGCACGCCCTTCGGTCGGGTTGATCGCCTCACCCGCGAACATCCGCGCAATCCAGCCGGAAACATCCTGCTGCCCGGCGAGCGCGGACAGCGCCTGCATCGTGCGCGCGTCGACGCGCTGCTTCGAGTAATCGAGAAACAAGCCGGCCACTGCGGTGGAAAACGTCTGCGCTCGCGACGGGTCGCGATCGAAACGCTCGCCGAGTAAGACACCGGCCTCGGCCCGTGCCTGCTCTTGCAGCGCGCGCCAGGCAGCGCTAGTGGTCAATGCGGACATCAGAGAGAAGTCAAAAGAAAAGAGGCCCCAGCTTACTCAGCTTGGGCCTCGCTGTGCCAAGGAAGTTTCAGTCCCCGTGTCCGCTTATGCCGCCTGCACCGGAATGGTATTGGCGGTACGCGTGACGCGGTTGGCTTCGTCGAGATAGACCAGCTTCGGCTTGTGAATTTTCGCCGCTGCGGCTTCCACTTCGGCATAGGCGCAGATGATCACGCGATCGCCGACGCGGGCCTTGTGAGCGGCCGCGCCATTGACCGAGATCACGCCGCTGCCGTTCTCGGCGCGGATCGCGTAAGTGGTGAACCGCTCGCCGTTGCCGACGTTGTAGATCTGGATCTGCTCGTATTCGTGGATACCGGCAAGATCGAGAAGGCGACCGTCGATCGCGCAGGAGCCTTCGTAGTCGAGTTCGGCGTGGGTGACACGAGCGCGGTGCAATTTGCACTTGAGCATCGTCAGTTGCATGGGTATTCCTGGATGGTTGTTTGAACCGGGTGGCCCAAAAAGACATGCACCCGGAATCAAGAAGTTCAACGACCGAGGGCGGCCCACAAAGACATACGCCCGTTACTGCGACAAAACAAGCAGCCTGTGCAGCAAGTCATCAGAGTGTAACCAGAATGACTACGTCCGCCAACAGCAAGTTTTTACCGTATCCGACGAACGGCCCCGGAGCGCGCCGATGACAATTCAGGCTGCGATGCTCACGCGCACGTTGTCGATCAGCCGCGTCGTGCCGAGCATGGCCGCGATCAGGATGACGAAATCCCGGCCGTTCGCCGTCGCCTGGCCGAGATCTGGCGCGCGCACCTCAAAATACTGGAGGCGGAAGTCCAGCCGTTCAAGTGCCTTCCTCTGCACGGCACAGAGCGCGGCGAAATCGCGCCGGCCTGCGCGCAGTTCTGTGGCGACCGCCTGCAAGGCCAGGTGGATCGCCGGCGCCCTGGCCCGCTCCGCGTCACTCAGATACTGGTTTCGCGACGACAGCGCAAGACCATCATCATCGCGTTCCGTCGCCAGTCCGATGACCTCGATACCGAGGCGCAAGTCGGAGACCATGCGCCGGACGATCTGCAACTGCTGCCAGTCCTTTTCGCCGAATACCGCAATCTCGGGCTGCACCAGATCGAAGAAGATCGCGACGACGGTCGCTACGCCGGTGAAGAATCCCGGTCGGAAAAGGCCATCAAGCTGTGCCGATAGCGGCGACACGGTGATCGTCGTTGCCGGCGGAAAGCCGTTGACGTAAACCTCCTCGACCGGCGGCGCGAAGACCAGATCGGTCCCGGCCGCTTCGAGCTGCGCGCTATCCGCAGCGAGCGTGCGCGGATAGCGCCCGAAATCCTCGTTCGGCCCGAATTGCAGAGGATTGACGAAGACGCTGACGATCACCCGATCGGCCAGTTCCCTCGCCTTCGCCACCAGCGCCAGATGACCGCGATGCAGGTTGCCCATGGTCGGCACCAGCGCAATACGCAGCCCCTCCGCACGCCAGACAACGAGCTGCGCGCACAACTCCGCGGCCCCGTGGACGAGCCGCATCAGAAACAGTTTTCCGGCGCGGGATAGGCGCCGCTCTTGACCGCCTGCACATAGGCGCGGATCGCGGATTCGATATCCGGCGCGCCATCCATGTAGTTCTTCACGAAGCGTGGCCGGTGGCCGATCGTCACCATCGGCGAGATGTTGAGAATGTCGTGCAGCACGAGAATCTGCCCGGAGACATCCGGTCCCGCGCCGATACCGATCACCGGCACCTGCGCGGCTTCGGTGATGCGCTTGCCCAGTCCGGACGGGACGCACTCGACCAACAGCAGATCGGCGCCCGCTTCTTCGAGAATCCGCGCGTCCTTCAGCATGGCCTCGGCCGCAGCATCCTCGCGCCCCTGCACCTTGAACGCACCCACCTTGTGGATCAGCTGCGGCTGCAAGCCAAGATGCGCGCAGACCGGCACACCGCGTACGGAAAGATATTCGACGATATCCGCCTGCTCGCGGCCGCCTTCGAGCTTCACCATTTTCGCCCCGCCTTCCTGCATCAGCCGCTGCGAGGCATCGAGCGCCCGCTCGCGCGTCGCGAACGACAGGAACGGCAGATCGGCAACCAGAAATGCTCGCTTCAGATGCGGCGCCACGGCCCGCGAGTGATAGGCGATGTCAGCGACGGTCACGGCCGTCGTCGTCGTGCCGCCGTGGATCACCATGCCGAGCGAGTCTCCGATCAGCACAAGATCGACACCCGCGCGATCCTCGATCAGCGCAAAGCTCGCGTCGTAGCAAGTCAAACAGGCAATACGCTCGCCCGCCGCGCGCATGCGCCGCAGTTCGGAAATGTGGACGACAGGGCTCGGTGCAGCGAGTTTCGCGGTCATTGCGTGCGTGCGGAAAAGCTGGGCTGCGAGGCCGCGAAATATATCACGCGGGTTTTTGGCGGGCGCTTACGGGTCCCAGCCAAGTAAATCCTCATCGAAAATCAGACTTCTATTCCGCACAAGATCTGACGACGTTCGCTCACCTCGTCAAGACGAGCCGATTGACTGAACGACGGCAGGAATTCGTCGGATCGTGCTGGGATCGTGTTGGCTGAATTTAGTGACCACTCCATTCAGCGGCAAGTCTTTTGCCGCCAACGTGTCGAGTCGATTTCCGGCTGGCAGCGATTTTTTTGAACCCCCACGATGTTTTCTTGGACACCTCTGAAGTGAGGACAAAGGAACAGCGTTTCAGAAGGCGGCCTCAAATCCGCAGTAGATCGCAGACCAACACGGACGGGCACGTCCCGTGCTCTTCAAGCTATTCATAGCGAATCCGAGAAAAGCGACCATGAGCACTGAAACAAATGCAACCGACGCGATCGTCGAGCGCATCAGGACGACTGATGACGTCAAGGAAAAAGTCGAGATCGCCGGGCTGATGCGCAGCCCTTTCAAGGGAGCGGACAAGGAACAGTCCTGTGCAACCTGTATTTATTTCCAGGCCCGACATGCCCATTGCGATATGCCCGCGCTGAACTTTCCGGTCGATCCGGATTGGTGGTGTCGGCTTTGGCGTATTTGAACAGTGAGCGTGAAAGCGGACAAGAATTGGTCGGAAACTTAGGGAAACTCTGAAAAAGCCCTCTCCCTCCTGGAGAGGGTTGGGTGAGGGCGGTTCAAGTTAAGGTGAGCCCTTGATTGAGAATCCCTCATCCCTGCCCTTCTCCGGAGGAGAAGGGTTCAAGTACTTTTTCAGAGCATCCTTAGTTCGGCAATCCGAACGTAATCACCGCATCGCCCTGCCGATAGCCCCAGATCGCGCTGCCGCCCGCTGCGACGGTGATGTAGGGCTTGCCGTCGATTTCGTAGGCAATCGGCGGCGCGTTGACGCCTGCGCCGCACTGGAATTGCCACAGGCGCTTGCCGGTCTTCGAATCGAACGCGGAAAGGTTGCCGTCGCCTTCACCGGTGAACACGACGCCGCCGGCCAAGGCGACGACGCCGCCGATCAGGGGTTGCGGAGTCTTTGCCGTCCAGGCCAGCTTGCCGCTGTGTGCAAGATCGATCGCTGCGAGCACACCCCAGCGCGGCTCGTCGGTCGGTTCGGTCGCGTAGTACGGCAACGCAGGCTTGTCGCCATCGGCAGGAATTTCCTTGACCGAATATTTTGTCGGCAAATGCAGCGCAGCGACGAAGGCGAGCTGGCGCGCGACATCGAGCGCGGCCGGCGACCAGTTGACGCCGCCGCCGACGCCCGGCGCGATGCGCACACCTTCTTTCGTCGGCTGGGCGAACAGATTTTCCTGCGGCACATAGGCAGCGGATTTGTAGAGAAGCTTGCCGTTGCGCCGGTCGTGCACGAACATCCAGCCGAGCTTCGACGCTTGCGCGACAGCCGGCACTCTGGCGCCGTTGACGTTCGCTTCGAACAGCATCGGCGGCGAGGCTACGTCATAACCCCAGAGGTCGTGCGGCACCTGTTGCCAGAACCATTGCGGCTTGCCGGTGCGACCGTCGATCGCGACCAGCGACGAGGTGTAGAGGTTGTCGCCCGGACGTGAGCCGCCGTCCATCTGCGGGCTCGGATTGCCGACGCCGAAATAGAGCCAGCCGGTTTTCCCGTCGAGTGCCGGAGTGTTCCAGACCGAGCCGCCGCCGAACTTCCAGGCGCTGCGATGCGTGTCTGCGGCATCCCGTTCGGCCTGCGTATCGCGGTTCAGCACCACGCCGTCGGGCGTGGTGCTGGCGAACTCGCCCTCCCAGCCGCCCGCTTCTGGCGTGCGCACGGTATCGAATTTCCAGAGCTGTTTGCCGGTTGCGACATCGAACGCCGCGAGGAAACCGATACCGCCATACTGGCCCGGCAGACCAATGACCGCGCCAAGTGGTGCGCCGGCGCGTGCGCCATCGAGATGCAGGCCGTAGCCGAGACCGTTGACGCCGATGATGACGCGGCCCTCGAACACCAGCGGCGCGCTCGCGATCCCGACACCGGATGCGCCGGTGACCTTCGCGCCTTTCAGCGGATCGGCGGCACCCAGACTCGACTGGGTTTCGGCGGCCGCTTCCGGATGGGCGACTTCGATGTCCCACAGCACCTTGCCGCTCGCCGCATCGAGTGCGATGAGGCGCGCATCGACGGTGCCGACGAAAACGCGGCCATCGGCCACGGCAACACCGCGATTCGCCGGCCCACAGCAAATGCGCTCGCCACGCTTGACGTGTTCATAGCGCCACAATTCCCGGCCCGTGCGCGCATCGAGCGCGACGACATGCGAGAACGGCAGCGAGACGTACATGCGATCGCCGACGACCAGCGGCGTCGCCTGGAAAGTGCCCGTGACGCCGCTCTGGTAAATCCACTTCGGCACCAGCTTCGCGACCGTCTTCGGGTTGATCGCCGTAATCGGCGCGAGTCGTTGATTGCCGGCGTCGTGGCCGTAAACCGGCCAGTCGGCCGGCGGCCTTGCGGCGAAGACCGCGAGCGGAAGAATCAACGAGGACAGCAGCAGCGTGCGAATCAGGCGATATCCGTTCATGGCTTGGTGGCGGGCAGGGTTTCGAGTTCGACGCGTGGGTAGAGGTGAGTCACCGAGCGAGCATATTCGGTATCGACCACGGGCAAGTTTCGAAAACGTTCGGGCAGCGGCAGGCGCATGACTTCAGGCATGTCGAGGCCACGGTTGGCGGCGTCGCGCAGCGAACCGGCAAGCCAGCGCAGGTAGTCGCGCGTCTGCGTGATGCCCGCGTGATCGTGCTGCACGGGGCCATGACCGGGAACGAGAACCTTGAAGTCGATCTTCTCGATCTCATCGAGCGTTGCCAGCCAGTGCGGAACATCGGCGTTCGGCGTGGTCGGAGCACGCTGGAAGAACACGAGGTCTCCGGTGAACAGCGTCTTCGTCGTCTCGTCGAACACCATGAGATCACCATCGGTGTGTCCAGCCGCAGCAATGAGACGCAACCCGCGACCCCCGACGACGCTCGGTCCGGACGCAACATCGCGCGAAGGCGCAACAACCTGGGTGCCGAGCATCCAGCCGCCGACCAGGCGATAGAGATTGTCCGACAACGATTCGCCATTCTTTCGGATCGCCGCACTTGTCGCGGGAAGTGCCGAAATAACGCCCGCGGGGTAGGCCTGATCGCCGAGGAAATGATCGGGATGCGCGTGCGTGATGAAAACTTGCTTGATCGGCAGTGGCGTCACTCGGGCGATCGCGGAGCGCTGCTGCTCGCCGTAAGCGCGCGACGGCCCGGTGTCGATGACGATGACCCCGTCAGTGCCCACGACGAAGCCGGTGTTGACGATGTTACCGCCGTTGTCGCGCGTGAAGTTCTCGCGCCGGCCTTCGAATAAGTAGACGCCGTCGGCGACCGCAACGGGTTTCAGTTGGTAGTCGTTCGCCGCGTGGGCGCTCGCGCTTGCGATGACGAGCGTCAGCGTAAACAGCACGCGCCTCAAGGCCTGATCTCGGCAGCGAAAGTGTTGCCCTGGATGTCGTGCCCATCGATCCGCACCGGCCCGGTGTTCTTCAGGTCGAGACTGATGACCGGATTTTCCGACACCGGCTCGAAGGTTTGCAGGTTCGCGAGTTCCGCACCCTTGGCATCGCGGATCGTGATGCGGTCGATATAGAACGCCGGAATGCCGTTGGCGAGGCCAGTGTCCATCGGATGAATCACCCGCAGACGAAGACGCTGACTGTTGTCGGCCCTCACCCATAACCGCGCATTGAGTTCGCCGAGGTGGCTCTGCCAGAGGCCAGCGCTGCCGCCGCTTGGCGTCGTGCACCCGCCGCCAGCGGCGCTGAGCCAGACACCGCCGATGTGCCAGACGCCGTCCTTCGTAAGCATGGCGGCACGAATCGGCGTGGATTGTTCGACCTTGAAGCGGAACGCCAACTCCGGCAGCGCGCGCGTCGGCCGATACGCGAGAATCTTCTGGATCGGGTTGAGATCGGCGACGATGACGATCTCTTCGACATCACTCAAACCTTCGGCGCTGACCAAGACCGGTACGTCGAGTGGGTCTTCGGCGTTCGCCGGTGCGACGACTTTCACGCGCTCATCGAAGACGATGTCGTGATCGGCAAAGAAGCGCGTCTGGACATAGTTCCATGCCGGCGAGTTCAGCGGATCGGCCGGAGCGTCGCGCGCCATCGCCGCCGTGCCGAGGCACACTGCGACGATCGCGAACCATACTTTGGCGTGTCTTGCGGAACGCATGCTCGACTCGATCCGCCGCAAGTTCTTCTCCTGAAATCTCTGAAAATTTATAGAGCCCTTCGAGAGAAGGGTTGGGATGAGGACTCCCCAATATACGGACTTCTCCTATTGAAAGTCCCTCATTCCCGGTCCCTCTCCCGGAGAGAGAGGGGAGACAAGCATCGATCAGAGCGTCTTCAAGGTGCCGCCGCCGTCTTGGTCGTAGCGTAGTCAAGGCCATAACGAGCGTAGATCGCCGCCAGCTCGCCGCTGTTTTCAAGCTTCGCGAAAGCGGCGTCGAGCGCCGCTTTCAGCTTGGGGCTGTCCGACTTGATCGCCATGCCGACATCCCAGTGACTGCGGAACAGGCCGGCGAACTCAACCTGTTTCGGCTCGATCGCCTGCGCGCCGAGCAGCTTGAACAAGCCCTGCATTTCGCTCCGCGGTGCGATGACCGCGTCGGCCTCATCCTTGATGAAAGCCTCGACCGCAGCGGAAGCGCTCGGCAGCCGCAGCAGCGATTCACGCAGCACGCCGCCGAACGCGCCACTGAGATAGAGATCGCTGATCGAACCAAGTTCGACAGCGGTCTTCTTGCCTTTGAGCTGGTCGAGCGAGGCGAAATTCTTGAAGCGGTTCGGTCGCAGGCCGAGTGCCACCGACTCGTGCAGATAGATACCGAAGATCGAGACGTGATCCTGGCGCTTGATATATTCCGGATCGGCGCCGATATGCATCATCAGATCGGCAGTGCCCCCGCCGAGCACGCTGCCCTTCCAGAGAAAGTTGCGCAGATCGTCGTCGGTGTCCTCTCCGGCGATCACCGAGCGCACTCGCAGCGGCAGCCCGAGCGCTTTCGCCATCGCGGCCGCGATATCGACATCGAGGCCGACAATCTTGCCGTCCTTCTCGTAGGAAAATGGCGGGAAATCAGTGTATATCGCGACCTCGAGTGAGCCGCGTTCGCGGACCTTGTCGAACTGGTCGGGCACACCGTCGTCGGCCCGGGCGACGGCGCCGAGGGCGACCGCAATCAGTAAAAGCGTGCCGCAGGTCAGGTTCCGCACCGCTTACTGCTCGACGTGAATGCTGACCAGCCAGGAGCGGATCGCCCAGATCGCTTCCTCGCTGAAAATACCGCCGAACGCAGGCATGTAGGTCACGCCGTTGCGGATGCTGCCATTGGTGACGCGCATCTTGAAATAGGTGTCCGTATCCTTGTCGGTCGGCAGATAACGCAGGTCCGGGGCAATGCCGCCAGAGACAGCGCCGAGGCCGTGACAACGCGCGCAGTTCTGTCCGAAAGCATGTTCGCCGACTTCGATCGCCTTGGCGTTGCCGACAAATGGATTGGAGGTCTGCGGTTCCTTCAGTTCTGGCAGGCCCTTGGTGTCGACCGGTTGCGGCGTGACATTGCCGTGAGCCGAAGCGAGCGGGCTGGCGAGCGCGGAGACCGTTAGCAGGGACATCGAAAGAATATTGGAATAAACGCTCTTCATTGGATTCTTGTACCGGGAGAAGGAAATCTTGCTGTTGATAACGATTCAGCAATTGAGAAGGAGGGCCCGGCGCACCGGGCCCCCTAAGCTACGAACCTGAGCCAGTCACTTAGTCCTGCGCGACCTTGCCGCCTGCCGACTTGTGCAACTTGAACACCCAGAACATGCCGCCCTGACTGATGTCCTTGACCTTCTTGGCGACTTCGCCGCCCCACAGCGGGACCGCACCGCCCCAGCCGGAGGCGATGCCGATGTATTGCTCGCCGTCCATTTCCCAGGTGGTCGGCTGGCCAACCACGCCAGAGCCGGTCTGGAACTTCCAGACTTCCTTGCCCGTCTTGGCGTCAAACGCCTTCAGAAAACCTTCCGGCGTGCCGGTGAACACGAGGTTGCCCGCCGTGGTCATGACGCCACCCCACATCGGGGCCGGATTCTTGTATTCCCAGACAATCTTGCCGGTGGCCGGGTCCATCGCGCGCAGCGCACCGATGTAGTCGTCATACAGTGGCTTGATGGTGAAGCCGGCGCCGAGATAGGCCGCACCCTTCTTGTAGGTGATCGGCTCGTTCCAGATGTCCATGCCCCACTCGTTCGCCGGGATATAGAACAGGCCGGTCTGGCCGCTGTACGCCATCGGCATCCAGTTCTTGCCGCCGAGGAAGGACGGCGCCGCAAACACGGATGAGCCCTTCTCCGCCTTGCCCGGATCGCCGGGACGGTTGCCGGTCTCGATCGGACGACCCGTCTTCATGTCGACGCCGCTGGTCCAGGTCTGCTTGGTCACGAACGGCGAGGCGCTCATGAGCTTGCCGTTGGTACGGTCGAGAACGTAGAAGAAGCCGTTGCGATCAGCCTTGGCGCCGGCCTTGATGGTTTTTCCGTCCTTCTTGTAGTCGAACAGAATGAACTCGTTGACGCCATCGAAATCCCACGAGTCGTTCGGCGTGCTCTGGTAGCTCCACTCGATCTTGCCGGTGTCGACGTTGATCGCGACGGTAGACGTCGAATAGAGGTTGTCGCCGGGACGGACGTTGGAATTCCACGGCGACGGGTTGCCGGTGCCGCAGTAGAGCTGACTGGTGTCGACACCATAGGTGCAGCCGAGCCAGGTCGCCGCGCCGCCGGTCTTCCAGAGATCACCCGGCCAGCTCGCGTTGAGCTTGCCCGAGATGCCGTTTTCCTTGCCGTTCAGATAACCCATGTGGCCTTCGACGGTCGGGCGCACCCAGACCATCTTGCCGGTCTTGGCATCGCGCGCCTCAATGCGGCCAACAGCGCCGAATTCGCCGCCGGACACGCCGGTGATGACCTTGCCCTTCACGATTAGCGGTGCCGCCGTGTACGAATAGCCGGCCTTGAAGTCGTCGATCGTCTCGTTCCAGACCACCTTGCCGGTGTTCTGGTCAAGCGCCACGAGGTGCGCATCGAGCGTGCCGAAGATCACCAGGTTGTCGTACAGCGCAGCGCCGCGGTTGACGACATCGCAGCAGGGCACGATACCGTCGGGCAGACGGTGCTCGTAGCTCCAGAGGCGCGCGCCGGTTTTCTCATTGAGCGCCCAGATGCGGGAGTACGAGCCGGTAATGAATATCTTGCCGTCGTAAACCAGCGCCTGAGTTTCCTGGCCCCGCTGCTTTTCGCCGCCGAGCGAGAACGTCCAGGCGGGAACGAGGTCGACGATGGTGTCGGTGTTGATCTGCTTGAGCGTGCTGTAGCGCTGGCCGCTCAGACCCATGCCGACGGTCAGCACGTCTTCCGGCGTGTTCTGATCGTTGGCGATCATTGCATCGGTGACACCGGCGGCATAGGTCGGCAGTGCGGTTGCTGCGAAGACCATTCCGAGCAGGCCAGCCCGCGCGGCAAGGGTCATCTTATTTGGATAGTGAACCATTTGTAATTTTCCTCCTCCAGACATTCGGTACACAGTTGTGACGTCCCAATGGGTGTCATCGATGCGCGTAAAGCACGATCGGTGCCACTCATAAATCCATGGGTTTAGTCGTGCTTCCAGCCCTTCCAGCCTGGGTTCGTCAGTCCGATAGGGACTATAGACCCTTGTTTGAACGCCGGAATATTTTGCCTCGTACGGCGGTCATACGCCCGTTCGGAAAATAGCCAGGTGAGAGAGATCCCGAATGCTCTGGGCCGCTGTCACAGGGGCAGGACAATCAACCGCCTTCTGTACCGTCACCGATACGGACGCGCATAAAAAAACCGGGCGCGAGGCCCGGTCAATTTGGCGCCAGGAGAGGTTCGTTTTAGAACGACAAGAACGTACCGATGTTGAAGTTGGTGCTTTGGTTCTTGCCGCCGTTGTGTGCTTTGGTTTCGGCCGAGCTGACTTCGCCGACCAGTGTCAGGTTCTTCGTCAGCGAGTAATACGCTCCGCCAGTGACCTTGGTGTTGCTGGCCAGCAGGTTCGGCGTGGAGGCCTGATCCGCGGCATTGGCATAGCCCAGACGGCTCGCGCCGTAGTTCACGCCGAGCTTGAGCGCGCCGAGCTTGTAGGAGCCCTGCACCAGGTAGCCGTTGGAGCCGCGGCGGTTGCCGAGGCCATCGTCCGAGAGGATGAACAGGCCGGTGGTGCCAAGACCCTTGCCGTAGTAATACCAGCCCAGAACCTCGAAATTGGCGATGTCGAACTTGCCGCCGAAGTCGACGCCGTAGCTGCGGTAGTTCTGGCCGATGACCGGCGCGCCCACAGTGCCGACATCACGCTGCTGCTGCGTCAGGAATGAACTGGACAAGTACAGCTTGGTGTCCTTGCTGAAATCCAGGCCGTAGACCAGCTTGCCCTGGAAGCCCGGCTCGGACTTCTGCGACGAGCCTCCGCCCAGCAGCGGATTCAGCGGATCGTAAATGCCCAGGGTGACCTTGAAACCGGCGAGATCCGGCGTGGTGTAGTTGATCTGCGCCAGCGTGTCGACATACACGTAACCGAAGCCGATCGAACCCAGCGTAGTATTCGCGGGGCCGCCGGTCGAAGCAGAGCCGGCCACACCGACGCCGGGAATCGTGATGTCGTTGATGATCGCGTCAAAACCAAACAGGCCGAAGTTGCGGCCGAGCTGGAACGTACCGATGTCCTTGTTGCCGAAGGTCAGATAAACCTGACGAATGTCGAGACCGGTCGTGCCGAGCCCCACGTTGCTGCCCAGAGGCGCGCCGGTTTGCAAGTTCGGGCTGCCGCCATCATTGGTGCTGATGCCCGGAAAGAGGCCGAAATGCGCCGCGATATCGAGACCGGACTGGGTGGTGGCGATTCCGAACGCCAGAGCCGCCGGCAGCAGGCCGTTGCTGACACTGGAGTTGCTACGGGTGCTGCCGTTCTTGGTGCAGGCGCCACCGACGGTGACGATCGACACCGGATTCTTGTCGCAAATCGAATAGATGTAGTGGACGTTGACATTGCCGTTGACGCTGAACTTGTAATCACCGGCGTTCAGTTCCAGCGCGCTGGCGCCGGCCGACGACAGCAGAGCAACAGCAGCAGCAATGAGCTTTCGCTGACTTGGTTCTTTCACTTTGTTTCCCCAATGTTATGAGAGGTGATAAGCGCCGATGCATGCCAGGGACATGCTTCAACTCCTGTTGACCCACTTCCTCTTCAGCGCGTCGCTGTCTGCCTTGAATTCTGTTTCGGCATGTTCAGCGTCGCGCCCGCACAAGTGTGTCGACCTCAGGCGACGAGCAACGGCCATGCCAAATGAAGTTTATCATTTAAACTATTGTTTTTATTTATTAATAACCTCAGACCTGGTGGCAGTCCGGAACCCCTATGTTTCATCGAAGGGACGAAGTTCGAGTCAGTAAGGTTACAACTGCGTGAGACAGCGGTATTTCAGCCCATTCTGAATCCAGACCGTACGCTGGCTGAAAGTAGTCTCGAAACCGAAGCCAACGGCAGCGGTCGTGGTCCGCTGGAAATGATGCAGACCCGGACGGGGAACCCGTCCGGGCCTGCATTTTTATCGCAGAACGGCGATTTACAGGCTGACGCAGACCGACTTCGTTTCGAGGTAGTTGTTCAACACTGCACTGCCCATCTCGCGGCCCCAGCCCGACTGCTTGAAGCCGCCGAACGGGAGTGCCGCGTCGAAGATGTTGTAGCAGTTGATCCAGACGGTGCCGGCACGCAGACGGCCAGCCAGCTTGTGCGCCTTCGAGATGTCCTGCGTCCAGATGCCGGACGCAAGTCCGAACACCGAATCATTGGCGCGGCGCACGAGTTCATCGTCAAGTTCCTTGAAGCGCGTCGCGACGACGACTGGCCCGAAGATTTCTTCCTGCACGACCTTGGCGGTGTCGGCGGCGTTGACGATGACCGTCGGCTCGACGAAGTAGCCCTCGTTGCCCCAGCGCTTGCCGCCGGTCGTCATCGAGGCGCCCTGTTCCTTGCCGCTCGCGATGAAGCCGGTTACGCGGTTGTACTGATCCTGCGAAACCAACGGGCCGAGCTGCGTGGTCGGGTCGAGACCCGGGCCGACCTTGAGCGCCTTGGCGTAGGCGGAGATGCCTTCGATGACCTGGTCGTAGATTTTTTCCTGGATGAACAGGCGCGAACCGGCGGCACAGCACTGGCCCTGGTTGAAGAAGATCGCGCTCGCGGCACCCGGAATCGCAATGTCGAGATTGGCATCGTTGAGCACGATGTTCGGCGACTTGCCGCCGAGTTCCAGCGTCAGCTTCTTGAGGTCGTTCGAAGCGGCCTTGACGATCAGCTTGCCGACTTCTGTCGAACCGGTGAAGGCGATCTTGTCGACGCCCGGGTGATTGACCAGCGGCGCGCCAGTGGTCTCACCAAAGCCGGTAACAATGTTCAGCACGCCGTTCGGCAAACCCGCTTCCATGCAGATTTCGCCGAGGCGGATCGCCGTCAGCGGGGTTTCCTCGGCCGGCTTCAGCACGATGCAGCAGCCGGTCGTCAACGCCGGGCCGATTTTCCACGCCGCCATCAGCAGCGGAAAGTTCCAGGGGATGATCTGGCCGACGACACCGATCGGCTCGCGCCGGGTGTAGGCGTGATATTCCGCGCCCGGCGTGAACGGCACCGAGAGCTGAATCGTGCTGCCTTCGAGCTTGGTCGCGAAGCCGGACATGTAGTGGAACAGGTCGGCGGCGAGAATCACGTCGGCCGCGCGCGCGACGGCGATCGGTTTGCCGTTGTCGAGCGACTCGAGCTGGGCCAGTTCTTCGCCGTATTTCAGAATCAGGTCGCCGATGCGGGAAACGATGCGGCCACGGTCGGAAGGCGTCATCCGGCGCCAGACGCTGTGGTCATCGAAGGCGCGGCGCGCAGCGGCGACCGCGAGGTCGATGTCCGCCTTGTTACCCGCTTGAGCGTGGGCGATGACCTGGCCGGTGGCCGGGTTATAGACTTCGAAGGTTTCGCCGGACTTCGAATCGACCCACTTGCCGTCGATCAGAATCTTTTTCGGCGTGCTGATGAACTTCTTGACTTCCGGACTCAGCGTTTCCAGTCCTTTCGATCCATCCATTGCTGTTCTCCTCGTGCTTGTTTTTGGGTGTGGGGTTTGCGTGTCTGCGGGCCCGGGCTGGACTGCGCACTGAACTTCAGCTCTTCCGCCGAGCAAGGCCGGGGTGGCAAAAACCAAGCCAGTTCTTGAACTCTATGGAAACGGCTGTTTTCGTATCGAATTGCATTTAAGGACGTCGACGTAGAGCATTATGCGCCGGTGCCGATGTCACGGTGGCGACGCTAGCCGCAAGTGCGTTGTTCCACCAATGACACAGTTGCCCGCATTGGGCCGTTGACGTTACGCGCTTTGACGACTAACGTCGAGATGGTATCTGGATGGCTTTTGGCCTCGCGCGGAATTGGGATAATCGGAAAGTTTCAATGGCGTCCGCGCTGTCGGCGGAGGAGACACTAGCTTGCGCGAGAATGTAGCGCACAAGCGCATTTCACTGAGGTGAGTCATGGGCGATACCGCCGCAGTCCAGCACGCGAACGGCGTACTCGGACTCGTCAACGGAGTGGGCACTCCCGGCAAATTCAATCTCGAGGAGGCGGTAAAGGTCTCCTGGGAACGCTGCGTCAACCAATACCGCCTGGATCCGTCGCGGCTGCACGCGCCAAGTGTCATCGATAGCGGAAATCTGAAGGAGTTGCAGGAGCGGCACGACGAGCTGGTCGAAATCGCGCGCGCCGAAATCGACACGCTTTACGACCAGATCAGCGGCTCCGGCTACGCGCTGCTGCTGACGGATGCCAAGGGCATCATCCTGTCCGAAAAGGTCGACCCGACCCTGACCAGGATGTTCCGCAGCGCCGGCCTGATCGTGGGTGCGGAGTGGAGCGAGCGCAGCGAAGGCACCAACGGTATCGGCACCTGCATCGCCGAAGGCCGTTCGATCACCATTCACCGCAACGATCACTTCCGCGCGCGCCACATCGGCCTGTCGTGTTCGGGCACGCCGATCCGCGATACGAACGGCGACCTGATCGCGGTGCTCGATGCTTCTTCGGTCGGCTCGCACGACACGCGCGGCAGCCAGATGCACACGATGGCGCTGGTCAATACTTCGGCGCGACTGATCGAGAAATGCCTGTTTTTACGCCGTTGTCAGCCTTATCGCATTCTGCGTTTTCACAGCCGTCCGGAGTTCGTCAACCTGTTGCACGACGCCGCACTCGCACTTTCCGAGAGTGGCAATGTCGTTGCCGCCGACGAGATGGCGGTGTCACTGCTGGCGGTTCCGAACCGCGCGTCGCTGATCGGCCGTCACGTCACCGAGCTGTTCGACATCGGCGATCCGGAATTGCAACAACTCGTGACCACCCGCCAGGCGCTCTTGCCCGTGCGCGACGTACGTCTTGGCCGTCGCTTTTTCGTGACCGTAGCGCCGCCGCAATTGCTCGCACGACTGATCGAACTCGGCCGGCCGCGCCGCGCGGCTGCCGATCGCGTTCATATTGCGCCATCGCGGCGACTTACCTCGATGACGCTGGAGGATCTGGCCGGACAGGATCCGCAGATGCTGCGCAACATCCGCAGCGCTCGCCGGGTTGCGGACTCGCGCGTGCCGATCCTGCTGCAAGGTCCGACCGGCTCGGGCAAGGAGGTTTTCGCCAAGGCCATCCATCTCGCGAGCTCGCGCGCCGCGCAGCCTTTCGTCGCGGTCAACTGTGCCGCGATTCCGGAAACCTTGATCGAATCGGAACTGTTCGGTTACAAGGCAGGCGCCTTCACCGGCGCACGCAAGGAAGGCATGCGCGGGCGCATTCAGCAAGCCAGCGGCGGTACCTTGTTCCTCGACGAAATCGGGGACATGCCGGTGAATTTGCAAACCCGGCTGTTGCGAGTCCTCGAAGAGCAGGAGGTCGTGCCGCTCGGTTGCGAGACACCGGTAAAAGTCGATCTCTGTGTCATCAGCGCGTCCCATCGCGGACTGCGCGAAATGATCGCGCGCGGCGCATTCCGCGAAGACCTTTATTACCGCCTCAACGGTATCACGCTCGATCTGCCCGCCTTGAGCGAACGTGTCGATGCCGAGCACCTGATTCGCCGCTTCGTCGCCACGGAAGCTCAGCTGGAGCGACCGGTTGCAATCGAGGCTGACGCATTCGAGTGCCTGCTGGCTTACCGCTGGCCTGGAAATATCCGTGAGTTGCGGAACGTGATCCGCACGGCAATAGCGATCTGCGACGACGGCGTGATACGCCTCGTCGATCTGCCGCGCAGCTTCCAGTCCGGCATCCGTGAACAGCCCCGGCCAGTCCTGTCCGGGCACGAGGCGGCACCATTGAGCGTGCAGGCCGGGACTGGGATCAGAGCCCTTGAAACGGCCGAACGCGCGGTAATTCTCAAGGCGGTCGAAAACAACCGCTGGAACATGACACTGACGGCGCGTGAACTCGGCATGAGCCGCAACACGCTGTATCGAAAATTCAAGCGACACGCTATTCCGCTGACCGAGGCACGGCGAGACGACCTGTCCCGGATGTGACACAGAGCGAGCTGCGCCCTGAATTTCCACAGCACGAACGCAAACAGAAAAATATCGAAATCAGCTTCTTCAGATGCCAAAATAACGTTGCAAAGTTAATTATTTTCATTAACTTGCGAATTTACAATGCACCGCATTAATTAATACGATTTGGCTTTGATATAGGCATGGCATACTCTCTGCAGTGTTGCAATGTCCAAATCTGGACAAGCAGCATCCGCAGCGATCGATCGCGATAGAACTGGAGAACTGAAAATGCGTTGGACGAAACCGAGCTTCACCGAAATGCGCTTTGGCATGGAAGTGACGATGTACATCCTCAACCGCTAATGCTTCTGGCGGGACGCCGTAACGGCTTCGTTCGTCGCGGTCACTGCCAATAGCGGTTACAGGACCCCCGGATCACTCCGGGGGTTTTGTTTTAGGGGTTCCGAAGTTTGTTTGTTCGCAAATTTTCCCCAAGCCCGTGAAAATCCGGATTCTAGGTTCGGCGGCAGGCGGCGGCTTTCCGCAGTGGAATTGCAATTGCGCCAATTGCGCGGGTCAGCGCAGTGGTGGCGTGCAGGCCGAAGCCCGCACTCAGTCTTCGATCGCGATCAGCGCCAACGGCATAGACTGGGCCCTGATCAACGCCTCCCCCGATATCCGCGCACAGATACTCGCGACACCCGAGCTGCAACCGAACCGCGCCCTGCGCGATACCGGTATCAAGGCCGTCGTGCTGATGGACGCGCAGATCGACCATGTCACCGGCCTGCTGATGCTGCGCGAGTCGAAGACACGCTTGCCGGTCTATTGCTCGGCGCGTGTCAAGGCCGATCTCACGAGCGGCTTTCCGGTCTTCAACATTCTCGAACATTACTGCGGTGTCGACTGGCACGAAGTGAAGCCGGATGGCGCGGCGTTCACCATCGCCGGCCTGGACGGCCTCGAATTCAGCGCCGTGCCACTGACCAGCAAGGCTCCACCCTATTCGCCCCATCGCGCGAACCCGGCACCGGGCGACAACCTCGGCCTGATGATCCGCGATTCCGCGAGCGGCAAGCGGGTTTTTTATGCGCCGGGTCTCGGGGTGATCGAAGCACCGGTCGAGAACGCAATGACCGAGGCCGATTTGATCCTGGTCGATGGCACCACCTGGACCGACGATGAGATGTCGCGGCGCGGAGTCGGCACCAAGCTGGCGCGCGAGATGGGCCATCTCGCGCAGAGCGGCGCCGGCGGCATGCTGGAATGGCTCGCGCGTTATCCTGAGCGCCGCCGCATTCTCATCCACATCAACAACACCAATCCGATTCTGGTCGAGGACAGCGCCGAGCGGCGCGCAGTCACGGCACTGGGCATCGAGGTCGCGCGCGACGGCATGTCCCTGGAGATTTGAACCATGAACTTCCCGATCAAAGACGCCCCGATCCACGACGACTCCCAGCCCTGGAGCAGAGAGGAGTTTGCCGCGCGTCTGAAGGCGATGGAGCCGTACTACCACATCAACCATCCGTTCCAGATCAAGATGAACTCGGGTCAGTTGCCGAAGGCCGCCGTGCAGGGCTGGGTGCTGAACCGCTTCTATTACCAGACGGCTATTCCGAACAAGGACGCGGCATTGCTCGCGAACTGTCCGGACCGTGCGGTCCGCCGCCGCTGGATCCAGCGCATTATCGACCACGACGGCAACGACGAGATCGAAGGCGGCATCGAGCGCTGGGTACGCCTCGGTATCGCGGTCGGGCTGACGCGCGAGGACGTCGAATCGCATCGTCATGTCTTGCCGGGTGTGCGTTTTGCGGTCGATGCCTACGTCAACTTCGTACGTCGAGCATCCTGGCAGGAAGGGGTCGCTTCGTCGCTCACCGAACTGTTTGCGCCGACGATTCACAAGGAGCGCATCAGCGAATGGCCCAAGCACTATCCGTGGATAGACCAGAGCGGGCTCGATTATTTCAAGGGCCGCATGACCGAGGCGCATCGCGATGTTGCACATGGAATGGGACTGACCCTCGACCTTTTCCGTACGCGCGCCGAGCAGGCGCGCGCGCTCGAGCTGCTGCGCTTCAAACTCGATGTTTTGTGGAGCATGCTCGATGCGATGACCATGGCTTACCTGTTTGAGCAGCCGCCCTATTTCAATGTCAAGGAGCGGCTCGATGTCTGAAGGCCCGATGCCGCTGCATAATGGCCCGATCAAGCTGGCACGCGGTCATCGCGTGCAGCACGAACCGGTGCAGGGCTGCGATGTGCTGCTCTACCCGGAAGGGGTGGTGCAACTGAACGAAAGCGCCGCCATCATCCTCAAGCAGGTCGATGGCAAACGTACCGCGGTGGACATCGCGGCCGAATTGAACCGCCAGTACCCGGGCGAAGACCTGACGGCGGATGTGCGAGAGTTTCTGGAGGTAGCCAATGCACGAGGGTGGATCACCTAGCCCTGCGAGGATCATCAAGCCGCCGCTCTGGCTGCTTGCCGAGCTGACCTACGCCTGCCCGCTGCAATGCGCCTATTGCAGCAACCCGGTCGATTTCGCTGGCCACGGCAAGACCATGGATACCGAGACCTGGCTGCGCGTGCTGCGCGACGCCCGGCAGATGGGCGCCTTGCAGCTCGGCCTGTCCGGCGGCGAGCCGCTGGTGCGCCAGGACCTGGAGGTGCTGGTCGCGGAGTCGCACAAGCTCGGCTACTACTCGAACCTCATCACCTCGGGAATCGGCATGGACGCTGCGCGGGCGCAGGCGCTGAAAGAGGCGGGTCTCGATCACATCCAGGTCAGCTTCCAGAGTTCGGAAGCGAACCAGAACGACGAGATCGCCGGCATGCGCGCCTACGCGCACAAGATCGACATGGCGCGCGCCGTGAAGGCCGCCGGCTTTCCGATGGTGCTGTGCTTCGTACTTCATCGCGACAACCTGTATCGCCTGCGCGAGATGCTCGATCTCGCCGTCGACCTCGAAGCCGATTACGTCGAACTCGCCACGACGCAGTATTACGGCTGGGCGCTGTTGAACCGCGACCGCCTGCTGCCGACGCTCGAACAGGTGCGCGAAGCCGAAGTCGTCGCCAACGAATATCAGGCACGGCTCAAGGGCAAGATGGACATCTACTTCGTCGTGCCCGATTACTACGAGAAGCGCCCGAAGCCCTGCATGAACGGCTGGGGTTCGGTGTTCCTGCTGGTGACGCCGGATGGTACCGCCCTGCCCTGTCACGCAGCGCGCCAGCTTCCCGGTCTGGACTTCCCGAACGTCCAGACGATGAGCGTCAAGGATATCTGGCAGACCTCGGATGCTTTCAACCGCTACCGCGGCGACGACTGGATGAAGGAACCCTGCCGCTCCTGTCCCGAGAAGGAAAAGGATTTCGGCGGCTGCCGCTGCCAGGCGTTCCAGTTCACGGGTGATGCCGCAAACGCCGATCCGGTCTGCGACAAATCGCCACTGCGCGGTCTCGTCGACGAAGCGATTTCATCGGCGCGCAGCACGACCGTCGAGAAGCCGATGATCTTCCGCAACCCGAAGAATTCCGAGAAACATGCGCTAAAGCTGCGTGAAGTCACAACCATCGCCAGCACCCACCAGGAGTGAATTCAAAGTGATCAAGGTCAGCGTGCTTTACCCGAACGGCAGCGACGCGAAGTTCGACATTGGCTATTACACCGGCACTCACATGAAACTCGTCACCGAAAAGCTCGGTGCCAGCTGCAAGAAGATCGCGGTGGAACAGGGCCTCGCCGGCGGCGCCCCGGGCACTGCGCCGACTTATATCGCGATGGGTCATCTCTACTTCGACAGCGTCGAAGCCTTCCAGTCGAGCTTCGGCCCGCACGCGCCGGAAATCCTTGCCGACATTCCCAACTTCACCAATACACAGCCGATCATCCAGATCAGCGACGTGAAGATGTGAGCGGTCGATAAAGGCGTCATCGCCGGGACGACAAAAGGGACGTTGCGGTTCGGAGTCGAGGCGCGATCAGTCCACGATCCGACATTCATGCGATGCGCAGGTTCTTTGGCAAAGGGAAAAATGAAAACAGCCGTTGACCGCGGGACAGTCGATCTGTCCGCATACCCGGATCTGGTCGTGATCTACCTCGGCATGCGTGTACGCCTGCTCAGCGGCATAAAGACCTTGATTGGTCTCGGACCGCAGATCGAGAAGGCTGGTGCGGCCCGTCCCGAGGGCCTGCTTCATTTTGAGAACAACATGATCTTCGGTCTTTTCCCGCTGCACGTCGGCATGCGCTGGTACTGGCGGGATTTCGACTCGATGGAGCGCTGGGCGCGCTCGGAGCCGCATCGCATCTGGTGGCAGAAATTTCTTGGCAATTCCGGCGGTACCGGCTTCTGGCACGAGACCTATTTCATGCGCGGCGGCATGGAAGCCGTGTACGACGACGTGACCAGACCCGTCGGCTTCCAAGCCTTCGCCCCGAGCGTGGCGGCGCGCGGCTCGATGTTTTCGGCACGGAAGCGCCTCCAGGTTGCTGGAGAAACTCCAGCTCAGCCCGACGGAGTCGCGGAAAAGGAAATCTACTGAGTCGCGCTGCCCCGCTGACAAAGTCGGAATCGATTCAGTCGAGGTTCAGTCCCCGAAAGCCACTATTGTCGTCTGGCTACCGGGATGTCGGAGAGGCATGAACGCACCGTGCAGCCGGGTGTCTGATCACCACAGGAAAAAAGTAGAGTCGAATATGAAAAAAATCATTCTTGCGGCATTTCTGAGCCTGATTGCCGCGCCGGCGTTTGCCGGAAACGTTGGCGTCTCGGTCAATATCGGACAGCCGGGGTTCTACGGCCATATCGACATCGGCGATTATCCGCAGCCGCAGGTCATCTATGAACAGCCGGTGATCATCCAGCGGACGACCGTGGTGCGTCAGCCGCTGTATCTGCGCGTCCCGCCGGGCCATGAGAAGCACTGGGACAAGCACTGCCGTCAGTACAACGCCTGTGGACAGCCGGTTTATTTCGTCCGCGACGATTGGTACAACGACGTTTATGTGCCGCAGTACCGCGAACATCATGGCGATCGCGACGACGACCGTGGCCACGATGACGGCGGCGATCATGGCGGCAAGGGCCACGGCAAAGGTCACGACAAGCACGACAAGCACGGCGACGACTGATCTCTTACTCGAAGCCTGAGACGTTCGCCGCAGCGGGGCTGGTTGACGCGATCAGAAAATCGCCACGCTCTATTCAGCGTCTGAATTGATCAGACGCTGACCGGCCGCCCCACGCAGTCGTAAATGAATCCTTCGCCGCGTACCCAGGCCGGGTCGTACATGTTGCGTCCGTCGACGATGATCGGCTGGCGCAGCAGCTTCTTGAGCTGCGGCAGATTCGGGCTCTGGAACACTCGCCACTCGGTGACGACGACCAGTGCGTCGGCGCCGATCGGCGCCTCCATCGGCGATTTCACGAGTATGAAGTCGTCGCGCTGGCCGTAGAGCTTCTCGGCCTCGTGCATCGCAACCGGATCGTAAGCACGAACCTTTCCACCCTCGGCCCAGATCGCCTCGATCAGATTGCGGCTCGGCGCTTCGCGCATGTCGTCGGTTCTGGGTTTGAACGCCAGGCCCCAGACTGCGATGGTCTTGCCGTTGAGCGAGCCGAGATGCTTGCGCAGCTTTGCATGCAGTGCCGTCTTCTGCCGGTTGTTGACCTGCTCCACGGCCTTTAGAATCACTGCGTCGAATTTCGCATCCGCTGCGCTCTTGACCAGCGCCTTCACGTCCTTCGGGAAGCAGGAGCCGCCATAACCAGCGCCCGGATAGATGAAGTGATAGCCGATCCGCGGATCGGCGCCGATGCCGATGCGAACTTTCTCGATGTCCGCACCGATGTTCTCTGCGAGATTGGCGAGCTCGTTCATGAAACTGATCTTGGTCGCGAGCATCGCGTTCGCGGCGTACTTGGTCAGCTCGCTCGACCGCACATCCATGACGATCACGCGATCGTGATTGCGATTGAACGGCGCATACAAGGCCTGCATCAGCTTCGCGGCACGCGCGTTGTCGGCCCCGACGATGATGCGGTCGGGCTTGTTGAAATCGCCGATGGCGTCGCCTTCCTTGAGGAATTCCGGATTCGAGACTACGTCGAACTCGAAGGTTGCGCCGCGGGCCGCAAGCGTTGCCCGCAGCGCCTCGCGAACCTTGTCGGCGGTGCCGACCGGCACCGTCGACTTGCTGATGACGATGCGGTAGTCATCCATCTGCGTGCCGATGGTCTTTGCGACTTCCAGCACGTATTGGAGATCGGCCGAACCATCCTCGTTCGGCGGTGTGCCAACCGCGATGAACTGGTATTGCCCATGCGAGACACCCTCGGCGGCATCGGTGGCGAAGCGCAGCCGTCCTTCGGCGACATTCTTGTGCACGAGTTCGGTAAGGCCCGGCTCGTAGATCGGCACCTCGCCCTGTTGCAGGCGGGCGATTTTGTTTTTATCGACATCGACGCAAAGCACATCATTGCCGACATCGGCGAAGCAGGCGGCGGTGACGAGGCCGACATAGCCCGAGCCGAAAATGGTGATGTTCACGTGGCGGGGTCCATTCAAAGGAAGTGGAGCGGCCGTTCATCCGGCCGCAGCGGCGACAGCGAATTTTACCATCGCGACCCTGTTCGATATGGCTTGTTCATGGGGTCCCGATGGGCCACGATACCGGTCGCTCAATCATCTGTTGAATCTCCATGGAACGACGCGCCCGCGAATGCCGCCTGGCAATGCGCAATGCCGCCGATTACGCGATCTGGCGGGAGGCCGCCCTGGCCTTCGATACAGCCACTGGTCTCGAAGACTGGAAGTACGAGGACGAGTCCGGCGACTACGACTGGCGGCTGATCCGCACCCGTCTGACGCAGATTCGCGAGTGCCGCGAGAACGGCGAGATCACCAGGTTGATCCATCATCTGCGTCAGGGCCTGCACTGGAATCTGGGAAACCTCTCGAATCCGGTACTGTATGCGCACGCCTATCACGGCACCAAGAAGTTGATCGAGACGTACGCCGCCGAAGTCACCGATGCGCTGAATTTTCTCTGTGACGGCAGCTTCGTCGAACTCGATCCGGAAGAGAAACTGCGTTTCTTCCGCGAAACCGCAACGTCCTTCGGACGTTCTGCGTTGATGCTTTCAGGTGGCGCCACACTCGGGCTGTTCCACGTCGGCGTGGTCAAGGCGCTGGTTCGTGAAGACCTGCTGCCCGACGTGATTTCCGGCTCCAGCGCCGGCTCGGTGGTAGCTTCCGTG
>JAYWBB010000001.1:0-57412 GCA_043781855.1 Nevskia sp. | reverse complement strand
GGTGAAAGCCGCCGGCTGGCGGATCGAACCGCCGGTGTCGGTCGCGGTCGCGCCCATGCACAACAGCGCCGCCACCGCCGAGGCGGAGCCGCCGGAAGAACCGCCGGGCACCAGATGCGCGCCCTCGATCTGGCCGCTCGACGCGGTGCCGACATTGGAGCCCTCGCGCCGCCACGGATTGACGACCGGACCGAAACACGAGGTCTCGTTCGACGAGCCCATCGCGAACTCGTCCATGTTTAGCTTGCCGAGCATGACCATGCCGGCCGCGTCGAGCTTCTCGACGATATGCGCGTTGTAGGGCGCGACGAATTTGTCGAGCATCTTCGAGCCGCAGGAAGTCTTTACGCCCGCCGTGCAGAAAATGTCCTTCTGGCCGAGTGGAATGCCGGTCAAGGGCCCGGCATTGCCGGCAGCGAGCAGCACGTCGGCCGCATCGGCCTGCTGCAAAGCCCGCTCGCCGGTGACGGTGACATAGCAATTCAGCGCGCGGTCATACGTCCCAATGCGATTCAGATAATGCTGAGTCAGTTCACGCGAAGAAAATTTCTTTTCGCGAAGTCCGGCCGCAAGCTGCTTGATCGAATACGTATGCATGGTTCGTTCTTGAATCCAGGATTTTCGGCGGGTTGAGCCGCGCATGGCGATCGCTCGAGCCCGACGAGTTATTCCGTCACAGCGTCACCGTGCCGGATCGACACTGTTTACTCGATGACCTTCGGCACCAGATACAGCCCGTCCTGCACCTGCGGCGCAATGGCCTGGTATTGGTCGCGGCGATCCGGCTCGCTGACCGCATCGACGCGCAGCCGCTGCGTCATCTCGAGCGGATGCGCCATCGGTGCGACATCGGCGGTATTCGCCGACGACAGCCGGTCGACCATCTCGAGGATGTCAGAAAGCTGGCGCGCGTAACCCTCGACCTGCTCGGGGTTCAGTTGCAGCCGCGCGAGATGCGCGACCTGACGGACTTGTTCGGGACTTAAGCTCATGGCCTGGATGCGGGACGGTGGCGATAACCGCTCGAACCACGCCACCGCCCATCGATCGGGGCAGTTCGGCGGGCTTGACCGGAAGAAAATCAGTTATGATTGAATGATAAACGATTTCATCGACTGCCTCGGCTTGCCGAACTCGTCCTGAGGCCCGCCCCAAGGCGTCCGCAGCGAATAAAAATACGCGTTCTCCTCCCTCCTTTCTCAGACCAACCGTATCCCTCTACCGCGATGTTCGACGCCGTCCGCCGCCTGTTCGTCAACGACCTTTCCATCGATCTCGGCACCGCCAACACGCTGATCTATGTGCGTGACGAGGGCATCGTACTCAACGAGCCTTCGGTCGTCGCCATCCGCCTCGACTCGCGCGGCAGCAAGAAGATCGAGGCCGTCGGCATCGATGCCAAGCGCATGCTCGGCCGCACGCCGACCAATATCACGACGATCCGCCCGCTGCGCGACGGCGTGATCGCGGATTACACGGTCACGGAAAAGATGCTCCAGCACTTCATCCGCAAGGTGCAGAAAGGTCGCGTGATGCGGCCGATGACGCGGGTCGTGGTCTGCGTGCCGTATGGCTCGACCCAGGTCGAACGCCGCGCGATCCGCGAGTCGGTGGAGAACGCCGGCGCACGCAAGGTGTTCGTGATCGAGGAACCGATCGCCGCCGCACTCGGTGCCGGCATCCCGATTTCCGAGGCGCGCGGCTCGATGGTGGTCGACATCGGCGGCGGCACTTCGGAAGTCGCGGTCATTTCGCTGAACGGCATCGTCTACGCCGAGTCGGTGCGCATCGGCGGCGACAAGTTCGACGAGGCCATTGTTTCCTACGTGCGCCGCCAGTACAACATGCTGATCGGCGAAGCCACGGCCGAGCGCATCAAGCAGGAGATCGGCACCGCCTTTCCGGGGCCGGAAGTGCAGGAGATCGATGTCGTCGGCCGCCATCTGGCCGCCGGCGTGCCGCGCAACTTCACGATGAACTCGAACGAGATTCTCGACGCGCTGCAGGAACCGCTGGCCGGCATCGTCAAGGCGGTCAAGCAGGCGCTGGAACGCACGCCGCCAGAACTGGGTAGCGACGTCGCCGAGCGCGGCATCGTGCTCACCGGGGGTGGCGCGCTGCTGCGCGATCTCGACAAGCTGATCTCGGAAGAAACCGGCCTGCCGGTGATCATCGCCGATGATCCGCTGACCTGTGTCGCACGCGGCGGCGGCATGCTGCTCGATATGCTCGATCGCCAGGGCGACATCTACCTGATGGATTGAGGTCACGCTGGCGACGTGCGGCGGCGGTCGCGCGCTGCGCTAAGGCTTGAGAACCTCTTTCCGAATCCCTGAGCGGGGCGGCGCAAAAAAGCCGCTCAAAGGGCCGGAAAACGGTTGTTCCGGAAAGGCTTGCGCCCTATGCTTCCGCGCAGGCCCGCACACGGCGGGCACCTGCGTTTCGATCCGTTCCGGCCCTTGAATACGACGCTCAGCGATCCCTCGCACAAACCGCTGTTTCCGAGAGGCCCCGGTCTGGGGCTGAAGTTCGCCTTCTTCGCTCTGCTCTCGCTCGGCCTGCTCATTGCCGATGGCCGCAGTTCCGGCATGACGCCACTGCGGCAGTGGACGGCCTGGACGCTGACGCCGGTCCTCTGGCTCGCCGGTTTGCCGCAAATGGTGGCCAGCGGCGTCCAGCATCTCCGCTCGCGCGAGTCGCTGCTGGCGGAAAACCGGGAGCTGCGCAATACCCAGCTCGCGCAGGAAGCGAAGCTTCTGCGCCTGGCCTCGCTCGAAGCAGAGAACCAGCGCATCCGCGAACTGCTGGCCTCGTCGAGCGCGCTGTCGGATCGCGTGCTGATCGCCGAAATCCTGTCGACCAGCCAGGACCCTTACCGCCACCAGATCGTTCTGAACAAGGGCGCGCGCGATGGCGTCTACCGCGGTCAGGCACTGGTTGATGCCTCAGGGGTGATGGGTCAGGTCGTGCAGGTCAATCCGACGACTTGTATCGCGCTGCTCATCACCGATCCCGATCACGGCATTCCGGTTGAGATCAACCGCACCGGCCTGCAGACCATCGCGCTTGGCCGAGGCGATGGCCAGGGGTTGTCGCTGCCGTATCTGCCCGGTAACGCCGATGTCAAGGTCGGCGATCTGCTGGTGTCTTCCGGTCTCGGCGGGCGCTTCCCGGCCGGCTACCCGGTCGGCGAGGTCTATGAACTGCGCCATCCCGGTGGCGAGAGTTTCATGGAGGCCATCGCCTATCCGCGCGCGAAGCTGCATCAAGGCCGGCAGGCGCTGCTGGTCTGGAGTGAGCGGGCTGCGCAGGCCACGGGCGATCCGCCGCCGCCGGAAGTGCCGATCGACCTGCGGCCGAAGAAAGCACCGGCAACGTCGGTGACGAAACCGAAAACGCCGACGAAGCCATGAGCCGCGTCTTTGCCTTTCTGTTCAGCCTCATCCTTGCCCTGATGTTGCAGGTCGTCGAACTACCCGACGCCGTCGCCGCAGTGCGACCGGTCTGGCCGCTGCTGGTCGTCGGCTACTGGGCGCTGTATGCGCCGCAGATGCCCTCGCTGCTCGCGGCCTGGCTGCTGGGACTCTGCTGCGACGTGCTGTTCAATGCCACGCTCGGCCAGCATGCGCTGGCGCTGGTCATCGTCGCCGCCATCCTCGGCCGTCTGCGCGGCTTCTACGTCGTGTTCCCGTTATGGCAGTCAGCGCTGGCGCTGGCGCCAGTCTGGGCGCTTTACACCTTCCTGGTGTTCTGGATCGACGGCATTGCCCACCACGCCGCCGAACCGGCGCTGCGCTGGCTGCCGGTGCTCGGTACCACGCTGGTCTGGCCGGTGTTCGCGGCCGTGTTCAACGGCCTGCATGCGCAGCACAAGCGCGATCTGAGCCGGCTGCGCCTGCCGTGAATTCGTCGACACATCTCTCCGGCCGCCCGCGCTCGGGCTTCGATGCGATCAAGGATCTCTACGAGGAAAAGCGCACATTCACGACGCGCATCGCGATCGCGGCCGGGCTCTGTCTGGTGATGATCGGGCTGCTCGCGCTGCGCCTGGTCGATCTGCAATTGCTCAAGCACGATTACTACTCCACACGCGCCGACGACAACCGCATGCGCTTGATCGCCGTGGCGCCGGTGCGCGGCTTGATCTACGACCGCAATGGCGCGCTGCTCGCGCAGAACCTGCCTTCGTTCGTGCTCGAGATCACGCCCGAGCGCGTCGGGAATCTTGACGACACGCTGGCACGGCTCGGCCAGTACATTCACTTGACCGACAAGGACATCACGCGCTTCCGAGAACGCCTGCGCAAAGGCCCGCGCTATCGCAACGTGACGCTGCGCAGCAACCTCACGCCCGAGGAAGTGGCGCGCTACGAACTCAACCGCTACGACTTCGAGGGTGTGGAGGTCAGCGCCGGTCTGGTACGCAGCTATCCGCTCGGTGAAAGCGCCTCCCACGTCATCGGCTATGTCAGCGGCATCAGCGAGGCCGACTACGCGACCGTCGCCGAGGCCGACTACCTCGGCCTGACGCAGATCGGCAAATCCGGCATCGAACGGAGCCACGAAAACGAGCTGCGCGGCAAGCCGGGCGCCAAGATCGTCGAGGCAAACGCGGCGGGACGGCCGCTGCGCGAACTCGACTCACGCCCGGGAAAATCCGGCCAGAATCTTTATCTATCGCTCGACGCGCAGTTGCAGCTGGTCGCCGAAAAGGCGCTCGGCGAGCTCGATGGCGCCGTCGTCGCGATCGATCCGCGCACGGGCGAAGTGCTGGCCCTGGTCAGCAAGCCCGGCTTCGACCCCGAGCTGTTCGTCGAAGGCATCGACACGGCCAGCTACAAGGATCTGCTCGACGACGCGGACCGACCGCTGTACAACCGCGCGCTGCTCGGCACTTATCCGCCGGGCTCGACGATCAAGCCGTTCATGGCCGCGGCCGGCTTGATCAGCGGCACGCTGAACCCGGCGACCAAGATCTTCGACCCCGGTTACTTCCAGTTGCCGGGCGTCGAGCGCAAGTACCGCTGCTACTGGCGGCAGGGGCATGGCTGGGTCGATCTCAACTTCGCGATGCAGAAGTCCTGCGACGTGTATTTCTACCATGCAGCTACCGACATGGGCATCGACAAGATCGACGACGTACTCGGCGCTTTCGGCATCGGCAAGCTCACCGACATCGACATTCCGCACGAGAAGACCGGCATCCTGCCGAGCCGGGAGTGGAAGCGCCGCGTCTACAAGCAGGTCTGGTTTCCCGGCGAAACCGTCAACACCGGGATCGGCCAGGGTTATCTGACGCTGACGCCATTGCAGCTCGCGCAGGCGACGGCGCGGCTGGCCATGCGCGGCGCCGGTTTCAAGCCGCATATGGTCCATGCCACGGAAGACGCCGCAACACACGGTGTCACTGCCGTGACGCCGGAGGCACTGCCGCCGGTGCCGGCGCCGAATCACGAGATCTTCGATCGCGTGATCGAGGCGATGCAGCTGGTCACGCAGGCGCCGGGGGGCACTGCCTACGCCGTGTTCAAGGACGCGCCGTATACCGTCGCCGGCAAGACCGGAACGGCACAGGTTGCCGGCCTGCGGCAGGATGAACTGGTCGCGAAGAAGCTCGACCAGGTGCCGCTGCACCTGCGCGACCACGCGTTGTTCATGGCCTTCGCGCCGGTCAACGATCCGCAGATCGCGATTGCGGTCATCGCCGAACATGCCGGCCACGGTGGCTCGGCGGCGGCGCCGGTCGCGCGTCAGGTTATCGACCAGTATCTGCTCGGCAAGGTGCTGTACAACCAGCCGGTCGCGCCGCCGGTGCCGGCCGACGCGGGCGGTGAACCGGATGACGACGCCGGCGACACCGTGCCGCCTGACGCCGGCCCTGGCACCACGGATACGCCGGCCGTGCCGCAATGATTGTCGAGAGATCAATGCCATCCATGGCGGAACTTCAGTACACCCGGAACGCCCGGCCCGGCCATCTGTGGCCGATCATGGATTCATGCAGCGAGCCTGCCGCGCGCTCGCAGATCAAGCATGGAAATGGCGCGGCACGCGGCACTTGCGGGTGCTCCCGCGCCCACGCTTCGCGGTACCTTGTCGCACCCGGCCCGCAAAGTACATGAATACATCGGTAATTACTCGCGCGCCCGCGCAGCCACTCGGCTGGACGGAGCGCTTCGCGCGCTGGCATTTCGATCTCTGGCTCGGGCTGATGCTGCTGGCGCTCGGCAGCATCGGCCTGTTCGTGTTGTATTCGGCGTCGGGCCACTCGATGACGATGGTGGTCAGCCAGGGCGAACGTCTGGTACTCGGCTTCAGCATCATGGTGATCCTGGCGCAGGCGCCGCCGGAGTTCTATCGCGCCGCCGCGCCCTGGCTCTACGGCATCGGCCTGCTGCTGCTGGTCGCAGTCATGCTGCTCGGCGATCACGCCAAAGGCGCGCAGCGCTGGCTCGATCTCAAGGTCTTCCGCTTCCAGCCGTCGGAGATCATGAAGCTGGCGATGCCGATGGCGGTCGCCGCGTTCCTGCATACGCGGCCGCTGCCGCCGCGCATGTCGACGGTGTTGGGAACCTTGGCGATCATCGCCCTGCCGACCGCGATGATCGCGACCCAGCCGGACCTTGGTACTGCGCTGCTGGTACTCGCCGCTGGCGTGCTCGCGCTGTTTTTCGGCGGGCTGGGCTTCCGCTGGATCCTGCTTGCGGTGGTCGCCGCCGGTGCGGCGGCGCCGCTGCTATGGCTGAAGCTGCACGACTACCAGCGCAACCGCGTACTGACCTTTCTCGACCCCGAACGCGATCCGCTCGGCGCCGGCTATCACATCACGCAGAGCAAGATCGCGATCGGCTCCGGCGGCCTGTTCGGCAAGGGCTGGCTGCTCGGCACGCAAGCCAAGCTCGACTTCCTGCCGGAGTCACATACCGATTTCATCTTCGCGGTCTATTCCGAAGAACTCGGGCTCCTCGGCGTCGCCGTGCTGCTGACGCTGTACGCAGCGATTGTCGGCCGCGGCCTCTATGTCGCACTCCGGGGTCAGGACAGTTTCCAGCGCCTGCTTGCCGGTTCTCTCGCGATGACCTTCTTCGTCTACGTCTTCATCAACATGGGTATGGTCATCGGCCTGCTGCCGGTGGTGGGCGTCCCGTTGCCACTGGTCAGCTACGGCGGCACCTCGGCCGTCACCCTGCTCGCCGGCTTCGGTATGCTGATGTCGGTGTATACCCACCGCAAACTGCTGACCAACTGATGCTGAAAACCCTTCTGCCAGCGCTATCGATCTATCTGTTCGCGACGACTGCCACTGCGGATTACACGACCCACGCGAAGACGCCGGTGCTGCTCGACCGGCTGCGCGAGGACTACGGTTTCTCGGCGGCGGAGATCGAGGCTGTCAAGGCTGCGCTGAAGGAAGCACAGACGCTGCCGAAGCTGATCCAGAACGAGGTCCAGAACAAGGAAGTGACGCTCGCCCCGAACTGGGACAACTACGCGCCGATCCACGTCAACGCGCGCAACATCGCCAACGGCGTGCGCTATCTGAAGGACAACGCCGCCTGGTTCGCGAAGGCCGAAGCCGAGTACGGCGTACCGCCGACGGTGATTGCGGGCGTGCTCGGCGTGGAGACCAAGTACGGCACCTATACTGGCAAGTTCCGCGTACTCGATGCGCTGGCCACGCAAGGCTTCGATCATCCGACGCGCAGCCCGTTCTTCTTCAGCGAGCTGACCAACTTCTTCGCGTTCTGCCGCGATTTCGGCTCCGATGCCACGAGCTATCTCGGCTCTTACGCCGGCGCAATGGGCAACGCGCAGTTCATGCCGAGCAACTATCGCTCGCTGGCAGTCGACTACGACGGCGATGGCCGGCGCGATCTCTGGTCGGCGCCCGACGCGATCGGCAGCATCGGCCACTATCTCGTGCAATACGACCCGGCGCGCGCGTTCCGGCGCGGCGAGCCGATGGTGGTCGCGGCGCGCCTGACGCAGCCGCTGGCGGCGGATTTTCCGCGCAACGGCAAGGCCGCGACGCAGACCGTCGCCGACCTGCGCGCCGCCGGTATCGAACCGGCCACGACGCTACCCGACTCGACCCCCGCCGGGTTGATCGAACTGCGCCGCGGCAGCCACTATGAATACTGGGTCGGGCTCGCCAATTTCTACTCGATCGAGACCTACAACCCGCGCATCTTCTATGCGATGGCGGTGACGCAGCTGGCCAATGCCCTCGCCGCCGCGCAGGCTGCGGAAGTCGGCGCAGCCACCGTCACCGCAGGCAACGCACCATGAGGCGGCTACTCGGCGGCGCCTGCGTCGCGGGCTTGCTGCTGGGGGGCTGCGGGTCCGAGCCGGTCCGCAATCCGTCGTCGGAATCCGTCGTTCATCCGGTCCCGTCGCAAAAATCGCCACCGGGTTCGGGGCCGGCGCAATCCTCCGTGGCCACGCCGGATCAGGATGGTCCGCCGGACAATGGCGAGATTCCCCAGAACGTCGGCGAGGTTCCCGATGCCGTTCCGCAGCGTGAGGAACGAAGCGCTTATGGCAACCCGGGTTCCTACGAGGTCTACGGACAGCGCTACGAGATCCTGCGCGACGCACGCGGCTTCCATGAGCGCGGCTATGCTTCGTGGTACGGCAAGAAATTCCACGGCAAGCGAACGTCGAGCGGCGATTCCTACGACATGTTCGCGATGACCGCCGCGCACAAGACACTGCCGATTCCCGCTTATGCGCGCGTGACCAATCTTTCGAACGGCAAGAGCGTGGTGGTGAAGATCAACGATCGCGGGCCATTTCATGCGGGCCGCATCGTCGATGTTTCGTATGCCGCGGCGGTCCGGCTGGAAATGCTCGGTCACGGTTCGGTGCCGGTCGAGCTGGACGTCATCAGCCCCGACGACGTGCGGAGTGTCGGCGCCGCGCCACGGCCGTCAGCGCCGCCGCCGACTGCGGTCATGTCGGCGACCCCCGCACCGGTGGCTGCCGGTACCCCGCGCTATCTCCAGGCCGGCCTGTTCAACGATTCCGTCAAAGCCGCCGCGTTTCGCGACCTGCTGACCAGCTCGAAGGTTGCACCGCTCCTGATGAAGAGCGAGTCGCGCAATGGCCGCTGGATTTACCGGGTGCTGATCGGTCCCTTCGGCGAAAGCCGGCAACTCGAGGCGATGCGTACCCGCATGACGGCGGCGCAGACGCCGACAGTCCCCGTTTTCAAGTGATGCTGCGCTGCATCAAATGCGTGCCTGCGTTACCATTTGCTGGTCTTCACCGCCACCGAAAAAACAATCCCGGATGAACCGCACGTTCCGCTTTGCCTATTCCTCGTTCCTTGCCCTTTCACTCGGACTCGCCGTCGTCGTACTGCCATCGATCGCCAGTGCCGCAGCGATCCCCGAGGCACCGGCGGTCGCTGCGAAGAGCTTCGCGCTGCTCGATTTCGGCAGCGGCGAGCTGCTCGCCGGCAATAACCCGGACGCGCAGGTCGAGCCGGCCAGCATCACCAAGATCATGACCGTCTACATCGCCCTCGACGAGATCAGGAAGGGCCGCCTGAAGATGGACGACACGGCGCTGATCAGCGAGAAAGCCTGGAAGCAGGGCATCGACTCGAGTGAGTCGCGCATGTTTCTCGACCTCGGCAGCCGCGTGAAGATCGAGGACCTTTTGCGCGGCATCATCATCCAGTCCGGCAACGACGCGACCGTCGCGTTGGCCGAGCATCTGGCCGGCAGCGAAACCGCGTTCGCCGAACTGATGAACCAGTACGCGAAGACGCTGGGCCTCGCGAACACGCATTTCGTCGACGCCAGCGGCCTCCCCGACCCGCAGCACTACACGACGGCGCGCGATCTCACGCTGCTCGCGCGCGCGTTGATCCGCGACTTCCCGGCCGAGTACAAAATGTTCGCCGAGCGTGAGTTCACCTGGCACGGCATCAAGCAGCCGAACCGCAACGGCCTGCTCGACAAAGACCCGAGTGTCGATGGTATCAAGACCGGCCATACCAGCAGCGCGGGCTACTGCCTGCTGGCCTCGGCGAACCGGGACGGCCGCCGCCTGATCTCGGCGGTCATGGGCGCAAAAAGTTGGGCCTACCGCGAACAGGCCAGCCTCGAGATCCTGAACTACGGCTTTCGCTTCTTCGAGACTGTCAATCTGTTCGGCGCGGCCGCGCCGGCCGCGACGCTCAAGGTCTACAAGGGCGCCGCCGACATGGTCGCCATCGGTACGCTGGAACCGCTCGCGATCACCGTGCAGCGCGGCGGCAAGGATCAGCTCCAGGTGCAGCAGCAGATTGACGCGAAGGCCATCGCGCCGATCACGGTCGGCCAGGTGCTCGGCCACGTTACCGTCATGCTCGAAGGCAAGACGCTGAAGACCGTCGATCTCGTAGCGCTGAAGGACGTGCCGAAGGGCGGCTTCTGGCGGCGCCTGATCGATCAGATCAAGCTCTGGATCGGGTTGTGAAAAGCGGTTTCCAGTTGCTAGTTTCCAGTTGCCAGAGAAGCAGACGCGAAAATCACGCTTCGGCCTTGGTTTCTCTGGAAACTGGAAACTGGAAACTGGAAACTCGCAGCTCGCGGCAAGCTGCGGCCGGGCGATGAGCGAGCCGGAAAAGAAAGAAGTCGAACTGCCGGTGGGGATGGTCTATCCCTGCGAGTTCCCGCTCAAGATCTTCATCAAGCCCGATGAAGAGGTGGCAACGCGCATTGCCGCGCTCGCGCATGCGCAGCTCGCCATCGGTGCGACGGTCGAGGTTTCGCGCCGGTTGTCGAGCACCGGCAAGTATCTGGCGCTGACGCTGAATTTCGTCGCCGAAGATCGCGAGCATCTCGATCGCGTGATCAAGGTGGTGACGGCCGATCCCGGCGTGATCCTGGCGCTGTAGCACGCGCTGTTGCCGCCCTCGCAAGTAGAGGTTAAACTAACCGGACTTAGTTTAATGGTAAGATCATGGACGCCATCAATATCCACGAAGCCAAGACCCATCTTTCGCGGCTGGTCGAGCAGGCTGCGAATGGCGAGCCCTTCAAGATCGCCAAGGCCGGCAAGGCGTTGGTCAAGGTCGTCGCGCTTGATGCGCCGATGCCCGGCAAGACTCGCCGGCTCGGTTTCATGTCCGGCCAGATCGAAGTGCCGGAAGATTTCGACCGCATGGGCTAGGTCGCAATCGAGCATCCGTTCGGTCTCTAGTCATGAAGCTGCTGCTCGACACACATTTGCTGCTGTTGGCCGCCGGCCAGCCGCAGAAATTGTCGAACAAGGTCCGCAAACTGCTCGGCGATCCAGCGAACGAACTGGTGTTCAGTGCCGCGAGCCTATGGGAAGTCACGATCAAGCGCAGCCTTGGCCGCGAAGACTTTCACGTCGACCCGCGCCTGCTGCGCCGCGGCCTCCTCGACAACGGCTACACCGAACTGCCGATCACGAGCCAGCACGCAGTCGGTGTCGATGCTTTGCCGCCGATCCACAAGGACCCGTTCGACCGCCTGCTCATTGCCCAGGCCACCGTGGAAGGCATCCTGCTCCTGACCCGCGACAAGCATGTGGCGCAATACCCCGGGCCGATCAGGGCCGTCTGATTCGCCGCCGATGACTTCGATCCTGGTGCGTCAGCTCGGTCGGTGCGACTACGCGGAAACCTTCGAAGCGATGCGCACCTTCACCGCAGCGCGTGATGAAAACACGCCGGACGAGCTCTGGTTCGTCGAGCATCCGCCGGTGTTCACGCAGGGTCAGGCTGGCAAGGCCGAGCACCTGCTGGCGCCGGGCGATATTCCGGTCGTGCAGAGCAACCGCGGTGGTCAGGTGACCTATCACGGGCCTGGGCAGGCCGTGGTCTATGTGCTGCTCGATCTCACGCGGCTTGGCTACGGTATCCGCAGTCTCGTCACGCGACTGGAGCAGGCGATGATTGCCACGCTTGCGGCATACGGCATCACCGCGCGGGCACGCCCGGACGCGCCCGGCGTCTACGTCGAGCAACCGTTCGACGGTGGGCAGGACCAGCGCAAAATCGGCTCGCTTGGACTGCGCGTTAGTCGTGGTTGCAGCTATCACGGACTCGCGCTCAACGTGGCGATGAATCTTGAGCCGTTCGCGCGCATCAACCCCTGTGGCCTGAGCGGCATGCGCATGACGCAGGTCGCCGACCTGGCCGGGGCGGCGACTCTGGCGCAGGTCAATGCCGGCCTCGAAACAGCACTTCTGAACGCGCTTGAACCAACGCGCACGACGGGGAACGAAACGGCCCGGTTCGCCTCTAAATGAGCGTGCATCGCGTATAGTTCTTTGCCAATACAGCCGCGCTCCCGCAAAAAACATCACCATGGTCGCCTCCGACACTCTCGTGCGTGTACGCGGCCTGCGCTTCGCGTTCGGCCCAAGAACGATCTATGACGGCATCGATCTCGACATCCCGCGTGGCAAGGTCACGGCGATTCTCGGCCCCAGCGGTACCGGCAAAACCACGCTGTTGCGCCTGATCGGCGGCCAGTGGCGGCCCAATGCGGGGACCATCGAATTCGACGGCGTCGATGTCCACAAACAATCGCGCAGCGAATTGTTCGCGATGCGCAAACGCATGGGCGTGCTGTTTCAGAGCGGCGCGCTGCTGACCGATCTGACGGTGTTCGAGAACGTCGCGTTTCCGCTGCGCGAGCACACGAAACTACCGGAGACGATGATCCGCGATCTGGTGCTGATGAAGCTCGAGGCGGTCGGCCTGCGCGGCGCCGCAGAGCTGTTTCCCGAGCAGATTTCCGGCGGCATGAGCCGGCGCGTGGCGCTGGCGCGCGCGATCGCGCTCGAACCGGAAATGGTCATGTACGACGAGCCTTTCACCGGTCAGGATCCGATCTCGATGGGTGTCTTGATCCGTCTGATCCGCGGCCTCAACAAAGCGCTGGGCCTGACCTCGGTGATCGTCTCGCATGACGTGGTCGAGGTGCTGTCGATTTCCGACTACGCCTATGTCGTATCCGGCGGCAAGGTGCTCGATCATGGCGCGCCGGACGCGATCCGGAATTCGAAGTCCGCTCTGGTGCAACAATTCCTGCGCGGTGAAGCTGACGGCCCGGTGAAGTTTCACTACAAGGCCGATCGCGATTACGGCGCCGATCTCCTGGGCGCGAGCACATGACGCTGTTTTCGCTGCTGACGAATTTTCTGCGCGCGCTTGGCGAGTCGGTGCTGTTCCTGGTCGCGATTCTCGGTGCGGTGCCGGCCGCACTCTTGCGGCCACGCATCATCGTTCAGCAGGTCTACTCGGTCGGTGTGCTGAGCCTGATCATCATCGTGATCTCGGGCAGCTTCATCGGCATGGTGCTGGCGTTGCAGGGTTATCGCACGCTGGCGAATTTCGGCGCGTCGTCGAGCCTCGGCGTGCTGGTGGCGCTGTCGATCGTGCGCGAGCTGGGGCCGGTGGTCACAGCGCTGCTGTTCGCCGGCCGCGCCGGCTCCGCGCTGGCCGCCGAGATCGGACTGATGAAGGCAACCGACCAACTTTCCGGCATGGAAATGATGGCGGTCGACCCGATCCGCCGCGTCGTCGCGCCGCGCTTCATCGCCGGCTTCATCGCCATGCCGATCCTTGCCTCGATCTTCGCGATGATGGCCATTGGCGTGGCCGGCGGCCACGCGATCGGCGTCGATCTCCTCGGTGTCGATGCCGGTTCGTACTGGTCGCAAATCCACAAATCCATGCACGGCCGCGACATCCGCGACATGCTGATCAAGAGTGGTTTTTTCGGCATCGCCGTGAGCTGGATCGCGGTTTATCAGGGCTATCACGCGGCGCCGACTTCCGAAGGAGTGTCGCGCGCGACGACCTCGACCGTCGTCGTGTCCTCGCTGGCGATCCTGGCGCTGGATTTCGTGCTGACCGCGTTCATGTTCCATTGATTCGCCGGTTAACCCTTCGTTAAGGGTCGACCGAACAGACTGGGTAAACCTTATGCATTCAAGAATACTGGAAGTATTGGTCGGATTTTTTGTCTGCCTCGGCATCGCGGCGGTTTTCATCCTGACGTTCCGCGTCGCCAGTCTCGACAAGGTCGGCGACAGCGGCACGCGCTACGCCGTGACCGCGAAATTCGAGAACACCGGCAGCCTCGGGCCGGGCGCGGCGGTGAAGCTGTCGGGCGTGCGCATTGGTCGCGTGCGCAGCATCAACATCGACCCGACGACTTTCCAGGCGGTCGTGCATCTTGAAATCGACGGGGCGAGCAACAACATCCCGTCGGATTCGAATGCCAAGATTCTCACCGCCGGCCTGCTCGGCGAACAGTACATCGGGCTAGAACCAGGCGGCGATGACAAGCCGCTCAAGGACGGCGACGAGATCAAGTTCACGCAGTCGGCGCTGGTGCTGGAAAACCTCATCGGCCAGTTCCTCACCTCGTTTACGCAGAAAGATTCGAAGAAAGACGCGGCGCCGGCTCAGGCACCGCCCGCAAAGTAAGGAGTCGCAAATGTTCAAGAGATTGCTTGGTATTACCCTCACCTTCGGTCTTTTCGCGAATGCGCACGCTGCGGCCACCGCGCCGGATCAGGCCGTGCGCGCGACCACGGAGCAACTACAAGCGCTGATCAAGACCAATTACAAGGAATATCGCGCCGACTCGGAGAAGTTCTACAAGACCGTCGATGAGGTCGTCGTGCCGCGCTTCGACGTGCCGTTCATCGCCAAGCTGGTCCTGGCGACGAACTACCGCCCGGCAACCGATGCGCAACGCACGCGCTTCGCGACGGCGTTCAAGAACATGCTGATGCGTGCGTACGCCAATGCCCTGCTCGACAATTACGACTCCGTGAAAGTGGACTGGCTGCCGGTGCGACTGGCGCCGGGCGCCACCGACGCGGTGGTCAACACGACGCTGATGCGCGATGTCGGCAAGCCCTACGCGATCGGCTTCCGCGTGCACCTGGTCGGCGACGATTGGAAGATCTACGACATCGCCGTCGAGAACATCTCCCTGGTCACGAATTTCCGCACGCAGCTCAATTCCGAAATCAAGAAGACCAGCCTCGATATGGTCATCGCGCGCATGGAGGGCGGCGAATTCTTCCGTGCGGAGGATCGCGACAAGGGCAAGAAGGGCTGAACCGGCGTGGGCGCGGCGCTCGAGGGCGAGTTGACGTTCGCGCAGATGCCGGCGCTGCTGCCGCGCGTCGAGGCATTGTCAGCCACGCAGGCGCTGAGCTTGCGCGGCGTCACCCGGACCGATTCGGCGGGTCTCGCGTTTCTGCTCGAACTCACACGCCGTGCGCGTACCCGTGGCATAAAATTATCTATCCGGGACGCGCCACTGCAGGTCATCGACCTGGCGCGTTTCTTCGGTCTCGATTCGGTCCTGCGGTTCGACAACAACGCTGCACCATGATTGGGGAAGCCATATGAAGTACGCTTTGAGCGGTTCGCTGGCCTTGGCGGCGCTACTGTTGACGGGATGTGCGCATCGCCCGGCGGACGATCCGGCCGATCCTCTGGAGCCGGTCAATCGCGCGTTCTTCACCTTCAATGAAAAGGCCGACCAGTACGCGCTCAAGCCGCTCGCGAAGGGTTATGTCTACGTCGTGCCGGAGCCGGCGCGCAACAGCGTCACCAATTTCTTCGACAACCTCGATGAACCGCGCAACATCGTCAACGATCTTTTTCAGCTCAAGTTCAAGCAGACCGCCATCAACACCGGCCGCTTCCTGCTCAATACCACCGCCGGCATCGCCGGCCTGTTCGACGTGGCGAGCGAAGTCGGTCTTGCGCCGCACGAGGAAGGCTTCGGCCAGACGCTCGGCTACTGGGGCGTCGGCGAAGGCTGGTATCTGATGCTGCCGCTGCTCGGTCCGAGCGATAACCGCGACCTCGTTGGCACCGTCGCCGACATGCCGACCAAGGGCTCGTTCTGGCTGCCTGGCCACTTCGACGTCTACAAGTACAGCGCGCAGTTTCTGGAACTTCTCAACAAGCGCGCGAATTTCCTGTCGAGCGACCGCCTGCTCGCCGAGCAATTCGACCGCTACCTGTTCGTGCGTACGGCCTTCCTGCAGCGTCGGCAGAGCCTGATCTACGACGGCAACCCGCCGCTCGACGATTTCGCAATCCCGGGCGACGACGAGCCGGCCCCGCCGGCAACGCCGGCGCCGAAGTAGCGCGAGCGCTCAGCGCGCGAAGTTCCGCGCGTTCTCGAATATCCGGAACCAGGGCGTCTTGTCGCGTTTACGCTGAGGCCACCATGACCCGGTGGTTCCAGCAATCGTGCGTTCCGGGTGCGGCATCAGGACCGTCACCCTGCCGTCGGCATTGCAGACGGCGGTGATACCGGCCGGGGAGCCGTTCGGATTCTGTGGGTAGCGCGTAGCAACCCGGCCGCGATTGTCGATGTAGCGCATCGCGATCTGGCTGCCGACCTGTAGCGCCTGGAAGTCGTCGGCATGATCGAACTGCGCACGGCCTTCGCCGTGGGCGACGGCAATCGGCAGCTTCGATCCGGCCATGCCGGCGAAGAATAGCGATTTGCTTTCGGTCAGCTCGACCATCGTCCAGCGTGCCTCGAATTGTTCGGAACGATTGCGGCGGAACGTCGGCCAGGCATCCGCGCCGGGCACGATGTCCTTCAGTGCCGCGAACATCTGGCAGCCGTTGCAGACACCGAGTGCGAAGCGATCCTCGCGCGCCAGAAAACCCTGAAACTGTTCGCGCGCCCGCGCGTTGAACAGGATCGACTTGGCCCAGCCCTGCCCGGCGCCGAGCACGTCGCCGTAGGAGAATCCGCCGCAGGCCGCGAGGCCGGCGAAATCTTCGAGGCGCGCTCGACCTTCAAGGATATCGCTCATGTGCACGTCGACGGCGTCGAAGCCGGCGGCATGGAAGGCGTAAGCCATCTCGACCTGACCATTGACGCCCTGCTCGCGCAGGATCGCGACTTTCGGCCGCCGGCCAATGTGCGAGGCCGAAACCAGCGTCGCGGGATCGAAGCCGAGCGTCACACTGAGTCCGGGATCGGCCATGTCGCCGGCGCCGTCGAACTCCTCGGCGGTGCAGTCGGGGTTGTCGCGCAGGCTCGCGATGCGGTGGCTGGTCTCGGCCCAGTTGCGGTACAGGCGCGCAACCTCGTCGGAATAGATCGACTGGCCGGCGTAACTGATCTGCAAGCGCTCGTCGGCGCTGACTTCGCCGATTTCGGCGCTGGCAAGGCCGACACTTTTCGCGGCCTCCAGCAGGTTCGCGACTTCGGACGCGCGCACCTGCACGACCATGCCGAGTTCTTCGGAGAACAGGGCTGCGACGGGATCGCTGCCAAGCGCATCGAGCGCGAGCGCCACGCCGCTGCGACCGGCGAATGCCATCTCGCAGACCGCCGCGTAAAGCCCGCCATCGCTGCGATCGTGATACGCGAGAATCTTTCCGTCGGCGTTCAGACGCTGGATCAGATCGAAGGCGGACCTGAGCTGCCGAGGGTCGTCGAGATCGGGTGCGATATCGCCGACCTCGCTGAACACCTGCGCCAGGGCCGAGCCGCCGAGCCGGTTGCGGCCGTTGCCGAGATCGATCAACACCAGCCGTGTAGCGGCTTCGGCTGCGAGCTGAGGTGTCAGCGAACGCCGCACATCGGCGACCGGTGCGAACGCCGTGATCACCAGCGACAACGGCGATGTTTGCGTTTTCGTCACGCCATCCTGTTGCCAGACCGCCTTCATCGACAGCGAATCCTTGCCGACCGGAATCGCAATGCCCAACGCCGGACACAACCTGGCACTCACGGCGTGCACCGCGTCGAACAGGCGCGCGTCCTCGTCACCCTGACCACAGGCCGCCATCCAGTTCGCCGACAGGCGGATATCGGAGAGTTTGGCGATGTTCGCGGCCGCGATGTTGGTGATCGCTTCGCCGACCGCCATGCGCGCGCTGGCGGCGGCGTCGAGCAGCGCGACCGCGGGCCGCTCGCCCATCGCCATCGCCTCGCCCGTCGTGGATTCGAAGCCGGTTGCCGTGACGGCGCAATCGGCTACCGGTACCTGCCAGGGGCCGACCATCTGGTCGCGCACTGTGAGGCCGCCGACGGTGCGGTCGCCGATGGTGATGAGGAATTGCTTCGAGGCGACGGAGGGCAGCTTGAGAATGCGCTCGGCCGCACCTTTGACGAAAGCCTTCAATGCCGGATCGCCAGCGACCGGATAGCGCAGCGCGGAAAACCGCTTCGGCTCGCGCAGGGTCGTACGCTGCATGCGCGGCGGCTTCCCGAGCAGCACCGGCATCGGCATGTCGACGGGACGCGTGCCATCAGCATCTTCGACGATCAACCGCCGCTCGGCGGTCGCGGTGCCGACAACGGCATACGGACAACGCTCGCGCGCGCAGGCCGCTTCGAGAATTGCGAGACCATCCGGCACAATCGCAAGGACATACCGCTCCTGCGACTCGTTGCACCAGATTTCCATCGGCGACAGTGCCGGGTCGGCACTCTGGACGTCGCGCAGTTTGAAGTGGCCGCCGCGATCGTCAGCGTGCACGAGCTCCGGCAGTGCGTTGGAAATGCCGCCCGCGCCGACATCGTGGATCGACAGGATCGGGTTCGCATTGCCGAGCGACCAGCAGGCGTCGATGACTTCCTGGCAGCGTCGCTCCAGTTCCGGATTCGCGCGTTGTACGGAAGCGAAATCGAGTTCGACGCTGGAAACGCCCGTTGCCATCGACGAAGCCGCACCACCGCCGAGCCCGATCAGCATCGCCGGGCCGCCGAGCACGACCAGCTTCGCCCCTGCGGTCACGGCGAGTTTTTCGACATGCCCCGCGCGGATGTTGCCGTAGCCGCCAGCGATCATGATCGGCTTGTGATAGCCGCGCAGGCTGCCGTCCGGCAGCTGCGCTTCGTAGGTGCGAAAGTAGCCGTTGAGATTCGGCCGGCCGAATTCGTTGTTGTAGGCGGCCGCACCGAGCGGGCCGTCGATCATGATCGACAGCGCGCTGGCCATGCGCGCCGGTTTGCCCAGGTCCGGCTCCCAGGGCTGGATGAAGCCGGGAATGCGCAGGTTGTTGACGGTGAATCCAGCGAGTGCGGCCTTGGGCCTTGCGCCTCGGCCGGTCGCGGCCTCGTCGCGAATTTCGCCGCCGGCGCCGGTCGCGGCACCGGGATGCGGCGAGATGCCGGTCGGATGATTGTGCGTCTCGACCTTCATCAGGATGTGCACCGGCTCGCGATGCTCGCGCCAGCCGTGATCGGCGTCGGGGAAGAAGCGCATCGCATCAAACCCTGCAATGACCGAGGCATTGTCCTTGTACGCCGACAGCACACCCTCGGGCGTGGCTTGGTACGTGAGCTTGATCTGATCGAACAGCGACAAGGGCTGCACCACGCCATCGACGGTGAACTCGGCATTGAAGATCTTGTGTCGGCAATGTTCGCTGTTGACCTGCGCGAACATCATCAGCTCGGCATCGGTCGGGTTTCTCCCCGCGCCGCTGTAGTGCTGCGCGAGATAGTCGATCTCATCGGGTGATAGCGCCAATCCCCACTCGCCGTTCGCGCGGGCCAGCGCATCCTTGCCACCGCCGAGCACGTCGACATGGCGCAGCGGCCTTGGCATCTGCTGCGCGAAAACATTCCGAAGATCGGCGGCCTGTGTCAGCACGCTCTCGGTCATCGGATCGTGAAGCTTGGCGAGCAGCGCTGGCGCCAGTGCGCTCACACCATCGAGCAGATACAGGCGCCCGCGCTCGACGCGCCGCACGCCGCTGAGCCCGCAGACACGCGCGATGTCGGTGGCCTTGCTCGCCCACGGCGACAGCGTGCCGAGACGCGGCACGATGTAGAGCGTTGCGTCGGCGGTCGGCAGCTCGCGCACTTCGGCATCGAGCAGGCGGCCAAGCTGGGCCGCGTCGACCCCTTCGGCATCGACCATGAAAAAGTTGCGCGCGCGCAGGCCACTCAGTCCGGGAACCTGCGGGCTCAGTGTCGCCAGCAGGCGCTCGATGCGGAACTCCGACAGGGTTTCGCCACCGGTCAGTACGTGCAGGGTCATGCCCATCTCGACAAAAATCTCAATGGAGGTCGCGCCAGTCCAGACCGGCGTCCTGATGCGCGCAGACCAGCCAGTCCGGCGCGCCACCGAGCGCGGTGGCGGCAGCGTGCAGCGCGTACTCAGGCGTGTTGTTGGTTTCGGAGAGATGCGTCAGCACGAGATGCTGCAGCCGCGAGCAGTCGATCGTCGCCAGCAGATCCGCTGCCTGGGCGTTGCTGAGGTGGCCCTTGCTGCCGGCCACGCGGACTTTCAGCGATTGCGGATAGGGGCCGCGCAGCAGCATGTCGCGATCGTGATTGAACTCGAGCAGCAGCGCGTCGAGGCCGCTCAGCACTTCGCGCATGTGCGGCGTCACGCTGCCAGCGTCGGTCAGCACGCCGACGCGCCGCGCGCCATCGCCGAACACGTACTGGCAGGGCTCGCGCGCGTCGTGCGGCACCGGGTACGGCGCGATAGTCAGATCGCCGATCTCGAACGCGCGGTGCGGGCTGAACGTCCGCACCCATCCCTCGGGCGCAGTACGCCACGCGGCGAGCGTGCCGGGTGTCAGCCAGACCGGCAGGCCGTTGCGCCGCGCCAGCCGCGCAACACCGCCGATGTGATCGCCGTGCTCATGCGTGACGAGAATCGCGGAGAGGTCATCGGCGCAGAGGCCCAATCTTGCGAGCCGCGCATCGACCTCGTTCAGCGGCAGGCCGCAGTCGAGGAGCACGCAGGTTTTTCCGGTCGCGATGACTGCGGCGTTGCCCCTGCTGCCGCTACCCAGATAGGCGAAGCGCATCAGGCCGCTTCCGGCCGGCAGCGTCGGGATGGCTTATTTCTTATTTTCGCCACCGCCGGTGCCGATCGTCGTGAAAGGCGGAAACGGCAGGACCTTGCCCGACTCGCCGCCGGGCGTGATGCGCGCGGCGCCGGCCTTGTCGACCTGGTCGATGCGCACGATCGCATGCACCGGCACATAGGTGCGCACGACGTTCGCGAATTCGGTCTTGAGCCTTTCCTCGCCGGGATCGACGAGGATCGCGGACTTCTCGCCGAACACCAGCTTCTCGATTTCCACGAAGCCCATCATGCTGCCGTGACTGACGCCACGGGCGTAGATCTCGTAGACCTGGCCCTGATTCTGGAAAGTCACGCGGTAGAGACGCTGGGTGGTCATTCGGGACGGCCGGAAGAATGCGTACGCATTATCGGCTTTGTCAAAGGTATGGACAATGAGGCGCAGCTGGCAGCACAGAAAACTCTGTACGTGCGCAGCATGTCGATAATGCCGAAGCAGTGCGGCATCACCGGGAAAACAAATTTTCCCGGCGTCGTTGGCCGAAACGACCCGCCGGCTAGCCGAACCGGCCGGTGATGTAATCCTCGGTCCGTGTCTGCGTCGGCTTGGTGAAGACCTGGTGGGTCTCGCCGAACTCGACCAGTTCGCCGAGATACATGAACGCCGTGTAGTCGGCAACGCGCGCGGCCTGCTGCATGTTGTGGGTGACGATGCAGATCGTGTAGTCGCTCTTGAGCTGGTAGATCAGTTCCTCGACCTTGGCGGTGGCGATCGGGTCAAGCGCGGAGGTCGGCTCGTCGAGCAGCAGCACGTCCGGGCGCACGGCGATCGAGCGTGCAATGCAGAGCCGCTGCTGCTGGCCGCCGGAGAGACCGAGCCCGCTCTGCCCGAGCTTGTCCTTGACCTCCTCCCAGAGCGCGGCGCGCTTCAACGCCGATTCGACACGATCGTCAAGCTCCGATTTCGGTACGCGCTCGTACAGCCGAATGCCGAACGCGATGTTGTCGTAGATCGACATCGGGAACGGGGTCTGCTTCTGGAACACCATGCCGATACGGGCCCGGAGCAGGTTCAGGTCCTGTTTCGGGTCGAGCAGGTTTTTGCCTTCGAAGAGAATCTCGCCCTCCGCGCGCTGCTTCGGGTAGAGGTCGTACATGCGATTGAAGATGCGCAGCAGTGTCGACTTGCCGCAACCGCTGGGGCCGATCAGCGCGGTGACCTTGCGTTCGTAGATCGGCAGCGTGACGTCCTTCAGCGCCTGGTACTCGCCATAGAAGAAATTGACATTGCGCACGGCGACTTTTTCGGCCAGCGGCAGCTTCGGCGTGCTGAGGTCGCGCGGACTGAGATAGGGTTTCTGTGTCGATAGGGGGGGCGAGATGGCGCCGGTTTTGACGTCGTTCATGGTTCAGCCCTATTTGGTCTTGCTCGTCGACAGCGTACGCGCGACGATGTTCAGGATCAGCACGGTCAGCGTGATCAGCAGCGCGCCGGTCCAGGCCAGCTTCTGCCACTCGGGATACGGCGACAGCGCGAACTGGAAAATAACGACCGGCAGATTGGCCATCGGCGCATTCATGTCCGTGCTCATGAACTGGTTGTTGAGCGCGGTGAACAGCAGCGGCGCGGTCTCGCCGGTAACGCGCGCCACGGCGAGCAGCACGCCAGTCAGCATGCCGGCGCGCGCGGCGCGATAGCAGACTTTCGAGATCACCAGCCAGCGCGGCGAACCGAGACTGCTCGCCGCTTCACGCAGCCCGTCCGGCACCAGCAGCAGCATGTCTTCGGTGGTGCGCACGACCACCGGCAGTACCAGCAGCGCGAGTGCCGCGCCGCCGGCCCAGGCCGAGAAATGGCCCATGGTCACGACCATGACCTCGTAGACGAAGAGGCCGATGACGATCGACGGCGCCGACAGCAGAATATCGTTGATGAAGCGCACCACGGTGCTCAGCCAGCTGGCGCGACCGTACTCGGCCATATAGGTGCCGGCGAGGATGCCGATCGGCGTGCCGATGACGGTGCCGAGCATGGTCATCACGACGCTGCCGAAGATCGCGTTGAGCAAACCGCCCGCGCTGCCCGGCGGCGGCGTGGTCTGTGTGAACACCGCGAGATTGATGCCGCCGACACCGCGCACCAGCAGCGTCAGCAGGATGAAGGCAAGTACCGCGATGCCGGACAAGGCCGCAGCCCAGGCCAGCACCATGACGGCCCTGTTCAGAACGCGGCGCCGGTTGTACATCGCCATGTCGAGATTTTGCAGATTTTGCGCGGCCACGAACTATCTCCCTGCCTTCTGCTGAAGCCGATAGAGCATGAGGCGCGCGCAGGCCAGGACGATGAAGGTGATCACGAACAACAGCAGGCCGAGTGCGACCAGCGACGATGAGTACAACGCCGACTCCGCTTCGGTGAATTCGTTGGCGATGGTCGCCGAGATCGTCGTGCCCGGCGCAAGCAGCGAACCGGAGATGCGATGAGCGTTGCCGATCACGAACGTCACCGCCATGGTCTCGCCGAGCGCACGGCCGAGGCCGAGCATGATGCCGCCGATGACGCCGGTCCGCGTGAACGGCAGCACGATCTTGTTGACCACTTCCCAGGTCGTGCAGCCGAGGGCGTAGGCCGACTCTTTCAGTGTCGGCGGCACGGTTTCAAACACATCGCGCGTGACCGAAGTGATGTACGGCAGCACCATGATGCTGAGAATGATGCCGGCGGTGAACACGCCGATGCCGTAGGGCGGCCCGGCGAACAGCGAGCCCAGGAAAGGCACGCCTTCGAATGTGGAGATGATCAGCGGCTGCACGTGCAGCTGCAGAAACGGCGCGAGCACGAACAGGCCCCAGATGCCGTAGATGATGCTCGGAATGCCGGCAAGCAGCTCGATCGCGGTGGAGATCGGCCTCTTGAGCGCGCGCGGGCACAGCTCGGTAATGAAGATCGCGATGCCGATGGACACCGGGATGCCGATCACCATCGCGATCAGCGACGTGACGACGGTCCCGTAAATCGGCGCGAGCGCGCCGAACTTCTCGGTCACCGGGTTCCATTTTTCGGTGGTGAGAAAGCCGAAGCCGAACGTCTTGAACGCCAGCCAGGAGCCGTCGATCAGGGTAATGATGACGCCGCTCAGCAGCAGCAGCACCGTGATCGCCGCGGTGCGCGTGGCGTTGCGCAGGACCGCATCCCACAGCGTGTGCCGCCGCAGCGCGCTCGAAGATACGTTCGTTGAGCTGTAGCTGGCCACTGAGGCAACCTGGTTCACGGCGAATACTCGGACTTTACACACACGGGAAGGCCGGCGGGTAACGCCGGCCTTCCTCGGTCGCGCTCCTGAATTACTTCCAGATCGGCTGGCCTGAGGCGTCCTTGATGTTGTTCTTCCACGACGTTTCGATCAGCTCGATCACCGCTGCCGGCATCGGCACGTAGTCCAGCTCGTCGGCCTGCTTGCCGCCTTTCCGGTAGGTCCAGTCGAAAAACTTCAGAGCCTCCAGCAAAGCGAACGGATCCTTCGGCTGCTTGTAGACGATCACGAACGGCGCGCCGACGATCGGCCAGCTGGTCGCACCGGCCTGATCGGTGAGGATCAGGAAAAAGCCCGGAGCCTTGGACCAGTCGGCATTGGCGGCGGCGGCCTGGAAGGTGTCGGCGTCCGGCGCGACGACGCTGCCGGATTTGTTGATCATCTTCGTGTACGACATCTGGTTCTGCTTGGCGTAGGCGAATTCGACATAGCCGATCGCGCCGTCGGTCTGCTTGACCACACCCGCCACGCCTTCGTTACCCTTGGCGCCGATACCGACCGGCCATTCCACGGCCGAGTTGGAACCGACCGCTTCACGCCACTCGGAATTGACCTTGGCGAGATAGTCGGTGAACAGGAAGGTCGTGCCCGAACCATCCGAACGATGCACGACGGCAATCTTGGTCGCCGGAAGATTCACGTTCGGGTTGAGGCTCTTGATGACCTTGTCGTTCCACGAGGTAATCTGGCCGAGGAAGATGCCGGTCAGGGCATTGCCGTCGAGCGTCAACTGCCCCGGCGTCACGCCCTTGAGGTTGACCACCGGCACCACGCCCCCCATGACCGCTGGGAACTGGATCAGGCCCGCCGCGTTCAATTCTTCGAGCTTGAGCGGCTTGTCGCTGGCGCCGAAGGTCACGGTGCCGGCCTTGATCTGCTTGATGCCGCCGCCGGAGCCGATCGACTGGTAGTTCAGTCCGACATTGGTTTCCTTCTTGTAGGTGTCGGCCCACTTCGATGCGATCGGATAGAAAAACGTCGATCCCGCGCCGGAAATATCGACGGCCATCGCCATCGGTGCTGACAGCGCCAGCGCAGCGCCGACGCTGAGATTGCGCAGCACGGCCTTGTTCACAATGCTCACAGAGTTCTCCTCAAGGGGCTGGTCCTCATTGCAAGGACGATTCAACACTCGCGGCAGGATAGCGGCGCTCCTTGACACTTTCGTTGCAGCGGCCGTTTCCGGACGTAGACAAAACGCAGCACCGGGCCGTCCGGGCGGCACCAAGTTTTTGTACAGCCGGCAGATTACGTTTTCGTGACGAACGCGTCTCGTCCGATGGCCCTAGTCGCCGAGGCTGTAGTACGTGATGCCGAAGTCCTGGAGACTTCCGGTTTTGCGGCTGCCGATGCGGGCCACGTGCAACCCGCCCGGAAGTGGCGCCAGATCAGGTGCCGGAACACCATCATGCAGCGCCTCGTACTGCACCTGCGTCAGATCGACGGCGCCGGCCATGGAGTCGAGCAGATGGACTTCCTTCGCGGCCGTCTGCCAGCCTTTCACGACGCGCGCCGGAATTGCCTCGGCGGCGTCGCCGCTGCCGTAGCCGATCAGCAGGAATTCGCGGCCTTGGAGATCGCGGCCGCTCAGTGCTGCGTCTTCGATACCGGCGGCGAGCCAGCCGGGAAGTGCCGCCGAATACAGGTTGCCCATCCCCATCATCGCCTGCGAGCCGAGGCGCATCTTGTCGTCGACGACCGCCTTGTACGTCGGGCCTTCGCGGAACGCTTTCATCAGTGCGGCGGTCAGCGGGTAAGGCTCGCCGACGGTGCCGTCAAAGTCGGACTCGAAGGCGCGACCCGGCAGTGTCGCCATCTCGGCGAGCAGGGCCTTCGGATCGACGCCGGCCGCCGTGCAATAGCCGGAGAGTTCGGCTGCACCCGCAGCACCATCGGCGCCGAGCGCGAACAGATAGCCGAGCGCCCAGGCCGTGACCGGCATCTTGTGATAAGGCCGATGCATGAACACCGCTTCGATCTCGCGGAAATACGCGGCCCGGCTGCCGCCGCGCTTGATCAGGAAAGCTTCGAGCGCGGCCAGGGTTTCGTCGATGTAACAGGCGGTCGAGAACTTGCCGTTGAACACCGGGAAGTCGCGCACGCGGCCGGTCGAGGTTTCCGGCTGGCCGCAGTAGCGCGCGAACGGCTTGCGAAAGTCGAGGCCCCTGAAGGTCGAAGCATTGCCGGAGCCGTGCAGGTCCAGCGCGAGGATTTTCGGATTCGCTTCGAGCAGCATCGCGATCGCCCCGGCCCCCTGCGTCGGCTCGCCCGATGATCCGCGTTCGTACTCCGCGATGTCGGCCGCGACCACGATCGCGAGCCGCCCTTCGCCGTCATGCGCCAGATAACGGATTGCACCCTTCATGCCGTAGACGCCGGCGAGGCAGGCCTGCTTGAACTCCGGCACTTCGCAGTCGCGCGCCAGCCGCAGTTGGCCACGCGCCGCGAGTGCGCGGTCGACGAGGCCGCGCACGATGACCGCGCCGGTCGCGTTGTCGATCGAGGACTCGGTGCCGAGCGCGAGATAACCAACCTTCGAAGGATCGACGCGGTGGCGCTCGATCAACGTCAGCACCGCTTTCGCGGCCATCGTATAGACGTCTTCCTCGACGCCCGGAATGCGGAAGCTGGAACCGATGACGGCGCGCGTCTTGTCCCAGGAATTGCGGGTCCAGGCGCACCACTGTTCAAGGTTGACGCGATAGCGCGGAACATACGCCGCGAAACCGCTGATACCGAATGCTTTGCTTTCCATTTTTTGATTGCTTCGTCGTTGCTGAAACGTGATCGGTCAGGACGGAACTTCGTAGGTGCGGTTCTTCCACTTCGAGCGTATGCCGCGCCAGTAGCGGATTGCGGAACTCCAGGTCATCGCGAGATACAGCGCGCCGATCAGTGGCATCGCGACAGCCCACAGCGGCGAAAGACCGTAGTAGCGCAGCGTCGGCACATAGGCCACCGCCATCGCGAGCAGGGCCGCGAGCGCGAGCGGTGAACCCATGAAGAGAGCTGCCAGCGGCAGCCAATAAGCAGCAGCGAACAGCGCGGTGACGAACAGCAGCAGCGGTGTCGAATAGCGCAGCTGGGTGAATGCCGAGCGCGCCACCATCTCGTGAATCGCTTTCAGATCACCATAGGGGCGCAAGGAAATCACGCCGCGACTAAGGCCGGTCCAGAGCCGGTAGCCGCCGTCCTTGACCCGGCGCGCGAGCGTGCAGTCGTCGATCAGGGCATCACGCAGACAGCCAAACGCACCGACGCTTTTCAGCGCTGCGGTGTCGACGAGGATGCAGCCACCGGCCGCCGCTGCGACATGCCGGAACGATGAATTCGAGAGCTGGAATGGATAGATCAGCTTGAAGAAATAGACGAAGGCCGGCAGCAGCAGGCGATCCCAGTTTGAGGTGCGGCGCAGGTCTGCCATCAACGAGACGAAATGCGCGCCGCGTTGGCGTTTGTGTGCGACGAGTGCGGCGAGCAAGCCGGGTTCGAGCGCGATATCGGCATCGAGCAGCAGGGTCATCGGCGTGGTCACGGGACCCAAGCCCTGTTCCAGCGCCCAGAGCTTGCCGGCCCAGCCCGACGGTAATGGCTGTCCCGAGAGAACTTCGACATTGGAAAAGCCGCGCGCGATCTGCGCGGTGCCGTCATCGGACTGGTCATCGACCACGACGATGCGCAGGCCGTGTCCCTGCCCTTGCAGCGACGACAGCGTGGCAGCGATGACTTCAGCCTCGTTGCGCGCCGGAATCAGGACGGTGATACCGGACAGGTCGACATCGGTCGATCGACCGGAAGGCTCCAGCCGTTCGCGCGTGCTCCATGGACGCCACGGCGCCAGCAGCAGACCGAACCACATCAACGCGGCGGGAACAGCCAGCCAGAAGGCGACATCCATCGACATGAGACTTGCGGCGAAATGCGCGGCGGCAGCGCAGCTCCGCTGCCGTCAGCGCGCGCCTTAGTGCTCGACTTTCTCCGCCGCAGCCTCGGCAACGGAGCGGCGCTGGATCGCACTGACCGGAATCCTGACCGCCGATGCATCGGCGCGGTTGCCGTAGAGGATCGGCAGATCGGGTGCCATCGGACCATCGATGTCCGGGCCCTTCATCGAGATGCGCAGCGCCTTCAGCGGGTTCGCGAAGGTGGCGTTGACCGCCGTGCCCTCGAAGCCGCAATGCGCCATGCAGTTGTCGCACTTCGGGTTGCGGCCGACGCCGTAGTTTTCCCACTGCGTCGTTTCCATCAGCTCCTTGTACGAGCTGGCGTAGCCTTCGTCGACCAGCAGGTAGCAGGGCTTCTGCCAGCCGAAGACATTGTAGGTCACCGTGCCCCAAGGCTCGCATTGATAGGCCTGGTTGCCGGCAATGAAGTCGAGAAACATCGGCGACTGGTTGAATTTCCACTCGCTCTTGCGCTCGCGGCCCAGCTTGAACACGTCACGGAACAGCTGCTTGGATTGCGTGCGGCCCATGAACACGTCCTGGCGCGGCGCGTGCTGGTAGCTGTAGCCCGGCGAGACGGTGATGCCTTCGACACCGAGCGACATCGCGAAGTCGAAAAAGTCGGCCACTTCCTTCGGCGCTTCACCCGAGAACAGTGTGCAGTTGACTGTGACGCGGAAGCCCTTGGCCAGCGACAGCTTGATCGCCTCGACGGCTTTCTCGAACACGCCATCCATGCAGACCGATTCGTCGTGGCGCTTCTCGAGACCATCGAGATGGATCGAGATCGTCAGATACGGGCTCGGCGTGTAGTCGTGGATGTGCTTCTTCAGCAGGATCGCGTTCGTGCATAGATAGACGAACTTCTTCATCTTCACCAGGCCGGCGACGATCTGCGGCATTTCCTTGTGGATCAGCGGCTCGCCGCCCGGAATCGAAACCATCGGCGCACCGCACTCCTCGGCGGCACGCAGGGCCTGCTCGACGCTGACGCGCTGCTGCAGAATGTCTTTCGCATAGTCGATCTTGCCGCAGCCAGCGCAGGCGAGGTTGCACTGGAACAGCGGCTCCAGCATCAGCACCAGCGGAAAGCGCTTCTCGCGCTTCAGCTTCTTGCCGATGAGATAACGCGCAACCTTGACCTGCTGAATAAGCGGAACGCCCATGTCTTCTCCGAAACCCTGACTGCTTCCGTCGATGACGGAATGGTTTTGCCGATTGCCGCAGGACTCTAGGGCCTGCGGCGGGATGCTTCTAGACCCGATAACCTGCCATTTTATGCCAAAGACGCCGCCGCCTGTGGCACATACACGTCGGCGTGCTGCTCGCGGATGCGCGCCCACTCGATCTTGAACCAAGGCGTGAACTGCGTCGGTCGCGCGGCGATCTCGGCGTCGAGCGCGTTGGGCGCGATGTAGCGCACCGCCGAAATCTCGTTGGCATTGACGCGGGGTACTACGGCCGAACGGCCGGCGTAGACCCAGCACAGCTCGTTTTCGGCACCCTCGGCGTCGTATTGCGCCTGGTACTGGAACTTGAACAGGAACGCGAACTCGCAGACCAGGCCAAGCTCCTCCATCAGGCGACGATGGATCGCGATGTCCATCGTCTCGCCGCGGCGCGGATGGCTGCAGCAGGTGTTCGACCAGAACTGGCCCCAGAGCCGCTTGCCGGCGGCGCGCTGCTGCAACAGCAACTCACCCTCGGGGTTGAACACGAACAGCGAGAACGCGCGATGCAGCGTACCTCTGCCTTTGTGGGCATCGGCCTTCGGCAAGAAACCGACTTCGCGGTCCTCGGAATCGACGAGGATCAGCGGCTCGTCATCGAACGAGACAACGCTATCATTGGCATGAACCTCAGCCAATGCGCACCTCCATGCCCTGGTAGCCGGCGTCGCGCAACGCGGCGATCACTCGTTCCGGGTGCTCCGGCGCCAGCGCGATGATCGAGCCGCCGCCGCCGCCGCCGGTGAGCTTGGCGCCGAGCGCGCCCTGTTCGCGGCAGATCTGCACCATCTCCTCGATCTCCCAGCTCGATACACGCAGCGCGTTAAGAAGACCGTGGCAGACGTTCATCAGATCGCCGAGCCGCTCCAGTTCGTAGTCGTTCACTGCTTCGACGCCTTGCAGCGTCAGCTGGTCGATCTGGTTGAAGATGCTCTCGTACAGCTCGGGATTCTTGCGCCAGGCATCGCGCACGCCGCCGACGGTTTTCGCGGTCAGGCTTTCCTTGCCGCTGATGCCGATCACGAGCGGAATCGGCTTGGCGACTTTCAGCTCCTGCATGATGCGCGGCTTGCCTTCCATCTCGCGCCGGTACAGCAGCAGCTTGCCGAAGGTCGCGACGGTGTTGTCGATGCCGGAAGGGACGCCATGCGCGACCTTCTCGCACTCGAAGGCCAGGGCATTGACTTCGTCGTCGCTGAGATTGAGTTTGAAGTGCTGATCGAGCGCACGGATCACCGCCACCGCCATCGCCGCCGAGCCGCCGAGGCCCATGCCGCGCGGCACGTTCGGAAACACTTCGATGCGCATCGAACGCTCGGTCAGGCCCAGTTTGTCGAAGACGATCCCGAGCGAGCGCTGGAAGGAATCGCGGTGCAGCGGGTCCTTGTGCAGGCGCGACTCGACACCCCAGCGCGGGATGATCAGATCAACACCGGGATTCTGACCGGCATCGCTGCCCGGCTCTTGCACGCTGGCCTCGATCGCGAGCGGGACGGGTGCCGCAATCGCGTGACTGCCATAGACCACCGCGTGCTCGCCGAGCAGGATGATCTTGCCGTGGCCCTGGGCACGTGGCGCGGTCGGTACCAGCTCGGCGCCGTCGACCTCGCGGCGCGATTGCTTGCGCACCTGCACGACAATTTCCTGCGCCTTCCAGATCTTGATTTCGCCGGTTTCGATCAGGCGCTCGACCACGGTCTCGAAGATTTCCGGCGTGGCGCCCGCAGCCAGCGCCACGCTGCGCGCATGCAGCGTCATGTGGCCAACCTGGATGCCCTCGGTCACGAGCGCGCGCAGGGCCGAGAAATTCTGCGCCAGACCGACCGCGCCCATGATCTCGGCCAGCTCGCGCGCCGAGCGCGCGCCGAGCAGACGGTGGTTGAGCGCCACGGTCGGGTTCGATTGCAGCGGGCCGCCGACGGTGCCGACCTTCATCGGAATCTCGATCTCGCCGACGAGTTCTCCGTTCGGGCCCTTGTACCAGCGCGTCAGCGAGGTGTAGCGCCCGCTGCGCGCGGCGTAGGCATGTGCCGCCGCTTCGATTGCGCGCCAGTCGTTGCCGGTGGCCAGCGCGACAGCATCGACGCCGTTCATCACGCCCTTGTTGTGCGTCGCCGCGCGGTACGGGTCGACGCTCGCGAAGTCGTTAGCGAGAATGATGCCGTCGCGCACCTGTTCGCCATCAAAGCCCTTGCCGGCGAGCTTGGCATGCGGGATCACCGCCTTGGCGCGCACCAGCGCGCGGTCGGTAAGGTTCGAGAGAATGCGCAGAAACACCTTGCCGCCGGTGATCTGTTCGACCAGTGACGCCGTGCCTTCGCACATCGTGTTGACGAGGTTCGCGCCCATCGCGTTGCAGGTATCGACGAGGAGATGCACGATCAGCATGTCGCCGCGGCCCTCGGGCAGCGGATGCAGATGGATTTCGACATCGCGGGCGCCGCCGCCGCGCGCCACCATCTGCGGATGCAGCGAGTTCGCGAGATTCAGCAGCTCGGCCTTGTGCTGGAGAATCGCCGACTGCGCCTTCGGCACGTTCGGGATGTCGACGACCTGGATCTGGCCGATCAGCAGCGATTCCGTCGAATCGGTGGCGAAACCGCCGGCGCCGCGCACGATCTTCGCGGCCGACGACAGTGCAGCGACGATCGACGGCTCCTCGACGACCAGCGGAATCACGTAGTCGCGGCCGTTGATCAGGAAGTTCAGACCGAGGCCGACCGGCAGGCCCATCACGCCGACGACGTTCTCGATCATCTTGTCGGCGCTGTTGAGCTTGAGCGTGTGCTCGCCCGACACCAGCGCCTGGTAGTCCAGTTCCGACAGCCAGCCGCGCTCGCGCATCAGGCGCACGCGGTCGGAAACCGAGAGCTTGTAAAACTCGGGAATGCGCGAGTGGTCGATCGGGCGATCGCTTTGAGTTTCGGCGGTCATGCTTCGTCTATCTCCGTGAATTCGAGCTTCAGGCCGGTTTCGTCGACGGCCAGCGGCACGCAGGCGAACCCGGCAGCGGCAAGGCGCGCGCCCAGCGCGGCCAGCCGTTCGGGATCGTTCAGCGCAAAAACCACGCCCACGTCGCCGCCGCCGGCGCCGCAGGGTTTGTAGACCAGGCCGGCTTCGCGGGCGAGCGCACCGATGGCCAGATGCTCGTCCGAAAAAATGCGAACGCCGCTGGCGCTGCCGAGTGCGTGCAGGCCTTCGGCATACGCGCCAGCGGCCGCGATCAAGGCCGCGCCATCGTTCGCTGCGAGGTTTGCGACCGCCGCTTCGGCGATCGCAGTCAAATGGCCCATCAATGCGTTGTATTCCGCCGCGTGCATCGCGCGCCAGGCCTCAAGCGTAGCGAGCAGCTTCGGTGTCGAGGCCGATCGGCCCGACCAGACGTAGAGGCGCTGGATCGACTCCGGCCAGACGATATCGCGGGCGATGGGATTCATCCAGCCGCTGTTCGGGTCGGGCGTCAGCTGATACGAGATCACGCCGCCGATGAGGCTGGTCGCGACATCGACACCGCTGCCATGGCCGCCTTGGAACTTGCGGTGCAGCGCCAGCAGCCGTTGCAGCCAGACGCGGCGGTTGGCCGCCGCAGCGCCGCGGCCGGCGTGCGCCACGAGCGCAGTCGCCAGCGCGACGGTCAGTGCGGCACTCGACCCAAGCCCGAGCTTCAGGCGCTCGTTGCCGACGCGATCGAAAAATTCGCCGGTATCGAGTTCGAGGCTGAAGCCTCTGCCGGACGGCGGGCTGAGCTGTTCGTCGGCCAGCCCTCGCAGCACCTGATCGACCAGACCGAGGCTGCCGGCGTGGTCGCCGGCCTCGCTCCAGTCGGGCAGGCCGTCGGCGCCGATCACGAACGGCACGCGCGCCGCGAGGATATCGGGTGCGGCGACCTCGCAGCGCGTACCGAGCCGCGGCCTGAGCCGCGCAATCGCCCGGCGATTGACCGCCATCGAGATCGCCGGCGCGCCTTCGAGCACGGCGTATTCGCCGAGCAGGACGAGCTTGCCGGGTGCGCTCGCGGTGATGTTCATGCAGCGACCGCTGCCGCGACGTCGATCAGGCGCGCAGCGCCGCCGAGCCCGGTTTCGACGACATCCAGAACCCCCGGCACTTCGCGCAGCGCGGTGGCGACCGCTGTTGCAGCGGCAGGCTCGCAAACGGCCTTGAGCTGCGGTCCGGCGTCGATCGTGAAGAACACCGGCAGGCCCTGCGCCCGCAGCGCGCGCACGCGATGCATGCAGGCGACCGTCGCGGCGTTCCAGTACAGCAGGCCCGGCTGTGCGGCCAGCGCCAGCGCATGCATCTTCAGGCAACTGTGTTCGGAGATATTCGCGAGACGCTCGAAATCACGCGCTGCAACGGCAGCGCGAGCCTCGACGAGATCGGCTTCCTGGCCGTCGATCCAGGCCCGCTGGTACGGGCTGGTCTCCGCCGTGCGATTCATGCCAACGGTCGAGCCGATCTCTTTCTCGGCCGTCGAAGTGATCGCGACCGCGACGCGCAGCGGCCAGGCCTCGGCGTCGAGAATCGGAAACGCCACGGAATCTTCGCCGTCTGCCCGTTGGCCATGCACCCACTCGACATAACCGCCGAAGATGGAACGTGCGGCCGAGCCCGAACAGCGCCGCGCGAGCACCGACTGTTCCGTGCGCGAGAGGCCCAGCGCAAGCGCGGCGTCGCCGGCCAGCACGAGCGCAGCAAAACCCGACGCGGACGAAGCCAGCCCGGCGCCGGTCGGAAAATTGTTCGTGCTGACGATGCTGGCACGCCACGCCTCGCCTGCGCGCGTGCGCAGCAGATCGAGGCAGGCGCTCGCGCGCAGGCGCTGCCTGGAGTCGTCACGGCCGTTCAAAGTCATGCGATCTGCATCCAGACCGGGATCAAAACGTACTTCCGTACGGGTCCACAGTCGATCCAGCGTGATCGACAGGGAGCCGACCACGGGCAGGTTCAGGGCAAGGTCGCGCTTGCCCCAATACTTGATGAGGGCAATATTCGGCTGGGCCTGCGCCGCAGCAACGCGGGGGGCCGCCTTTGCGTCGAACTGACGACTCATCTCGGGGCGGGAATCGACGCAGAGCGGGGGCCCTTGCGACCGGAAAAAACGGGGCGGGGCATGGGTGCGGTGGCGAGTGATGACGGCTTCACGAGGCGTAGTTTACTAGAGCCGGCAATTCCATACGCTGAACGAATGTTTTCGTTCGTGCATGACCTGGTCGGCACTCACACCGCCCGAGCGTAACGGGACTCAAGTTTCAGCCGGAAAACTTAACCGCAGCTTACGACGAACCGATCTGAACAAATCGCTGCAAACCGCGCGCATCATCGTTAGGATGCGTGCCACGAACTTCGATCCGAGACGCCCCTTTGCACCTCGCCACCGTACTTCGTTTAGCGGGCCATATCCTGCTGATCGCGGCAGCGGTCTACATTCTGCTGACGCTGTTCGCGGTCTGGTGGCGGCGTGGACAACGCTGCGCAGCGAGCATTGCCGCTCCGGTAACCGTGCTGAAGCCGCTTTGCGGCGCAGAGCCCCGGCTCTATGAAAATCTGCGCAGCTTCTGCGTGCAGGACCATCCCGAGTATCAGATCGTATTCGGCACGCGCGAGGCAGACGATGCTGCGCTCTCTGTCGCACAGCGCCTGAAGACCGAGTTTCCCGAACGCGACATCGTGGTCGTCAGCGATCCTCGCGTTTACGGGATCAATCTCAAGATCAGCAACGTCGTGAACCTGCTGCCCCACGCGCGCCACGATTGGTTCGTGCTGGCGGACAGCGATATCGCCGTGCAGCCGGACTATCTCTCGCGCGTCACCGCGCCGCTGGCGCAGCCAGCGGTCGGACTCGTGACCTGCCTCTACCGCGGCCGGGCGGTCAGCGGCCTGTGGTCGCGGCTCGGCGTGCAGTTCATCGACGAATGGTTCCGGCCATCGATCTGCCTCGCCCACCTGTTCGGCTCCACGCGCTTCGCCTTCGGCGCAACGCTGGCGTTCCGGCGCGACACGCTGGCCGCCATCGGCGGCCTGGAGACCATCGCCAACCTCGTCGCCGACGACTACTGGCTCGGAGAATTCATCGGCGCGCGAGGGCTGAAAACCGTGCTGTCGGATTGCGAAGTCGTGACCGATGTCGTGGAGACCCGCTTTGCCGATCTTGTGGCGCGCGAGCTGCGCTGGTTCCGCACCATCCGCTCCGTGCGTCCATGCAGTTACCTCTTCACCGGCGTTTGTTTCACGGTGCCGGTCGCGCTCGCCGGCCTTGCGCTGAGCGGTGCCGACAGCCTTGCGCTCACGCTCGCCGCAGGCGCGATCGGCGCGCGACTCGTATTGTTCGTCGAGGCCCGCAGAGACGAGAGTCGTGCGCAGCACTGGCTCGCCAACCTCGCATCCTTCCCGCTGCGCGACTGCCTTTCCCTGCTGCTCTGGGCTTGCGCGTTCGGCAGTGGCAAAATTCATTGGCGCGGCCAGCAGATGAAGATAGATTCCGGGGTTTCGGCCCGCATTTCCGCCTGACCGTATTTTCGCCCGTATTTCCGACTGACGCTTTTGCTAAGGATGACCATGACGATGAACACCACCGGCCTGAAGACCCTGTTCCTGCAGGCCCCCTCTTTCGATGGCTTCGACGGTGGCGCCGGCAGCCGCTATCAGGCCAAGCGCGAGATCAAGAGCTTCTGGTACCCGACCTGGCTGGCGCAGCCGGCAGCGATGGTGCCGAACAGCCGCGTGCTCGACGCGCCGGCGGACGAGATCGGTGTCGAGGAAACGCTGAAGATCGCCGCCGACTACGATCTCGTCATCATCCACACCAGCACGCCGTCGTTCCCGACCGACGCCAAGTTCGCGGAGCTTCTGAAGGCGCGCAAGCCCGACGGGTTGATCGGCATGGTCGGCGCGAAGGTTGCGGTCGATGCCACCGGCTCGCTGAAGGCGTCGAACGCGATCGACTTCGTCGCGCGCGAGGAATTCGACTACACCTGCAAGGACATCGCCTCCGGCCGCCCCTACCAGGACACGGTCGGCGTGAGCTATCGGCTCGCCGACGGCACGGTCAAGCACAACCCGCCGCGCGCGACCATCGAGGACATGGACGCGCTGCCGTTCGTGGCGCCCGTCTACAAGCGCGACCTGACAATCAAGAACTACTTCATCGGCTATCTGAACTATCCCTACATCTCGATTTATACGGGACGCGGTTGCCGCTCGAAGTGCACGTTCTGTCTCTGGCCGCAGACGGTCGGCGGGCACCGCTACCGTGTGCGCTCGGCCGACAACGTCATCGCCGAAGCGAAGTGGATCAAGGAGAACATGCCGGAAGTGAAGGAGCTGATGTTCGACGACGACACCTTCACCGATTCCTCGAACATGCCGCGCGTGCACGACATTGCGCGGGGCCTAGGAAAACTCGGCATCACCTGGTCCTGCAACGCCAAGGCCAATGTACCGTTCGAGTCGCTGAAGATCATGAAGGAGAACGGTCTGCGCCTGCTGCTCGTCGGTTACGAGTCCGGCGACGACCAGATTCTGCACAACATCAAGAAGGGCCTGAAGGTCGACATCGCGCGGCGCTTCACCGAGGACTGCCGCAAGCTCGGCATCAAGATCCACGGCACCTTCATCCTCGGCCTGCCAGGCGAGACTTTAGCGACGATCGAGAAGTCGATCGAGTTCGCCAAGGAGATCAATCCGCACACGATCCAGGTCTCGCTCGCCGCGCCCTACCCCGGCACGACGCTCTACAAGCAGGCCGTCGAAAACGGCTGGCTCAAGGAGAACGACGCGGTCAACCTGGTCAACGAAAAAGGCGTGCAGCTCGCCGCGATCAGCTACCCGCATCTGTCGAAGGAAGAGATTTTCCACAGTATGGAAGTGTTCTACCGACGCTTCTACTTCCGCCCGAAGAAGATCTGGGAGATCGTCCGGGAAATGCTCGCCGACTGGGGAATGATGAAGCGGCGCCTGCGTGAAGGCGTGGAGTTCTTCCGCTTCCTGCACGCGCACGAAGCCTGAGTGTCGGACGCCGCAATCCCGACACGTCGGTTGATCGTCAACGCCGACGACTTCGGACTCGATCTCGCAGTCAACGAGGCGGTCGAACGCGCGCACCGCGATGGCGTGCTGACCACCGCGAGCCTGATGGTCGGCGCAAAAGCCGTGGGCGATGCCGTCGAGCGAGCGCGGCGTTTACCGCAGCTCGGCGTCGGCCTGCATCTCGTGCTCGCCGACGGTCCGGCCGTCTCGCCGCCGTCGGCGATTCCCGACCTCGTCGACAAGGACGGCCACTTCGGCAACCACATGGCGCGCGATGGCTTCCGCTTCTTCTTTCTGCCGCACGTGCGGCGTCAGCTCGAAGTCGAGATCGAAGCGCAGTTCGCGGCGTTCGCCGCCACCGGCCTGGCGCTCGATCACGTCAATGCCCACAAACATTTCCATCTGCACCCGACGGTGCTGAGCCTGATCCTGAGAATCGGCCGGCGTCATGGCCTGCGCGCCGTGCGTCTGCCGCGCGAGCCGCACACTACGCCGCTGCTGGGGCCCTGGCTGAAGCTGATGCAGTGGCGGCTGGATCGCGCCGGCCTGCTCTACAACGATCAGGTCTATGGCCTCGCACACAGCGGCGCGATGGATGAGGCCACGCTGCTGGCCGTCGTTGCAAACATGCCGACAGGACTCAGCGAAATCTATCTCCATCCCGCGACGCAACGTGGCCTGACGCCGACGATGCAGCGCTATCGCCACGACGATGAACTGGCCGCGCTGCTGTCGCCGCGCGTGCATGCCGCAATCGTCGCCAGCCAGGCCGTCTGCGGTCGCTGGGCCGACTTCGGCCGGAGTCGCGGCGCTTGAAACGCCTGCCGCTGATCGCTGGCCTGCTCGGGCTGGCGCTGCTCGCCGCGCTGGTCGCGCACAGCGGTTTCGGCGAAATCCTCGGCGTACTGAACACGGCCGGCTGGGGCCTGCTCTGGCTGGTTCCGTTTCACGCACTGCCACTTTTGTTCGATGCCGAGGGCTGGCGCGTTTTGCTGCATCCGCGCGATCCGGTGCGGCACGCAACCCTGCCCTGGCTCTGGTGGATCGCGACGATCCGCGAGGCGGTCAGTCGCTTGTTGCCGCTCGCCAGTGTCGGCGGCGAACTGGTCGGCATCCGTCTCGCGCTACTGCGCCCGTTGCCGGCGCCGGCAGTCGCGGCGAGCGTGATCGTCGAAGTGCTGCTGACAATCGTCAACCAGTTCCTGTTCACGGCCCTCGGCCTCGTTTTGCTGTTGGCGGCGACGCAGGACCACGACCTGCTGGAGACACTCGCGCTCGGCCTGGCGGTATCGCTGCCGGTGCCGATCGGACTCTACCTGCTGCTGCGTCACGGCTCGCTTTTCGCGCGTGTCGAACGCGGGCTGATCGCGATGCTCGGGGAAGAAAGCCGCGTTGCCGCGCTGTTCGGCGATGCGGTCGTTCTCGATGCCGAAGTCCGTGCGCTGACCGCCCGCTACGCGACGCTGGCGCTCGCCCTGTTCTGGCAGCTCGCCGGCATGATGGTCGGCGCCTTCGAGACCTGGCTGGCGCTGCATCTGCTCGGCCATGACGTCAGCCCGCAGGCGGCGCTGGCCGTCGAGAGCCTGACGCTGGCCTTGCGCCATTTCGCGTTCTTCGTGCCGGGCGGCCTGGGTGTGCAGGAAGCGGGCTACGTCGTATTCGGTCGGCTGGTCGGCCTGCCGGCGGAAGTATCGGTCGCACTGTCGCTGGCGCGGCGCCTGCGCGAACTCGGCTTCGGCATTCCGGCGCTGCTGTCGTGGCAGTGGGTCGAGACGCGTGCACTGTGGCGGCAGGCGGAGCGTGGCTGAGGCGCCAAAAACGGATTGAACACCTTTTTCAGCTCGGCAGAGCCTCAGCGCAAGTAGCCATTGTCGCGGAACCACGTTACCGCATCTTCGAGCGCCATCCGTGCCGGCCGTGGCACATAACCCAATTCGCGCCGCGCTTTCTCGCAGGAAAAGAACATCCGCTTCTTCGACATGCGGATTTCTTCGATCGTCGCAACCGGCGGCTTGCCGGTGATGCGCGCCAGCGCCTCGGCGACATAGGCCACCGGCATCACCGCCGCGTGCGGCAGGCGAATCTTCGGCGGCCGGCGGCCCACGATGTCGGCGATGATTTCGAGAATCTGGCGCAGGCTCAGGTCCTCGCCGCCGAGCACGTAACGCTCGCCGATCACGCCCTTGAAGTACGCGAGCAGATGGCCGTTGGCGACGTCGTCGACATGGGCGACATTGAGGCCGGTGTCGACATAGGCCGGCATCCTGCCCGCTGCGGCATCGCGAACAACGCGCCCGGTCGGCGTCGGTTTCACGTCTCTCGGTCCGATCGGCGTCGAGGGATTCACGATCACGACCGGTGCGCCTTTCGTCGCGAAGTCGCGCGCGATTTCCTCGGCGAGAAACTTCGAGCGCTTGTAGTGGCCGATCATGTCAGCCACCGTCACCGGCGTGGTTTCGTGGCCCGGCGTGCCGTCTTTCGGAATGCCGAGCACGGCAACACTGCTCGTGTAAACGATCCGGCCGACGCCGGCCTCGGCTGCTGCGCCGATCAGCGCGCGCGTGCCTTCGACGTTGGCCTGATACAACTCCTCCGGATTCGGCGCCCACAGCCGGTAGTCGGCTGCGACATGGAACAGCGCGCCGCAGCCTGCGACGGCGCGCTTCAGCGAGGCGGCGTTGCGCAGATCGCCTTCGACGATCTCGGCATCGAGGCCCTCGAGATTGCGGCGATCGGACCCGCGCCGCGTCAGCAGCCGGACCGGGAAGCCGGCCGCGAGCAGCGTGCGTGCGACCGCCGAACCGACGAAGCCGGTCGCGCCGGTGACGAGGACGGGCGTGGCGGGTGGGGTCTGGCGTGTCGTCATCGTGTATCGGGGTTCCAGCCGAAGTCAGGCGCGCATTTCACGATCGTGCGCAGCGAGCGCCGGGCATCGGCGAATGCGCGTGCCAGCCCCGGCAACTTCGAAATCTGCCACGGCGATTGCAGCAGTCCGCCGATCATCGCGAGCGGCCGCGCACGGCCGTAAGCATCGACCCCATCGACCACCGCCAGCGGCAGTGTCGCCTCGGCGTCGTCGACGATGGCGCGCAGCGCGAGAAACGGCAGCCCGCGCGCGCGCGCGACATCGGCGATCGCCGAGCTTTCCTGGTCGACGGCCACGGCCTGGCTCTGCGTGCGTGCGAGGTACTTGATGCCGGAATTGAGCAGCGTCTGCCTCGTGGTCAGGATCATGCCGTCGATGAGTTCGATGTCGGCACAGCGTGCAACCAGCCGCGCGCGCCAGGCGGCATCGGCTTCAACGACATGGCCATCCATGTACAACACGCGCTGCGGACAAACCACGGCGCCGGCACTCAGAGCAGGGTCGAGTCCGCCAGCGGTGCCGAAGCTGAGCAGCGCCGCGACACCGGCATCGGCCAGCGCCGTGGCGGCCTCGCGCGCGGGCCCCTCGCGCATGCCGGAAACGTAAATCTGCAACGTCGGCAAGCCCCCGGAATTCAGGCCCGGGCGCGGGTGCTTCAGGCCCAGCGCCTTCGCCTCCGACAGGAGTGCGACAACGACGCCGACGGGCGCATTCATGGGCCTTCCGCTCGCGCTGACTCAGGCTGCGCGGCGCGCGCGCAACTGCCGGTAGCGAGTCAGCGCCCACAGCGGGAAGTAGGCGTCGTAGCCGTAATACTTCATGAAGAACACGCGCGGGAAACCGGGCGCATTCTGGCCGGCGTCGTGCCAGAGGCCGTCGTACTTGCCCCCTTCCGGATCGCTGCCGGCCTGGTTGCCGATCAGCCATTCGACACCGCGCTGAACCGCTTCCGATTCGCAGTCGCCGACCGCCAACAAGCCGAGCAGCGCCCAGGCCGTCGAGTTCGGTGTGCTGATGTTGCCCTGCGGGCCGGGCATCGCGCCGCGCAACTCGGGATTGAAGTAGGTGTCGTTGGACTCGCCCCAGCCACCGTCGGCGTTCTGCCGCGCTTTCAGCCAGTCGACGGCCTTGACGATGTAAGGCGCGCGCAGGTCCTCGCCGACCAGCGCCAGTCCCGCGAGCACACTCCAGGTGCCGTAGATGTAGTTCGTGCCCCAGCGGCCCCACCAGCAACCGTCGGGCTGTTGCGTCTTCTTGAGATAGACGAGCGCGCGCTCGATGGCCGGGCGGTGTTCCGGGCTCCTGCGTTCGGAACCACCGAGCACACCGAGGTAGGCGAGCACGCGGCCGGTCACGTCTTCGGTCGGCGGGTCGAGCATGGCCTTGTGATCGGCGAACGGGATCGAGTTGATCCAGTGATGCGTGTTGTCGGCGTCGTAGGCGCCGAAGCCGCCGTTCTTCGATTGCAGACCGAGCAGCCATTCCGTTGCGCGCGTCGTGCACTCGGCATGACGGTTGGCTCCGACACCATCGCGGCCGGCCAGATGCAGCACGCCGGCGATCACGGCGGTGTCGTCAAGATCCGGGTAGTAGGGATTCTGGTCCTGGAATGCCCAGCCGCCCGGACGCGGCGCCGGTTTCGGCGCGGCAACCGCCCAATCGCCGATGTGATCGAGAATCTGGCGCGGCAGCAGCCACTCTTCGGCACGCCTGATCGCGGCGGCCGTGCGCTTTCGGCTGGAGCCATCGGGTGCGTCGGCATGCAGCAGCGCCATCATCGCCCAGCCGGTATCCCAGGTCGGCGACAGGCAGGGCTGAACATAGGCACTGCCGTCCGGCAGTTCGTGGATGAGTTTCTGGATCGCCTTCAGGCTGGTCGCGCGCAGCGGGTGTTCGGCCGGATAGCCGAGCAGTGCGAGCGCTTCGTAGGCATTGACCATCGCCGGGAAGATGCCGTTGAGGCCGTCCTCGCCGTTGAGGCGCGCCACGAACCAGGCCTCCGCGCGCTTGATCGCCAGACGCCGCAGGGCCTTCGGCGCGAAGCGGTCCATCGCGCGGCCGAACTTGTCGAGCGCGAGAAAGAAATTGGCGAACCCGCCCTTGTTCGAAAACCACTGGGTCTCCTCGCCGGGCGGCCGCATGAACAGTTCCCGAATGTGGACTCCTTGCGGGTTCTTCGCCTTTGCTTTCAGCGAGCACAGGACGAATAGCGGCACCATGACCGCCCGCGCCCAGGTCGCGACCTTGTAGATCTCGAACGGAAACCAGCGCGGGAACAGCACGATCTCGACCGGCACGAACGGCGCCGCAGCCCAGGGCACCTGCCCGAACATCGCCAGCAGAATCCGCGTGAAGACGTTGCTGCGCGAGGCGCCGCCGGCCGCGAGGATCGCGTCGCGGGCGCGTCGCATGTGCAGGGCTTCGATGTCGTCGCCCGCGCACTTCAGCGCGTAATAGGTCTTGACCGTGCAGGACAGATCGAGCCCGCCGCCCCGGTACTGCGGCCAGCCGCCGTGGTCGTCGAGCACCTGTTGCGCGCGCAGATAACGCGCTAGGCGCTGCTGGAGGCCGCAGTCGATCTCATCCATGAAATGCATCATCAGGATGTACTCGGCGGGGATTGTGCAGTCGGCCTCGAACTCGAAGCACCACTCGCCGCTCGGCGCCTGGAGCTTCAGCAGCGCCTCGCGACCCCGATCGATCGCCGCATCGAGCCGCCGATCAGCCGCGAACGCCGGGCTGAAGAATTCGCGTATTCCGCGGGCGGTACTCACAGCGTTCATCATTGCACCCGATTGAAAAAGGAATTCGTGCCGAGCCTGCCGATCGTCGTCGCGGCGAACCATGACCCGATGTTGCGCCTGTTCGCCCTGCGTACGATCAAGCTTCCAGCGGCGCCTGCGCGGGAACCGTCTCGATTTGCGGCAGGCCCGACGCCGCGCGGCGGAACAGGAAGCGCAGCCAGGCGTTGCTGCGGATGCCGATACGCGTCAGGAACATGACCCAGACCACGGCCGTGCGCGAAATCTTGACCTCTACCGCACTGGCATAGCCGGGACGCGCGACGATCTTGCGCAGGGTCAGCAGCGCCATGCCGATATTCCAGGCGCAAAACCGCCGGATGCCGGCATCGCGCGTCGAAATCGCGAGCGTGTACTCGAGCGCGAAATTGAGCTGCGCATGGGTGACCGCAATCAACTCGTTCAAAGCCCGCTGGAAGGCCGCGGTCTGTCGCGCCGGGTCGATGTGCGTCAGCGCCACACCGTGCCGCTCGAATTCCTTGCGCGGCAGCCAGGACACGCCGCGCGCGCGGTCTTCCCACATGTCCTTAAGGATATTGGTCATCTGCAGGCCCTGCCCGAACGACACGGCGTAGCGTTGCAGCGTGGCCCGGCGCTCGCTGGTGAAATCCGAAAATTCACAGAACAGCTCGCACAGCATCTCGCCGACGACACCGGCGACGTAGTAGCAATATCGCCCCATTTCAGTGAGATCGCGCAGGCCGTCCAGCCCGGCGCTCTGCTGGAAGCGGTGCATGCCGCGGCACATGATGGCGACACAGCGTTCGATCGCCGCGCGCGGCACCACGCCGAAGCTATGCGTCATCTGCAGGACCAGCGCCGTGTTGATCACGAGTTCGTGTTCGGCCGGCGACGTCGCGCTCGATAGCTGCGACGCCAGCTCCGCGACGAAGGCGTCGACCGAGCCGCGACCGCCGACCAGTGCCGCAAACTGCTCGGTCAGACGGACCTTCGCGTCGGCGGCAAGAGCCGGTTCATCCTCGATCGTGTCGGCGATGCGGCACAACAGATAGGCGTTCGCTACGACGCCTGCGAGCGGAGGCGGCAATTGCGGAATGGTCAGCGCGAACGTTCTCGAGACCCCCGGCAGGATGTGATCCTGAAACGAGGATGCGATCAACAAGGAATCCTTCGTTGAATACTCGATGGTCATCGGGGTGATCGAACGGGCGCCGGCATTCGGCGCGGGACCGCAGCCCGCAGACTCGGCTCGCTGCGCCGGATCCGACGGATCATTGCGTACTTTGGCGGCTCTGTTGCCTTGGAAATTCATGCGCGCCGGTCTTTTCTGGGGCACATGATACCAAGATCGAACGAAAAATCGGCGAAAGCGCCTCGGCAATTCCTCAAGCGTAGGAAATCAGACTTTCCACGCCGCTGGCGCCGAGGCGGCCACGACCTTCGAGAAAACCCAGTTCGATCAGAAAAGCCTGGCAGATCACGAGGCCGCCAAGCCGACCGATCAGTTTGGCCACGGCCTCGGCGGTGCCGCCGGTCGCAAGCACGTCGTCGACGATCGCATAGCGCGTGCCGGGCCGGATCGCATCGACGTGCACTTCCAGGCGGTCCTCGCCGTACTCGAGCTGATAAGCCACCGACTCGATCTGCCGCGGCAGCTTGCCCGGCTTGCGCACCAGTACCAGCGGCAGCCCCATGTGCAAGGCCAACGGCGCGCCGATGATGAAGCCGCGCGATTCGATCGCGACCAACGCAGCCGGCGCATGGGGCTCCACGCATGCAGCGAGCTGCGTGATCGCGGCGCGGAAACCGGCGACATCCTCGAGCAGCGGCGTGATGTCCTTGAACAGGATGCCCGGCCTGGGAAAATCCGGGACATCACGGATCAACTCATGGATGAGGGCCTTGATCGGGGCTGCCATCGGGTCGCGCATCGGGGCTCTGTTCATGAGTGGGTCGGGCTTGTCGCGTCAACAGGCTTCGGTTCAAACTTCGCGCCCGGCCTGCGCGGCGCGAAGTGTCTCATCTTCAAACTGCGGCCGTCAGCCTTCCTTCTTCCACGCAAGGGACTTCGATCTTGACTCCTGCAGCCTCCGACACCGGCCTGATCACGGGCGACTTCGGGCAGCGCACGCCGAAATATCTGGAACGCTTCGCGCACGCGCTCGATGCCGCGCTGCCGCCCACGACCGATGACCCGGTGCGCTTGCATGAGGCCATGCGCTACGCCTGCGAGGGTGGCAAGCGCCTGCGTGCGCTCCTGGTCTATGCCGCAGGCGAAGCGCTGGAACTGCCTCTCGATGCGCTCGATGCACAGGCGGTCGCGGTGGAGCTGATTCACGCCTATTCGCTGGTCCACGACGATCTGCCGGCGATGGACGACGACGACCTGCGCCGCGGCCGTCCGACCGTGCACAGGAAATACGACGAGGCGATGGGCATTCTCGTCGGCGACGCCCTGCAGGCGCTCGCGTTCGAAGTGCTGACGAAAATGATCCCGCCCGATGGCTTCGTCGCGCAGCGGCAGTTGCGCGTCGTCGCGGCATTGGGTTTCGCCGCCGGCTCGCGCGGCATGGTCGGCGGCCAGGCAGTCGATATCGAATCGGAAGGCCAGCGCATTGCGCTGCCGCGTCTCGAATCGCTGCATGCGCGCAAGACCGGCGCGCTGATTCTGAGCTGCCTGCGCATGCCGTCGGCCGCAGCCGGTGCCGCCTCGGACATTGCGAGGGCGCTCGAGACTTACGGTCAGCGGCTCGGCCTCGCCTACCAGATCCAGGACGACGTGCTCGACGAGAGCGCGAGCACGGAAGTGCTCGGCAAGACCGCCGGCAAGGACCGGGCGCAGGAAAAATCCACTTATCCTTCGCTGCTCGGTTTCGACGCCGCGAAGGCGCTGACCGCGAAGACCTTCGACGAGGCGCGCGCCGCACTCGCGCCGCTGGGCCCGCGTGGCGCGGCGCTGCACTGGCTGGCGCTGGAAATCGAGGGGCGCAATCATTGAGGCTGCTGCGACGGTCGCCGTCGAGACTCAGCTCTTGAGCATGAATTCAACGCGGGTCGGCGTCCCTTCCTTGATGTCGCTCGCGTCGAGCTTCGGCGCCACGACAAAAATCCGGTCGGCTTCGACCTTACCTGCCAGCCGCTCCTGCACCGCACTCGCGCGGCGCTGTGCGAGCGACAGCAGGTCCGCGTCGACCACCACAGCGTTGGCCAGAAGCAGCGCCTTCATTTCGTCCGGCGGCAGCGACTTGGCGAGACCGACGGCGTTGCGCGGTTTCTTGAAGTCGGCGGCCTGATAGGCACGGGTCAGATACTTCGCGTATTCCTCGGCGGGAATGCTGACGCTTTCGACGTCGATGCTCGCGCCCTTGCCGACCACATCCTTGATCTTCTGGAGCTTGATCTGGCGCTCGACTGCGGCCGCCTTGAGCGCCGGGCCATCGAGCGCCGGGTCGACCCGGCCGACGAGTTCGAGCTGGATCGACGGCCGATCCGCCAGCGCCTTGGCGAGTGTCTCGATCTTGGCCGCCTCGGCGTCGCTGAGCGTTGCCGAACCGGCTGCGAACTCGGCGTAGCTCATCTTTTCGTGATCCGCACCACCACCGAAGGCGCCGGCGAGCAGACTGAACGGTGCGGTCACGGCCTTCTCGATCAGGTTCACGAAGGCATGCCAGATCAGGCTGCCGACGCTGAACTGCGGATCAGACAAGGAGCCCGACACCGGCACGTCGATGTCGATCTCGCCGCGCCGGTTCTTGAGCAGCGAAATCGCGAAGCGCACCGGCAGGCTGGTCGCGGTCGGGCTGTCGACGCGATCGCCGAAGGTCAGCTGGTCGATGAACAGGTGATTGTTCGCGGTCAGCCGGCCCTGGTCGAGCAAGTAGTGCAGGTCAACCAGCAGCTTGCCTTTGACGATGGGATAGCCGGTGTATTTCGTGGAGTAGGTCGCGAAGCGGGTCAGTTCGATATCGCGCGCGCTCGCCGTGAGGTCGAGGAAAGGCGTGGCGGCCAGCGGATTCACCTTGCCGTCGATCACCACCGGCCCGCTCTCGTTGAGCCGCGCTTTCAACTGCACCGGCGCGGCTTCCGTGGACTGCGTCCCGAAAGCGCCGATCCGGCCCTCGATGCCGGTCAGATCGGCGCTGAAGTTCGGCTTGATGAAGTTGTCGGTGTAGTCGACATTGCCACCGCTCAGTACGATCTCGCCGAAGCGCAGATTGGCTGGCGGCACGGCCGGCGCGGCCGCTGCCACAACCGGCGCCGAAGCCGGCTCATCGGCGCGCGTCAGCGACTGCGTCGGCGCGTTTTCCTGCGCGACGATATTGCCGAGATTGAGTTGGCCGCTGCTGTCCAGAAAAATTCGTGCGAAGAACTGGCTCAGGGCAATCCTGCCGATGTCGACATCCGGCCCGCGCTCGTCGTACGCGGCCTTGACCTGCGACACGCTCAAGGATTTCCATCCCGCGAACAGGTCCGAAGTCTTTTTGTCGAGCATACGGACATCCCCGAGCGCGGCGTCGCCCTTGTACAACACCTTCCAGGTTTCACCGGCCTGGCTCAGCGTCAGATCGCCGTTCATGCCCAGCAAAGCACTCGCGATCGAGGCATTCAGTTTCGCGCCGAAGTAGGGCTCGAATGTCGCCAGGTCGAGCGCGCTCGCAGTGATATGGGCCGCCAGTTTGAGCGGCGCCACGGTCAGCGCGCCGCGCAGCGCGAACGTGCCCTTGCTCTGCAAGGTACCGGACAGGTCGAGTCCCCAGGGCTTGGCAGTGTCGTCGCTGAGATTCTGTACTTTCACTTGCAGCGGCGAAACGCGCAGTGTGACCGGCGCGGCATTCATGCGATCGACGAAACCGATCGTCGACCGGGTCAGCGCTAGATTTGCGATGGCGTAATGCCATGCGGCCTCCACCGGCGCGGCCTTCGCCGCCGTCCTGCTGCCGTCGCGCTTGACCAGCGCGGCGAGATCGATGCTGCCGTCGCCTGCGCGCTCGGCGTTGACGACGAGGCCGTCGACTTCGAGACCCGGCAATTCCGCCTTGCGCGCCGCGAGGTCGATCAGCCCGATGTGCGCCGTCGCGCGCGCCAGCTCGATGACCGGATGCGGTCTGGCGCCCGCGACGACGCGCAACGCGTCGAGCACCAGCTCGCCACTTTCCGCCTGCACGGACAGGACGCTCCCGGACCCGTCGAGTTTGAGTCCCGTATGCAGGTCCAGCGTGCCCTGCGCGATGCGGGCATCGATCAGCGGCGCGAGATACGGCTGGAACACAGCGAGCGTGAGGCGATCGATCGCGAGTTTCGCATCGACCGTACGGGCAGAAAAAACCAGCGCGCCTTCGGAAGAGAACTCGCCGCCCTGCGCAAGGCTTGCCGCGAGCGTGTAACGGGCCGGCTCCTTCGACAACATCGCGAAATCGCCGAGCGTCAGCGCCAGTTTGTCGAGCGAAAGGCTTGCGCCGGCCTGCCGGTCCTCGAAGCGGATCGAACCCTCGTTCAGCGCGAATTGCTTCAGCGTGACGTCGAGCGGGACGGCGGGCGTCGCGCTCGCCGCCGGCTTTGCATCGCTCGGCGCGGGCGCGAGCTCGCCCAGATTGAGCACGCCCTTGGCATCGCGCGACACGGCGAGCACCGGGCGCTCGATGCGCAGCTCGCCGAGATGGAAGACCTTGCGTAACGGCTCCGCTGACTCGGCCATGACGTGAATCGCGGCGGCGGCGAACAGGGCCTCGCCGTGGCGATCGACGACGGCGAGATCATCGATATCGACCGTGCCGCTGGCTTCGACACGCGGCTGCCCGTCGGCCATCGAGAAGCGGATGTCGAGCGCCGTCGACAGCCGTCCTTTGGTCAATTTCACTGGCGGCGGCGTCGGCAGATAGGACAGCAGCTGCGGCAGGTCGAGCGCATCCAGCTTCACCGCAATCTCCGACTCGCGCGAGTTGCTGAACGGCTTGACCTCGCCGGTGATCGCCATCGGACTGCCGTCGATGTGCGCTGCCAGCAAGGGCCGCACGAAGATCTCGGTCTTCGAGGGCAGGTTGGCGATGAACGGAATGCCGAGCTGCCACTGGTCGATGCGGTGATGCGCGCCGAGCAGGCGATCGTCGAAATCGATCAGTCCGTTCTCGATGCGGATGTTGGCGACGGAGAAGAGCGTCGGCTTGCCGTTATCGGGCGTCGGCGCGGATTTGGCGAATTTCTCGATCAGGTCCGAGAAGTTGAAATGCTGCGCGTCGCTGCGGACGATGAAAATGTTCGGCGCATCGAGGAGCAGTTCGGCGATGATCGGCTTGCCGCGAAACAGCGAAGTCCACGACGGCCGAATCCGCAGCTGGTTCAGCGTCACGAAAGCGTCGGTGCCTTCGCGCTCGCCGATCCGCACGCGATCCGCTGCCAGCGCGAGCGTGTAGGGATTCAGCGCAACCCTGCCGATTGTCACCGGACGCGCCAGCAGCATGCCCAGTTGCTGCTCGGCGACATGGCGGATCAGCGGCGGTGCAGCGAAAAAACCGAGAACGCCGAACAGGATCAGGAAGATCAGGATGCCTTTGCCCCAGCGCCTCGTGCGCGGCGCGCGGCCGATGGTCTGCAATCGCGAGCGGACGGTCAGCAGCGGAGACAATTCGGGCATGGTCTGGCACTCGGTCGACTGCGCTACCCGTGCGACGCAGTCGTCGCATCGGCCCCGGAGCGGGGTCGTCGCCATTGTCCGCTCAATTTCGTTTCCGCTTCAATCGTCGCTGGCGTCGCGCCTCGAAGGGCGCAATCATTACGTGACCAAAAAACCCCCGAGGACGACCCATGGCCCCGCATCGTTTCAAAGCCTTTGTCTTCGATGCCTACGGCACGCTGTTTGACGTGGCCTCGGTGGCGGCGGCCTGCGAGGCGCTGTTTCCGGGCCACGGTGCACTCCTCGCGCGGCATTGGCGCGACAAGCAGCTGCAGTTCACCTGGCTGCGCAGCCTCATGCGGCGTCACGCACCGTTCGATGTCGTCACCGCGCAAGGCTTGCAGGCGGCCTGCGACGTGCTCGGGCTGGATGCGCGCAAGGCCATCGAGGCGCGGCTGGCCGACGAATATCTGCGGCTCCGTGCATTTCCGGAAGTTGCCGAAACCCTGCGGGCGCTCGCTGGGCGGCCGCGACTGATTCTCTCGAACGGCACGCCGCGCATGATCGGCGCGGCACTCGATCATGCCGCGCTGGGCGGCTTGATCGACGAGGTGCTTAGTGTCGAAGCCGTCGGCATCTACAAGCCCGACCCACGCATCTATGCACTCGCCACCGAACGGCTCGGGCTGCCCGCGCAGGAGATCGCATTCGTCTCGTCGAATGGCTGGGATATCGCCGGTGCAGCGTCGTTCGGCCTGCACACGATCTGGGTCAATCGCGCCGGTCTGCCGGCCGAGCCGCTGGACCATGGCCCGGCCCTGGTGGTTCCGGACCTGCGCGGCGTCTTGACGCTGGCCTGACCCGCGCTACGCCTTCAGCAGATGCTCGACGAACCAGTCGCGCGCACTGCCGCCGGCCACCTCGAAGTGATCTAAGTAGGCTTGGAAATGGCCGCCCTTGACCATGACCAGCTTCTTCGGCTGTAGCGCGCTCTCGTAAGCCTGGAGCGTGATGTCGGTGACGGTCAGGTGATCTTCCATCGCGACGACGATCATCAGCGGTGTCGGACTGACGTGCGGGACATAGGCGCTGACATCGTATTCGACGAACATCTCGACCGAACGCAGCGTGCATTCGTTGATCCAGGTGCTGGCGTACTTGTCGGCGACGTTGACCTTGAACGCGTAACTGTCCGAGGTCGCCATCGCGCAGGGCATGCCATCCGGTGCGACGACCGCGATCATCACCGGCGGCTTGCCGGCGGCGCGATCGCGGCGGTCGGCATCGAACTGCTGGCGCAGCACTTTCATGTGATCGCCACGGACGATGCGCGGACCATTGCGAAGACCGCTGACGAAGGGCACCTGCGCGACGACGCATTTCACGCGGCGATCGGTGGCGCCGACCACGAACACGTGTCCGCCGCTGTAGCTGGAGCCGAAGATGCCGATGCGATCGATATCGGTCTCGGGCAAGGTTTCGGCGAAGGTGATGGCGTCGCGGTAATCGCGGACCTGCTGCCAGGGATCGATCTCCTGCCGTGGCTGGCCATCGCTGGCGCCGAGGTTGCGATGATCGTAGACCAGGACGCCGATGCCGGCGCTCGCAAAAAGTGCGGCGTAACGGTCCAGGAACACCTCCTTGGTCGCAGAGAATCCGTGCGCCATGACGACGGTTGGCACGCGGCCCTTGCGCGGGTCCGGCAGATAGTGCCAGCCGCGCAGCGTGACGCCGTCGGAAGTCCTGAACTCGACGTCTTTTCTCATGCCTTCCTCCCGGTAACGCTGTTTTTATGACGCGGTTTCAGACCGCTTCGTAGAGCGTGACGACGCAGGCGCCGCCGAGGCCGAGATTGTGCTGCAGGGCGAGCTTCGCGCCTTCGACCTGGCGCGCGCCCGAGCGGCCGCGCAACTGTTCGACCAGTTCGAAGCACTGCGCAAGCCCCGTCGCGCCGAGCGGATGGCCTTTCGACAAAAGGCCGCCGGAAGGATTGGTGACGACCTTGCCGCCGTAGGTGTTGTCGCCATCCCAGATGAATTTTTCAGCGCCGCCCACCGGTGCGAGGCCGAGCCCTTCGTAGGTCAACAGTTCGTTGGCGGTAAAGCAGTCGTGCAGTTCGCAGACGTCGATGTCTTCCGGACCGACACCGGCTTCCTCGTAGACCTGGGTCGCGGCCGCAACGGTGAGGTCGTAGCCGATGACCTTGATCATCGAGCGATCTTCGAAGGTCGACGCGAAGTCGGTCGCGATCGCCTGTGCGCGGATGCGCACGCCGGCGTCGATGCCGTGCCGCTTCGCGAACGCTTCGCTGACGATCAGCGCGGCGGCAGCGCCACAGGTCGGCGGGCAGCATTGCAGGCGGGTCATCAGGCCGTGGATCTTTGGCGAGGCGAGGATTTCTTCGACGCTCGCCGGCGTGCGGAAAATTGCCCGTTCGTTGTGCTCCGCGTGCCGTCGTGCCTTCTCCGCGATCTTCGCGAACGTTGCCGGCCGCGTGCCATGGTGCTCGGCATATTCACTGGCGGCCGCGCCGAACAGGTGCGGCGCCATGAAGGCCTCCGGCGCCGGATCGATCTCCTGCGCGATGCGCGTGAACTCACCGAGCGGGCTCGGACGATCGCGGTACATGTCCTGAAGCGCGCCCGGCGCCATCTGCTCGAAGCCGACCGCCAGCGCGCAGTCCACCGCACCACTCGCCACCGCCTGCCGCGCGAGGAACAGCGCACTGGAACCGGTCGAGCAGTTGTTGTTGACGTTGAACACCGGGATGCCGGTCATGCCGACGCGGTAAAGCACGCGCTGGCCGCAGGTGCTGTCGCCGTAGACGTAGCCGGCGTAAGCCTGCTGCACGAGGTCGTAGCCGATGCCGGCATCGGCCAGCGCCAGTTCCACGGCGGTCGCGCCCATCACGTCGTAAGGCTCGCTGCGGCCCGGTTTGACGAAGGGAATCATGCCGACGCCGGCGACCACGACATTGTTTTTCATCTTGCTCCTCGTTGCGCGTTGTCGCGCCGTCGACGGCGGCGCTGCACGACTATAGGAGCATCCGTTGTAGACGGACCCGCCCGTCGGGGTAGTCCGCATGAAACGCCAGGCACGAGGGAGCCCGCCCTTGCGGGCGGGATCAGTATTTCGAGAACACCTTCGCCGAGCGCTTTGCGCAATCGGCGCTGCGACTATGCCGCGACGGCTGCCGGGCGATTCGCGGCCACGCGGGAATCCAGAAACGCCTGCCAGGCGCCTTGAACTTCCTTCCAGCCGACCGTCACGATCGGATTGCCGTCCGCCGTGATGAAGATCAGCGGTCCGAGGAAGGACATATAGAACTCGCTGTCGACCGGAAACTGCGTCTGGTCATGACGCGCGCCCGAGGACTCGAAACCGAACCCCGGCGCCACCGCAGTATCGCCGCCTTTGTCTTTGCCGCCGCGCACGTCCATGCGGCCCTTGGTCATCAAATACTCGCCGGGACCGGCGTGGATGTGGGCGTTGAACGACGACCCCTTCGGGCAATCGAAGATCGCGCTCCAGGAGCTGGATCCCGGTGAAGCATGGAGCAGCTTCCAGCGGATGCCGCCTTTCGACAGCGCTTCGGGAAACGGCGCCCATTCGATTGCATCGATCTGAACGTATTCTTCGGCTAGTTGCGTTTTCATGACGCCTCCTCATTTCTTACCGCTAGCGATGCTGTTTCCAGGAAACAGCGGAATTGTAGGACAACGCAATGAAGGTGAGGATGGCTCAGCCGGGGCGCCAGTGCAACACGTGCAGGCGGCGCGGAAAAAAGCGGGATCGGCGCAAAGCCGATCCCGCCAGCTGACTCAGGCCGGCGCGAAGCAGTAGGTGCAGATCTTGTTGCCGTCCGGATCGCGGACATAGGCCGCATAGGCGGTCGGCGTGAAGCTGCGTGGGCCGGGTGCGCCTTCGTCCTTGCCACCGAGCGCGAGCGCGGCCTTGTGGAACTCGTGCACAGCGGCGCGGGTTGGCGCGACGAAACTGATGGTGCCGCCGTTGGCGGACGTGGACGGGTGGCCATTACCCGGTTTCGTGACCATGAACTCCGGACCTTCGATGCCCCAGAGCGAGGCGTTGTCGAAGTTCATCACGCGCTTGATGCCGAGCGTGCCGAGTACGGAATCGTAGAAAGTACGGGCGCGGACAACGTCATTCGATCCGACAACTACATGCGTAAAAATCGCCACAGTTATTCTCCTTAATTGAGTTTTTTTTGGATGCCGCTACGCGAAAAGCGCGCGTGATCTTAGCCATGCCTGCCGGTGTGCTGCTACTGAGTCGTTTTTGTCTACCTGCGGTAAGCGGTATCCAGGCGCTCCGGGCCGGATCAGAACGAGCGTAAAGCCGACGTGCGGCATTATCGAGTAGGTTGAACGGCGGCAAAAGACGCAAAAACTACTCGAAAGAGTGTCGTTGTAGCTTGGGACCCCCATATACACTTCGTCCGTGATCGTACGAATAAGTTGCGGCGACGATCGCGCGAGGAGTAGAGACGGAAGGTTGCGAGCGATCGACGATCTGCCGATAACGAAAATAGTGTGTAACGGCTCCAGGAACCGCAAGGGTGTTCATTTCGAACAGCCAGAATCTTTTTGGGGGAATAAGTCTGTGACAAAAATCAGAAATTACCTTTCGTGTGCGGCGACCCTTTCGGTTGTCCTGCATTCCGCCGGCGCGGCTGCCGCCGAGCCGGCCGCCGGAGCGCAGGCTCCTGGCGCCGCGACCGAACTGCAAGCCGTTCCTGCTGCCGATACGGTTCAGCCGACTTCACCTGACGCCAATGCACAGGGATCCGCGCCATCCACACCGTCGGAGCACGGGTCTTCCATCGGCCTCCTTGGCACGCCGGCCTTCAATATCGGCGTCTCCGGCTTCATCCGGCCGGAAGTGGCGGTAAGCACTTCGGGGGAGAAATCGAACTTCTTCAACCAGCGCGGCAATCTGTTCAACGGCCGCGCCGTGACTCGCGACACCGGCGATGTCGCCATCCGCAACGGCCAGGCCGCACGGGGCGACATCAATCTCGCGATCCTGCGCGGGCGACTCGAGATCGAAACCAAGTTCACGTCGAATCTTTCGCTGACCGCGAAGGTCACCGGCATCTATGATCCGGCCATTTATCACGAATACAATCCGGCCTCGGTCAACAGTCAGGCCGTCGGCGTGCTCTATCAAAAGCCGAACCAGTTCAAGTACGACGCCGAAGGTACGCATAACCCGAATCCGCTGGAACGCAGCGGCCGCAACTACCTGATCTCGCTTCCGGCGTTGTTCCTGGATTACAACGTCGGCCCGTTCGATCTACGCGTTGGCAATCAGCAGATCGCCTGGGGCCAGGCAATCTTCTTCCGCGTGCTCGACGTGCCGGACGGTCTCGACCTGCGCCGGCATTCGGTGCTCGATTTCGCATCCGAGGAATTTTCCGACAAGCGCGTGCCGGCACTGGCGATCCGCACCTCGTACCAGTTTTCCGAAAGCTGGCTGGGTGAAGCTTACTTCCAGAAATTCCAGCCGACGGTTCTGGGCAACCCGAACACGCAGTACAACCTCATCCCTGCGGGCTTCACGGTGCATGATCGTTATACTGACTTCGACAACAAGTACAGCTACGGCCTGCGCCTGAAGGGCACCATTGGCCCGGTTGGCGTGCAGGGAATCGCGGTGCGACGCTACAATCCGGACGGCGTCTACCGCTGGACCAAGTCGGGCGTGAATCGCGACATTCCCGGCTTGCCCGGCTCCGGCGCGGTCCTTCAGGACACTGCGTTCGAAGTCGATCCGACCGGCGTCTGGTCGGCGGACGAATGGTTCACCTATGCCGCCGCCAGCCGCCTTAACGGCGTCACCGGCCTCAATACTTCGATCAGCGAATTCCCGGCAGCGGGGCTGCTTGGCGCCACGGTTGTCCCGACGCCGAACGGTCCGCAGTCGGGTTACGCCGCAGCGCATAAGGAACTCGATACCTTCTTCGCGCTGGCCGGCGGGCTGGCTGCGGGGACGCCAGGTCAAGGCGGCCTGCGCGGTCACATTGCCCGTGAATACAAGCAGGAAACCGACCTCGGCGGCGGTCTCAGCTACGTGATCGATTCCACACCGGGATCGCTGCTCGACCAGCTGATCATCAACGTCGAGGCCCTGTACGTGCCGAATCGGACGTTCACCGCTCCGTCGCTGACCCAGAATTTCCTGGTCAAATCGGAATGGACGACGGCTCTCGTCATGGAAAAGTATCAGCGCTTCTTCTCGGCCATTCCCGCCACCTACATCGTCGCGCAGTGGCTGCACAAGTCCGAGAGCGACCTGTTCGGCCGTGCACTGGAAGGCCAGGGCGGCAATCAGACCACCGTGGCGCCGGGCCTCAAGGGCGGTTACAACGCAGCGGTGCTGGCGTTCCAGCAGCCGTTCCCGCAGCTGATCTGGCGGGCGGATTTCGCCGCGCTCTATGACTTCAAGGGCGGCCTGCTGATCCAGCCGGCGGTACGCTGGAAGCCGAGCGGCAACATCACCGTCGACCTGTTCTACAACTATCTCAACGGCCATCTTGCGAGTCCGAACAAGAATATTGTTTCGACTGTCGATTACGCCGATGAGCTTGCGCTGAGAGTCGGTTACCAGTTCTAAGCAGGCCAGCAGCAAGATCCGATCGTCGCCGGGAGCCGGCGGCGATCGGATTATCGGCGCGGGACTTCGCGATCGCTCGATGCCGCCGATGACGTGCCGCAGGGGCGGCAAGCCGTTACCCTTGGACTTGCCCCGCTCGCCAGCCGCCGACTTCATGTCCTGCGTCATCTGCCCGCTCTGCCGCCTGCCGTTGGACCGGCAAGCGAAAAACTGGTGCTGCGCACGGGGCCACAGCTTCGATGTCGCGCGGGATGGCTACGTCAATCTCCTGCCCGTACAGCATAAAAACAGTATCGATCCTGGCGACGGCCCCGACATGCTCCGCGCCCGGCGCGAATTCCTGCACGCTGGCCATTACCGACCGCTGCGCGACGCGGCGCTGAGCCTGCTGGCGCCGCTGCTCGCGCAAACGCTGCTCGACATCGGTTGCGGCGAAGGCTGGTACACCAGCGCGTTCACCAGGATTGCAACTGAAGTGATCGCTCTCGATATCGCCAAGCCGGCGATCCAGATGGCAGCCAGGCGCTTTCGCGGAATCACCTGGCTGGTCGCCAGCGGCGCGCTGGTGCCGGTTGCGGACCGCTCCATCGACATCGTCGGCAATCTGTTCACGCAGCTGCACGTCGAAGAGATGCGTCGCGTCTTGCGGCCCGGCGGTCACGTGCTCGTCGTGACGCCGGCGGCGGATCATCTCTGGACGGTTCGCGCCGGCCTGTTCGACGAAGTCCGTGCGCACGAGCCCGACAAATTCCTCGCCGGCTTCGAGGCCGGGTTCGAACTGGCGGCCCGGCAGGAACTGCGCTTTCCACTGAGCCTGACACGCGAGAACCTGCGGCAATTACTGCTGATGACGCCTTATGTCTGGAAAGCGAAACCGGAACGACGCGCGGCGCTGGAACTCAGCAAAACCTTCGCAACGGAGGCGGCGTTTTCGCTGATGCTGTTCCGCAGGATCTAGCACCGCTCGAAAACCTCGAAAGCCCTTCTCCCGGAGCGAAAGGAGTTCTCACATTCCGGCGATGGCCCGTGCGACGAAATCGCGCGCCACCCGCGTTGGCGGAGTGCGTTCCGCGAACCAGCCCCGCACGTCCTGATCGAAGCCGAGGCCGTGCATGTAGTTGTACAGCGCCTTGTTCAGCGCGAGGCCGAGCGCGTCGTGATCGACACCCGTCGGATCGACGAAACCGATGTCGTTCTTCGCGAACGAGACCGGCGGCAGCGGCA